>JAQUPC010000078.1 GCA_028716765.1 Alphaproteobacteria bacterium | reverse complement strand
GCGCTCTGACAGTCGAGATTGGTGAGCGTGTGTGAAACGGGCTTTTTATAACAGGAGAAAATAAGGATCGAGGAGAGAAGCAAAACTGTGTTTCCAGATAGGTAAGGAAAATGGGGCCTCGGGCTTGCTCAGGAAAGCGTTAATCTGGGCCGTCGATGGTTTCATAAACAGTTTCCGTAAAATTAACCTTTTTTCGAGGTTAGAGCATCTGCTATCGTGGAGCCAGAAAATTTGAAACGGTTTATTATTTAAAGGAGAGAACAATGGCGCGCGTTGTATTGCTAAGCGGATATTCCCAAATGGACACCTGCCCGCGAAATCGCGAGCAAGCGATTCTCGTCGAACAAACGTTGCTCGATATGGGCCACACGGTTCTTCACCTGAACTGGTTCGATGAAATCCAACAGGCCGCCGCGTTGATCGACAAGACCGGCAGGGACGGCAGCGTCACGGGCCGCGACGGCGTCGATGGCCAGCGCGCCGAAATTCTCCTGAGCGCCGCGGCGATCGTCACTTTTCCGGACCTCAAGGACAGCAGCGGCGGCGATCATATTTCCTACCTTCGCGCCGTGCTTCCGGTGAAGCCGATCATCGCGGTTTCACGTAACGCGTGGATGTCGACGACGGAAACAACGGAAAGCGCCCTCATGGACAAAGGCGCGACGGTATTCGTCGTTCTCAACCGGGATTTCAACAAAAATTTTCAGGAAGCCCTAGGACAGTACGTTCCCGAAGAACGGGCTCCGGACCGGAAGGCGCTTCCCCAAAAAGCCGTGCGTCCCGCGACGATTCTCCGGAAGGCTTCACCCGCCGTCCCGGGAAGAGCCCTCTGCGTAATGCAGGCTTAACCGGTTGACGATCTGCTCCCCGACTTCCTTGAGGGCGCGATCGATGGCGTTTTGTTCCGCCGCCACCGTGCCGTATTGCGCGCGGAGCTTGCTGTAGCTGACGACGCTGTGCGCCGTGCCCTTAAGCAACTGTTCGCCGTCCTTGCCGCGCAGGACATAATCCGCCCACATGTTCAGTTCGCGCCGGGTGGCGGTGGCGTCCTTGCGGATGCCGAGCTCGATTTCCGTGCTGCGCAGCCTTACCGCAAGCGTGGCCTCGGGATGTTCGGGCCGCCCCGAAAAATACATGCGGTCGATCAAGCGGTTGCGAAGTTGCTGACCCTGCCGGTCGGGAATGTTGGCAATCTCGACGTTGCCGAGTTCTTTCGCCACCGGCGCGCCGCCCTCATGCGATCCGTAAATGGGCGAAAAGCCGCAACCCAGAAGGCAGAGGACAGGCATCAGAAGGCAGAATTTCTTCATCAAGCCTTTGCGACCCCCTATTTCTGATACCTGATCCCTGTCTTCCGCCATCTGATTTACACCACGATGTTGACGATCTTGTTTTTGACTACGATGATTTTCTTCGGCGTTTTTCCGGCCAGCGCCCGTTCGACGTTCGGGTCGGCCATCGCGGCGTCTTCGGCCTCCTTGTTCGAGGCGTCCCGCGGCAACGTGATCGTAGCGCGCAGCTTGCCGTTCACCTGCACCGCCAGCGTGACCGTGTTGTCGACAAGCAATGCCGGGTCGGCCTGCGGCCACGGCGTTTCGCTGAGCGGCGTCACGTGGCCGAGCCTTGACCACAGTTCTTCCGAAATATGCGGCAGCATCGGATTAAGAAGCTGAATAATCGTTTCAAGGCCTTTGCGATATATGGCTCCATAACCTGTTGGATCCCCGGGATATTTTTTTTGGTTCCCTGTTTTTTCCAGACTTTCCAGCCCCCGCCTCCATTCCTGCATCTGTTTTTGACCCTCAAGTTCGTTCGTGAGCTCTCTGATTCGTGCAACCGCGCGATTAAAATGAAAGCAGTCGAGATCAGAAGAAACTTCAAAAATTGTTTTGTGAATACGGCGCAGCAAAGAAGATGATACTTGTAATCCTGGCAGTATAGGAGACCCCACAGGCGGCAATCCCCAATCCACTTCTGTCAAGGCTTTCCACAGGCGGTTGATATAGCGCCAGCAGCCCTCCACGCCCGCTTCCGTCCATTCCAGGTCGCGCTCCGGCGGGCTGTCGGACAGCATGAACAAGCGCGCGGTATCGGCGCCGTATTTGCCGATGATGCGGCCGGGGTCGACGACGTTCTTTTTCGATTTGCTCATCACCTCGATGCGGCCGACGGTGACGGGACGTCCGGTTTCCTTGTGCACGGAGCCGCCGTCCGGATTTTTTTGCACCTCTTCGGGATAAAGCCACTTGCCGTTCTCGTCCTTGTAGGACTCGTGGATGACCATGCCTTGCGTGAACAGGCCCGAAAACGGCTCGTCGATCTTCAGGTGGCCCGCCGCCTTCATGGCGCGCGTGAAAAAGCGCGCATAGAGCAAGTGCAAAATCGCGTGTTCCACGCCGCCGACGTACTGGTCGGCCGGAAGCCAGTAGTCCGCCTCCTTCGGCTCGACGGGAACATCCGGGTTGGCGGCCGAGCAGTAACGCGCGAAGTACCAGCTGGAATCCACGAACGTGTCGAAGGTGTCGGTTTCGCGCCGCGCGGGCTTGCCGCACACGGGGCATGTTACGTTCTTCCACGTGGGATGGTGGTCGAGCGGATTTCCCGGCTTGTCGAAGCCGACGTCCTCCGGCAGCGCGACCGGCAAATCCTTTTCCGGCACCGGCACGACGCCGCACGCCTCGCAGTGGATCATCGGGATCGGACAGCCCCAGTAGCGCTGGCGGCTGACGCCCCAGTCGCGCAGCCGGAACTGAACCGTGCCGGTTCCGGCTTTTAGCTTTTCGATCTGCTTGATGGCGGCCTTGATCGCGCTCTCGACATCAAGGCCGTTCATGAAGTCCGAATTGTAAATTGTTCCGTCGCCGGTGTAGGCCTCGTTTTCGACGGCGAACGTTTTGGCGTCGGCCTCGGGCGGAAGCACGACCGGTTTTACGGGCAATTTGTATTTGCGGGCGAAGTCGAGGTCGCGCTGGTCGTGCGCGGGACAGGCGAAGATCGCGCCGGTGCCGTATTCCATCAAAACGAAATTGGCAACGTAAACCGGAAGGCGCCACGCGCTGTCGAACGGATGCTGCACGAACAAGCCGGTGTCATGCCCTTTCTTTTCCGCCTGCTCAATGACGGCTTCGCTCGTCCCCATGCGGTTGCATTCCGTGACGAACGCGGCAAGCTTCGCGTCCGTTTTGGCGAGATGTTCGGTCAGGGGATGGTTCGGCGAAATCGCGACGAACGACGCGCCGTACAGCGTGTCGGGCCGCGTGGTGAAGACCTCGATGGCGCGGAGGCTTTCCGGCATGGCGGGCGCGCAAACGCCCGCGCCGCATCCGGCGAGCGCGAATTTCACGTAGGCGCCTTCCGACCGCCCGATCCAGTTTTCCTGCATCAGCCGGACCTTTTCCGGCCAGCGCTCCAGTGTTTTCAAGGCGTCAAGCAATTCGTCGGCGAACGCGGTAATCTTAAAAAACCATTGCGAAAGTAAACGTTTTTCGACCGGCGCGCCCGAGCGCCAGCCGCGCCCCTCGATCACCTGTTCGTTGGCGAGGACGGTATGGTCCACGGGATCCCAGTTGACCCACGATTCCTTGCGGTACGCCAGCCCCGCCTTGAGAAAATCGAGAAACAGCTTTTGCTGATGCTTGTAATACGTGACGTCGCACGTGGCGACTTCGCGCGACCAGTCGATGCTGAGCCCCATGCGCTTGAGCTCGCCGCGCATCGTGTCGATGTTGTTGCGCGTCCAGACGGCCGGATGCATTTTGCTGTCGCGCGCGGCGTTTTCGGCCGGGAGGCCGAAAGCGTCCCAGCCCATCGGGTGCAGAACGTTATAGCCTTGCGCGCGTTTGACGCGCGCCACCACGTCGCCGAGCGTGTAGTTGCGCACGTGGCCCATGTGAATGCGCCCCGAAGGATAAGGGAACATCGACAGGACGTAATATTTTTCGCGTCCGGGATCAGGCGCGGCCCTGAAGCTTTGCTTTTCTTCCCAGATTTTTTGCCATTTGGTTTCGGTGGCCTGAACGTCGTAGGGCTCGGACATGGTTCCGTTGATTCAAGGTTGACAATAAACCGCCGCGGTTGATGTGAGGCCAATATTAGTCAGTTTGAGGACGGCAACACAAGCCTCGCCCGCCCGTTCACGGGCAAAAAGCCTTACTTGGCTTCCCTTTGCGCCAAGCGCATCTGGCGGGCGCGCGTGAGAATCGTGTTTTCCAGCGAACCGGCGGTGGCCGGCGACACGGCGGCGTCGCTCCAGGAGCCGTCCGCGCCGCGGGTTTGGCGGAAAGCGGAGACGCGTACGCCATCGGCGCGCAAATCGCGGTCCAGAATGAAAACGTTGAGTTTCATGCGTTCGTCCGGCTCGTTCGGGGCCGAATACCAGTCCGTTGTTATGACGCCGCCAAAGGGATCGGCGGTGACGATAGGCATAAAGGCGATGGTATCCAGCGTGGCGCGCCATAAATAGCCGTTCACGCCGAGGCCGCCGCCGTCCGCGCTTTTCTTGTCGCCGCCGCCCAGCAGCGAAAAGCCGCCTTCGTCGCTGACAAGGCTTCCGTGCCTGTAAAGCTTTTCCTTATCCTTGTTCTCATAGCTTTTCTCGCTCTCAAGCCCGAGGCTGGAACATGCCGTCAAACTGAGGCTGAGCGCAAAAAGGATCGAAAGGGAGGTAAAAAAACGCGCGGAAGAAGCGAAAAGGGAGCCGGATTTCATGGGACGCTCATTGAAAGTTTAACTTTTCAAACCAGTGAATTCTTCATTTTTTTGCCGGGAAAACAATGGCTTGAACGGAAATCAAAGGTTAACAGGTTTGTGGCGGTTATGCCACACAAAAAAGCGAGTCGCCGCAAAACCTCATTTCAAACTTGTCTGTGCAAGCCTCTTGTTACAGATTCAGCGTCGACGGGGCACCTGCCCTCTCATGTCAAGTAACCTACTTCTTAATTAAACTCAACAACCTTTGTCCATCCACACTGAGGGGGATAGCATGCGTAAACTTCTTCTGGCCACTTCGGCTCTTGTTGCCCTGACGGGCACTGCAATGGCCGCCGAGTCGCCCATTACCGTCAACGTCGGCGGCTACGTCGATTTCCGTGCCGCAATGTTTCACGAATCCACGGATGCTGAAAATCTGGGGACGGGCGCTATAGATCGCCGCGATCACGACTTCGAGACTGAATACCGCCTGAACATTTCGGCCGAAGGCAAAGCCGCCAACGGCATCGAATACGGCGCTCTCGTGAGCTTGTGGAATGGCGCAACGTACAACGACAACGCCGCGAACAGCAATGTTCTTGGTGGCACCAACTCCTTCTCGGGCGGCGGCAATTCCGTGCGCGCGGATCAGGCTTATGTCTGGATGTCGGGCGCCTGGGGCAAGACCATTTTCGGCGACGATCATGGCGCTTCGGACTTGTTCGTATACGCTCCGACGGTCGGCGAAGGCCAGATCGACGGCACCTATACGGATTTCACCGATCCGACCACGCTGATGCGTTTCCAGCCGTCGTTCATCGACAACACGGAAAACAGCACCAAGATCACGTACTACACGCCTAAGGTCGGCAACGCGAACCACAAGCTGCAGCTCGGCGGGTCGTATGCGCCGAACTTCTACGATCAAGGCCAAAATGTGATCAAATACAGCAACAACACAGCACGTAGCGGCACGGCCCTGGCTCCCTATCAGGATTTCGTGGAAGCTACGGCGCAGTACACGGGCAACTGGAGCCCCGTCAACACTGTGCTAAGCGCCACGATGTCAACGGGAGCGCGCGGTGACGATACCGATGTCTTGCTTGCGGCGCCGTTGAACGGGCCGGTTCGCGACTTCACGTCGTGGGGCCTCGGTGGACAAGCCATGTACGCCGGCTTCACGCTAGGCGGTTCTTATGTGGACGCTGGCCGTTACCTGACGGTCGAAGGCCAGAACAAGGACCAGAGCGTATGGACGGCAGGTCTGAAGTATGAGTTCGACAAAGTTGCTCTCGCCGTCAACGGCATGCGCGGCGAAGGCTACGGCAATGCCTTTGCTCAGCAGGGCGTCTTTGCCGCAGCTCCGGACCGCGTGAATTATGTGAAGGACTTCTCGGCTGTTGGCCTTGGAGCGACCTACACTTGGTTCCCCGGCCTGACGACGGCGGCCGATGTCGTGCTCTTCGAGCAGCAGCGTGACGACGTTCCCGCCAATACGGCTGACGCCGGTGACAGGAACACCAACGCAGGTCACGTCCTGATGCTGTCGCAAAAGGTCACGTTCTAATAACCTTCGGGTCGTTAGAAAAATCAATTAAGGGCGGTGGTTTTCCACCGCCCTTTTTTTTGTTGAGGAGGGCCGGGCTTTCAATCATGTGTCATTCCCGGCAAGCTGCGAGCCAAGGCGAGCAGCGCGACCGGGAATCCCGTTTGTTTTTTTATTTTTCACAAGAAAACAAAACGGGATTCCGGATCAATTTTCTTTCTCCGGGCATGCCGCCGAAAAGAAAATTTTCCGGAATGACGATTCTGATTAATCGGAAAGCACCCTAATTCACCCGGACTTCGGCGGCCGCCATGATGTCGCCGAGTTTGGCGAGAAGATAGTCGATGTCCTCGGAACTCGTGTCCTCGAACCGGGTCAAAACGCGCTCAATGACGCGGGCCCGGTAGCGCGTAATGTCTCCGTGCTCGCCGTCCAGTTCGGTTTCATGCACGATATCCAGCGCGGCCCGGACGATCGACAGCAACCCCGGCGGCATGCCCGCCTTTTCATATAACGTTTTCAGCCCCAAGATCCCGCCGTCATGAATAAGGATCCGGGCGTTCAAAAGCGGAACGTTGGCCATGATGGCAAGGGCCGATTCGAAAAACGTCACCTCGCCCATGCAAAGCGCCCTGAGAACGATCGAGGGCGTCAGGCGGTTGTTGTCGTACATTTGCGCGACCAGTTTTTCGATGTCCTTTTCGCTCCGCCCCGGCGCCAGGCCGACGACGCTTTGTTCGCGGCCCTGCAAGACAAGATCGGCGGCGACCGACGGCGACAAATCGTGATGCGCCATCAGATAGTCCTTAAGCTTGTCGGACACCAGGGCCGTCAGCCGCTCGGCGACCGTGATAGGCAGCGTGGCCCGTTTGACCATAGCCTCCTTGACGCTGTCGCTCGCCTGAAAGCGCGTTATCGCCTTGCCGAGGCTTTGCTCCGTGATCTGGGCCGTAATGTTGTTCATCAGGACGGTCACGGCCTTTTCGTCCGCCTTAGTGATCAGCGCGTCCGACACCTCGGCCGAGACGTTCGTGCGATTGGCGATGGCCTCATGTTTTAAGGGCGGCCCCTTGTCGATGATGGCCACAAGGTCTTCGTCCGTAAGAACCGTCGAATGTTCCAGAATCGGCAACGCGACCGTTTCGACGTCATGGGCAAGCTGGACGGCGACATCGTGCGGCAGCCTGACGGCGTGCCGCAGGCTCTGGGCCAGCGCCAGCCGGACGGTGGTCTCGATGTCTTTGGCCATAAGGCGCACGATTTCCTGCGCAAGGCCGTATTCGCTTTCCGTGAGTCTCGGGCTGTCGATTTCCTGGGCCAGCTTGCCGGCGATCTCGGCGCGGACATGCGGCGAAGGTTCCTTTAACAGCCGGGCAACGTCGTCTTGTGACAAATGTGATGCCATATCCCGCCTCTGTCCCTAACGTCTTTGCCGCTTCTTAACCATGACGCCGAATGTCCACCGGATTCATATACTAACCAACGCGCCATTCTTGCGCTACCGGAATTCTTAACCTCGTTTTTGCTTCAGATTTTGTAAAAACCCGGTTAATTCTAGGTGCCCCGTCAACACTTTTCCCGGAGAAGAGCCAAAATGGAAGCGCTGGACCTGAAAAACCATATTCGCAGCGTTCCCGATTTTCCGAAGCCGGGGATCCTGTTTTATGATATCGGCACGCTTTTGGCCCACGGTCCCGCGTGGCGCGAGACGCTGGCCCGGCTGGAAAAGGCCGTAGGCGCAGAGCGCCCTGACGTCCTGCTCGGCATCGAATCGCGCGGTTTTCTGGTTGCGGCGCCCCTCGCCGCGGCCCTCGGCGTCGGCGTCGTCATGGTGCGTAAGAAAGGGAAATTGCCGGGCAAGACCGTGGCGCACAGCTACGCGCTGGAATACGGCACCGACACAATCGAGATTCAGGAAGGCGTCCTCAGGCCGGGGCAACGGGCTGTGCTGCTCGACGATCTGCTGGCGACGGGCGGCACCGCCGCCGCGGCCCTTTTTCTTGCGCGGCAGATGGGCGTCGCCGTTGCGCGCGCGGCCTTCATCATAGAACTGACGTTTTTGCAGGGGCGTTCCAAGCTCGACGTGCCGGTGACGAGTCTGGTGCATTACGACAGTTAGAACGGGATCACCCGTTCGCTTGTTCGGGCGCGACTACCTGACAGCCCTGGCCGCGCTTGACCAGATAGGAGCAAATGGACCGCGCCGTGGCCGACTCCATGCCCATAAAGCGGGCCCGGTAAAAAACGGCCCCGTCCTCCATGCGCACTTTTTGCAGGATCGGATCCGCGCGCTCAAGCAAGGCCGGCATATTCCGGCGCATAGTGGACAAAATTTCCTGTCCCCCTGCGGCGTCATTATAGGCACCGATCTGGATGCCCCAATTCGTCGGCGCGGAAAGCCATGCCCGGTCGCTTTCCGCCGCGCTCGCGGTCTCGCCGTTTGCTGCTCGTGCTCCGGGCAGCTGGAAAACCGCCGCCGTTTTGGCCGGAAGGGCAATGTAGTGGCTATCGGCCACATCGCTGCTATCGCCTTGCGCCACGGTTTCCTCAAGCATCTCTTCCCTTGCCGCGGTTGAGCCGGATTCTCCGGCGGCAAACGACCTGTCCAAAAGCTGCGCCATCTGATTGTCGCGCCCCAGCGTGGAGCGTCCGCCGAAAACGACGCCGATAAGCCGCGTGTCGCCGCGCACGGCCGAAGCCACGAGATTGAATCCCGATGCCCGTATATAGCCGGTCTTGATGCCGTCCATGCCGTCATAGCGCTCCATCAAATGATTGTGGTTGCGGTGCGTCCGGCCAGCATACGTGAAGCTTTCGTGGCTGAAAAAGGCGTAATAGCGCGGATAATGATAAATAAGCGCATGGCCCAAAACGGCCATGTCGCGCGCGGTCGTTACTTGATCCGGGTCGGGCAGGCCCGAGGCGTTTTCAAAGCGCGTTTGTTTCATGCCCAGCGCCTGGGCCTGCCGCGTCATCATCTGAGCGAAGCGGCTTTCGCTGCCGCCAAGCGCTTCGGCCAAAACGACGGCCGCGTCATTGGCCGATTCGGTGACGACGCCTAAAACGGCGTCCTGTACGCGGAGCGACTGCCCGGGACGCAAGCCCAGTTTCGATGGCGATTGGGCCGCGGCGTGCGAGGAAACGGAAATCCGCTGTTCAAGGGAAAGTTTACCGGATTCCAGCGCCTGAAACGTCAGGTAAAGCGTCATCATTTTTGTCAATGATGCCGGGTGGCGCTGTTGGCCTGCATTTGCCGCGTGCAGAATACGGCCCGTGCGCGCCTCGATAACGATATCGGCATACAGGGCGTTGCGGTCGACGGGAAGCGTGCGATGGCGCTTGACGGAAAGCTTGACGCGCTTTTTGGCTTTTGCCTCGGCCGCTGAAGGCACGCTGCCAAGAGCAGCGGCAACGACTAACGCCATGACAAACAAGCAGCTTTTCTGAAAAAAAGGACGCGGCATAAGAGTTTTTTCTCCTGATTCGCTCAAAACACGACCGCAAACGAGAATCAAACTAAATCCTTTAAAACGCAAGAATGTTAATAAATATTTTCCAAATTGGCTTTAGTGTGCTTGACAGAAATGGTTAACGGATATATGTTGACGCTATGTTGCACTGCAGCATTGGCAAAAAACATCGCGTTTGAGCCATTTTTACGTTCCGAAGCCACCGCCCTTTTCAGGCGATGGCGAATAAGATGAAACACAGTT
>JAQUPC010000077.1 GCA_028716765.1 Alphaproteobacteria bacterium | reverse complement strand
CGGCGAGCGTATCGTAACGATCGAGGACGCCGCTGAACTGCAATTGCAGCAGCCGCACGTCGTCCGGCTCGAAACGCGCCCCCCCAATCTGGAAGGTCACGGCGAAGTGACCATGCGCGATCTGCTCAAAAACGCGCTGCGTATGCGTCCGGACCGGATCATCGTCGGCGAAACGCGCGGCGGCGAGGCCATCGACATGCTGCAGGCGATGAACACGGGTCACGACGGCTCGCTTTCCACCGTTCACGCCAACCGGCCGCGCGAGGCCATCATGCGCCTTGAAAATATGGTCGGGCTCGGCGGCGCCAATCTGGCGCCGCGCGCCATCCGCCAGCAAATAGCCAGCGCCGTGGACATGATCATTCAGGTCGGGCGCATGCGCGACGGATCGCGCCGCGTCACCTACATTTCCGAAATTATCGGCATGGAAGGCGAAGTGGTGGCCATGCAGGATTTGTTCTCGTGCGACGTGACGGGGGAATTGCCTGACGGCCGTTTAACGGTCGAGTACCGCAACCACGGCATGCGTCCGCACTGTCTTCCCAAGGCGGCGTACTTCGGTCTCGACAAAGAACTGCTGGAGGCCGTGACATGACGCCTCAACTCGTTATGTTGCTGGTTCTTGGCGGCGGCGCGGCGTCCCTGTTTCTTCTCTTCGCGCTTTTCTGGAACAATGAACCGGGCGGCAGCGCGTTTAACAGGCGTCTGGCGCGCGTGGGCGGAGACTTCGTCATCGCGCGGGGCACCAAGGCGCCTTCCCAGACCTTGCGCCGCCGCACGGCCGACAGCAATTTCCCCCTTTTCGACAAGCTTATCAAGACGACATTGCCAAACCCCGACAAGCTACGAACCCGTTTGGCGCGCACGGGAAAAAACATGACTCTGGGCGAATACCTGATGCTTAACGCCCTTTTGATCCTCGTGTTTTTCCTGATCTTTGCCTACCTCCTGCATTGGACGAAGATCATCGCCGTTTTTCTGGCCGTCGCGGCCGGCTTGTTTTTGCCGCATCTTGTTACGGGCAAAATGGCGGCGCGCCGCCTCCGCAAATTTCTGGCCAGCTTTCCCGAGGCGATCGACACCATTTGCCGCGGGCTGCGCGCCGGCCTGCCGATCACGGAATCCATCGCGACCGTCGGCAACGAACTACCGGACCCCGTGGGGATAGAGTTCCGCCGCATCAGCGACAGCGTTCGCGTCGGACGCTCGCTGGACGAGTCCCTGTGGGACGTCGAAAAGCGGCTCGACACGCCGGAGTTCCGCTTCTTCATTATCGCGCTGGCGATTCAGCGCGAGACCGGCGGCAACCTTGCCGAAACGCTGGGCAATCTTGCCGACTTGCTGCGGCGCCGGCGGCAACTGAAGCTCAAAATTCGCGCCATGTCGTCGGAAGCGCGGGCCAGCGCCATGATTATCGGTTCGCTGCCCTTCCTTATGTTCGGGCTTCTGATGGCCGTGAACAGCGAGTACATGATGGTTCTTCTGACCGTTCCGCTCGGCAAGTTCCTGCTGGGGTGCGCGATCGGCTGGCTCAGCCTTGGCGTGTTTGTCATGAAGCAAATGATTGCGTTCGAGATATGAACGGGAAGCCCTGAGGCGGAAAATGCCAAATTTTCTTAGCAGCCCTGATTTTATCTCCCTTTTATGCGGGCTGGCCGCGTTCGCGGCGGTGGTGCTTGTGTGGACGGCGCTGATCGACAACGACCCTCTGGAAGGCCGTCTGAAGTCCATTACCGAACGGCGCAACGAGTTCGAAGGAGGCAAGCAAAGCAAGAAAAACACGCACCGCGCTGCGCTGCAACGCGTCAGCCTGATGAAGCGCGTCGTCGAGTGGTTCCGGCTTTCGCAAGGCAAAAGCCTGGCGGAACTGCGCCTTAAGTTGAGGCGCGCAGGCTACCAGTCGCGCGACGCTATTTTCGTGTTCCTGTTTTTCAAGCTTGCGGTCATGGGCGGGCTTGCGGCGGGCAGCTTCTTTTTGTTTTTCATCGTGCATATCGCCAAGATCGCGCCGGCTCTCGGCCTGCTGATTGTTCTGGCCGCGGGCTTGATCGGCTGGCTTTTGCCCGACGTGATCGTGAAGAACCAGAGCCAGAAGCGCGAGGACATTCTGCGCAAGGCCATGCCCGACGCGCTGGATTTGATGGTTATTTGCGCCGAAGCCGGGCTGAGCCTCGATGCGTCGTTCGATCGCGTGGGACGCGAGGTCGGGCCGACGTGTCCCGAGCTGGCCGAGGAAATCGGCCTGACCGGCGTCGAACTGAATTTTCTTCCTGACCGCCATAAGGCCCTGCGCGGCCTTGCGGAGCGCGTGCCGTTGCCGAGCGTGTTGGCGCTCGCCAACACGTTGATCCAGACCGAAAAATACGGAACGCCGCTGGCGCAGGCGCTGCGCGTGCTTTCCGCCGAAATGCGCGAAGAGCGGATGATGAAAGCCGAAGAAAAGGCTGCGCGGCTGCCCGCCGTCCTGACGGTTCCGATGATCCTTTTTATTCTTCCGCCCCTTTTCGTCGTGTTGATCGGCCCCGCCATCATTAAGGTGATGGAGACGATGGCGGCCGCTCATCAGTGAAATTATTTGGCGCTGCGCACGGCGCAGGGGATGCCGTTTTTAGCCAGTTGTTTGCAGAACACGTCGACATCGTCCGGTTTGGCGCATCCCATCATGCGCACGGCGAACCGCGGCGTGCCGCCGGGGTTCGCTACCTGCGGCGCGATGACCGGCTTCAGGTCGACGCCGGTGTCGTCGATATGCGCCTGCAGGTTCGCAATCTGCGCCTCGGCCAGCGCCTCGGTGGCGTAAGTGCCAAGCTCGGCGTAGGGCGCCGTGGTCACGGCCATTTCGGCGCGTTGCCGCTTGTAATAGGCGAGGTTCTCTTTCACTTTCCTGGGCGGCAAATCCATCCGGGCTATCCTTTCTGCGTCGGCGTCCATGCCGGAAAGACCGTAAGCCATAGCCAGGTTTTGACGAAGCGCCGGCGTGGCCGCCGGATTTTTTATGTGCGGCTCAAGAAGCTGGATTGCCGCGCCGTATTTCCCGTCGAGAATGTAGGAATAGGCGAGGTTGTTGACGGTCGTGAGGTTTTCCGGATCCTGTTTCAGCGCGTCTTCGAACTGTTTTTGCGCGCCGCCAAGATCGCCAAGATTGTTCAGCGCGATGCCGAGGCCGTTCATGGATTTGGCGTCGTTGCCGTCGAGGTCAAGCGCGGCCTGATAGGCGTCGCGCGCTTCGGCCGCGCGTTCGGAGGACAGCAGGACGCGGCCAAGGCTGCGTCTTAATTCGGCGTCCTGGGGCTTGAGTTTGATGGCCGTCCGGTATTCGTCGGCCGCTTCCGCCATGTGCCCCTCTTGCTCAAAGACGGACGCCAGCCCCTTGTGGGCCGTGGCGTTGTTCGGGTCGCGCTGGGCGGCGCGTTGGTAAAAATCGGCGGCACCTACGTTGTCGCCTTGTGCCTGAATCTGCGTCGCAAGCCGGACCATGCCCGCCGCGGACGAATCGGCGTCATCCATATCGTCAGGCGCCGTCATACAGGCCGCGAGCGGCAAAAGAACCAGCAGCAGGGCGCCGGTCCGCAAACCACGGGAAAGCATGGTTAACTCGAAGCGGGGAAGGGCATTGCTTCGGCCCGGAACGTGGTTCATCATGATGTGATTCCTGAGAAAGGGGCGGGAAAAAGTATATTGCCATTGCTGTCCCGCCGCGCAACCGAAAGTTACGCCCCCCGTCAAATTAAGGTCGCCCGCCATGCAAGACGCCCCCTCCAACGCCGATAAAAAGAACAACGCTTTCCGCACGTTGCAGGAGTTGCCGCGCCAGATCGAGCGCATGCACCGCCGCTTTCTGGACGTCGTAAGGCTTGAGCTGGGCCGCGCGGGCGTGCGGGACATCAGCCCGGTTCAGGTGATGATGCTCGGCAATATCGGGGCGGAGGAAATCTCGGTGCGCGACCTGATCGAGCGCGGCTATTACCTCGGCTCCAACGCGTCCTATAATCTCAAACAGCTTGTGGACGGCGCGTACGTCGAGCGGCAGGCCTCGGCGCGCGATCGGCGTTCGGCGCGGCTGAAGATAACGGCCAAAGGCCGGGACGTTTTGGCCAAGCTCGGTGCGCTGGAGATGCAGTGGGCGGACCCGCTCGTGAAAACCGGCGACGAAGCCGCGCTAGAGACGACGTATAAAACGCTGCGCCAGCTCGAACGCTGCTGGTCCGACGCCGTACGCTATGCTGCCCCCGAAAGCGGCGGAGAGATATAAGGCGCTACAACCGTTGGTTTTTCCGGAGCACGCGAACCATCGGCGCGCGTCCTTAACCATGTTTATTTCGACATAGAACTTGTTTTAAATATAAAGGATCGGCACCATAAAGAGAGAAAGCGATTTTTGATACTTGTTTTGGAAGGAATGCATAGTGCGACAAACGAGAATAGCGCCCGATCATATGCGGGACTTCATTTTAGACAGTACGTTTTATGCCCAAACCGTGCATTGCATGGATAAACGCCTTGCCCAGCTTACGCGGGAACTTGGTCTGCCGAAAGGCTCCATCGACGGACAATTCAGGGAATGCTGGCTGGATCTATTTGGCAACAAACGGCTGCCGTTAAAGCTTACACGGGAAATTCACATCAAGCCCTCCGGGACACGAATGATACGCGTGTATCCTTATGCGGATTACGAACGATACGAAACGCACAGAATAGATATTTACGGCGATACCAGCGCCCGGATTACGATTTATGACGTTGAGGTCGTTCCCTTGAGTCCTGCGCGCCTGTCCGTGCTTGCGCATCGCGTTGAACGCGCCTTGCTGGAGGTGGCAAAACAGAAACCAGATTTTATTATTCCCCAGGACTCCGATGGCCAGAAAGATGCTTATGCCCGGCCCTACCGTTATGTCATCAAAGACCATGAAATTTTTCCTGACGGGGAATTTCTTCTTTATCCTTCCGTCAACATTGAGGAGGGCGTCATAAAGATCGGGGGGCCGCTCGATCTCGATGATTTGCTCAGATTTTATAAGGTGCTTGAACGATGGATCGAGCCGAGCGAGCAAATCGCTGCCGCCTTCGACAACGCGCGCTACATCGAGGCGCGAGGCCCCCTTCTGGAGAAGGAGCCCATGGGCTCCTGCGATAAGGGCTATCAATATCATCATGTTTTTGATCCGAAAGACAGACAGGGTTATTTCCGTTGCGATTTAAAAGAAGACCGGTTTCTGGATGCTATAAAGGTCATGCGGAACCTGTATTTGCTGGGTGAAACAACCGACATTGAGCTTGCTCAGCAAGCGGTTGTTCTTGCCGGCCAGTCAATAACGGGGCAAACCGAGGTTCCCGCGCAGATTGATCCGGAATTGTTTCAAGCGGCGCAGCGCGCAGGCATTTACATGCCCACGCTCTTTTTCGCTCAGGAAGGTAACACCTTGCCGGTTATCAGCGCTGAGAGGATGCGGGAACTAAGCCCCAAGGCGCTTCAGGATATGGTCGTGACCCGCGCGGCGAGCATTCTGTCCGCTGTCGCAAAGTTGCCTGCCGCTGTTGGTGGGCCCGAGCTTTTGGATGAGCTTCATTTTCTGAGGGAAGAAGATGGCGAAAGGACGAAGGCTGTTTTTCAAGTCGCTATTGATAAAGAACTGGAGCGCTTCGATAGACAAATGCGCCAGTGGGAAGAGGAACATCCCGACCCGATGAAAACTATTTTAGAATCGATAAAAGATATTGCGCAAACAGCACAAAAAGTTTTTGGAAAAAAGGATAACGCGGATGATACGCCCGCGTCTCCAGATGAGGTTGAGGCCCAGCGCAAGAACAATTCCTTATGCCTTGCGAACAAACGGATATTGTCTTGGCGACGGAAGGGTTGCCGGATTTTTACCTGCCGCGTCCTTTTCAACATACGCGCTATACAACGCGCATGGCGGGCACGCCGCCGCGCGTGCCGTTACCGCCAAGTCTGGAAGCGTTAAAAAAGCAGAAAAAGAGCGATTTTCCACAACCCCTGTTGTTGCCTGAGCCAAAATAGCCGAGAGCAATATTCTTACAACAACCCCAGCGTCTTGAAGCTCGCCGTCGTGTCGCGGCCGATGATGATGTGGTCGTGCACGGCGATGTTGAGCGCGCGGCAGGCCTCGGCGATGGCGCGGGTCATCTCGATGTCGGCTTTGCTGGGCGCAGGGTCGCCGCTTGGATGGTTGTGCGCGAGAACCAGTGCCCCCGCGCCGATCTCAAGCGCGCGCTGCACCACCTCGCGCGGATAAACGGGCGTGTGGTCGATCGTGCCGCGTTGATGGATTTCTTCATGGATAAGGTGGTTCTTGCGGTCGAGAAACAGCAAACGGAATTGCTCCTTGGCCTCATGGCCCATCGCGGCGCGGCAATAATCAACAAGGCGCTGCCAGTTGCCCAAAAGCGGTTTTTGCAAAAGGGATTTCTTTTGCGCGCGCAGGGCGATAGCGCCTGTGGCCAGCAACGTAGAGGCGGCGGATTCGCTGAGGCCAAAGGACAGCAATCGTTCCGGCCTTGCGTTCAACAGACTCCAGAGATCCTTGAACTCGGTCAGCAAAGCTTTGGCCAAAGGCTTGACGTCGCGGCGGGGAATAGCCGCGAACAAAAGCATTTCCAGAAGTTCGTAATCTTGCAAGGCCTCCGGTCCGGCCTGAAACAAGCGCTCGCGCAGGCGCTGGCGATGGCCGGCGTAGTGCGGGGTTTGGGGTTTGGGGTTCGGGGTTCGGGACACGGGATACGGGATACGGGATACGGGATAGATTGTTTCAATATTATGCTAGCGCTCTTTTATAAAACAGAAAAGAACTCACTGACCGATCCTTAATCCTTTAACCCGTGTCCCTTGTCCCGTTTCCCTATTCGTAAGGTGGCTTCGTGTACCCCATTGGCGACAGCGTGAAAATCTCCGCGCCGGTTTCCGTCACGCCGATGGAATGCTCGAATTGCGCCGAAAGCGATTTGTCGCGGGTCACGGCCGTCCAGCCGTCCTGAAGAACCTTTATTTCGTGCCGCCCGGCATTGACCATCGGTTCGATCGTGAAGAACATGCCGGGGCGCAGAACTTCGCCCATGCCCGGCTTGCCGTAGTGAAGAACCGACGGTGCGGTGTGGAAAACCTGACCGAGGCCATGGCCGCAGAAATCCCGCACGACGGAAAACCCCGCTGCTTCGGCATGACTCTGGATGGCGAAACCGACGTCGCCCAGCGTCGCGCCCGGCTTTACGGCCTCGATGCCTTTCATCATGGCTTCGTACGTCACCTCGACAAGCCGCTGCGCTTTCAGGCCGATGTTGTCGCCGACCAGATACATGCGGCTCGCATCGCCGTACCAGCCGTCGAGGATGACGGTTATGTCGATGTTGACGATGTCGCCGTCGTCCAGCCGTTTGTCGCCGGGGATGCCGTGACACACGACGTGATTGGGCGAAATGCACGTCGCCTTGGGATAGCCGCGGTAGCCAAGCGGGGCGGAAAGCGCGCCGTGGCCGCTCGTGTACTGCTCGCAAAGGGCATCCAGTTCGCCCGTCGTAACGCCCGGTTTGACATAAGGAGTAATAAAATCAAGCACTTCAGCAGCCAACCGCCCGGCCTTACGCATGGCCGCGAAATCGTCCGGGCCGTGGAGGATGATCGATGTGTCGGTGTTCGGGGCGGGGGATTCGTGCATCGGTTTCAGTAGCAGAAAACAGGGATCAGGGATCGGGGATCAGAAAAGCACATTTTGAACCCGTTGTCTTCTGATCCCTGTTTTCTGCCATCTGTCTTCTGTTAGATCGATCCCGGCGGCTTGAAGTTCATCACGACCCCGGCCTTTTCCCACTTCTGGGTGTTGGTCGCGATGTACTGCTGGGCGGCGGAGGATTGCATAACCTGACCATAGTCTGTCGGCGCGCGGTTGGATGACGAGCGCTCGGCGGCAAGCAGATTGTAAAGAATGCCGGGCAAACCGCCGTCTTCCACCTTGCCGCTCCGTATGCCTTCGTCCTGCCGCGCCTTGGGCCCCCAAAAAAGTTCGGCGAGGCGGCTGTCGACCGCCTTTTTTTTCTTCTTCTTGACGGGAAGGCCGGTTTCTTCGTCGATTTCGTCCTTGCCGTCCTCTTCGTCCCACTTGCAGTCCTGCCAGTCGATAAACAGAAAATCCTGGATGGCGCTGGAAATAAAGGGAAGGTTGGTCAGCAATTCCCGGAACATGTTGGCGGCGTTCAGGATGGACTCTTCCTCAAGTTGCTTGACGCTTTCCTTTTCTTCGTCCGTCTTCATGCCCTTGCGCGCCGCCATGACCGGCACCATGCAATTATCCTTGAGCTTTTTGGACCAGTCGAGGGCTTGTTCGCTGCGCTCAATCTCGCCGTTTTCCTTGTAAATGTCGGCGATCGTGCGGAAACGCTTGACGAGGCATTCCGACCAATACCACCAATCGTTGAAGGGCGCGCGCTGGCTATATGTCGTTGGCATAATAATTCCTGCTATTTAGGGACACGGGATACGGGATATGGGAAAAGCGCTTAACCCGTACCCCGTGTTCCGTATCCCTTGATTTCTAATCCACTCTTCCCGCCGAGCGGAGAAGTGTGCTATTGCGCCGTCCCCAAAGGCGGGCCAATTCCTCGCGCCGGAGCGTCTGGTAGCTTGAGGGCGGCCGTTCGCCGGACGGCGCGCGCGCCGAGCCGATTTGCTCGCGCTCCAAAAGATCGTGGATCATCTGCGGCAAGCGGCCGTGTTCGATCATGCCGCTGCCGATGCCTTCGCCTTCGCGGTCGTCAGGACCCCGGAAAAGTTCGTCCGCCATTTTGCCGGAGCATTGGTCGAACCACGGTGACTTGAGCAGCCTCTGCATATCGCTCGACCACGCGGGCAAGCGGCGCTGTACGTCGCCGAACAAAGGCTGAAGCTCCGCGACAATATGTTCCTCATGTATTTCTGGCGCGGCCTCGTGAGGCACGGGAACGTCGTTTTCGTCCGTCAATGTGTGCAGGCGGCGGAGGATGTCGACCGTCTGCGAGACCTTGAACTGGCGCTCATTCCCCGGCATGAAAACGTCCGGATAAGGGGGCTTGTTAAACACATGGACGATCGTCGTCAGGCGGTCGACGGCCACCTGGGTCCAATACATCCATTCGTCGAAAGACGGTTTTTGCAGGTCTTGCTGCACCACGTCGCAGGCCCTCTCTGTAAACCTTAAGGCTAACGCAAAATAACCTTTTTAGCAAGGCGGGTAAGGGCCTAGGAGGGTTTCCCGGCCCTTTGACGCAACAAAGCGTCGGCAAGGACGCAAGCCATCATGGCTTCGCCTACGGGTACGGCGCGAATGCCGACACAGGGATCGTGGCGGCCACTGGTGCTTATTTCGGTTTCGTTTCCGTGCCGGTCAATCGTCTTGCGGGGCTGGAGGATGGAACTGGTTGGTTTGACGGCAAATCGGACGACGAGGTCTTGTCCCGTCGAAATGCCGCCAAGGGTGCCGCCCGCGTGGTTGGAAAGAAACTCAGGCCGGCCGTCTTTGCCCTTGCGCATCTCGTCGCCGTTTTCGGGGCCGGTTTGCGCCGCCACGGCAAAGCCGTCGCCGATCTCGACGCCTTTGACGGCGTTGATCGACATCATGGCGCGCGCCAGTTCACTGTCGAGTTTTTCGTAGACGGGATCGCCAAGCCCTGCGGGAACGCCCGAAGCCACGATCTCGACGACGGCGCCGGCCGAAGAACCTTCCTTGCGGATTTGATCAAGATAAGCCGCCCATTCTTTTGCCATTTGCGCGTCGGGACAAAAGAAGGGATTGTTGTTCGTCTCTTCCCAAATCCAGCGCGCGCGGTCGATCTTTTTCGTGCCGATCTGAATCACGGCCCCGCGAATGGATATGGCGCTGCCAAAAATTTTACGTGCCACAGCCCCCGCCGCCACGCGGCAGGCCGTCTCGCGTGCCGAAGCGCGTCCGCCGCCGCGGTAATCGCGGATGCCGTATTTGGCTTGGTAGGTGAAGTCGGCGTGGCCGGGCCGGAACGCGTCCTTGATCGCGCCGTAATCCTTCGAGCGCGCGTCCGTATTTTCGATGAGAAGGCTGATGGGCGTACCCGTCGTTTGTCCCTCAAAAACGCC
>JAQUPC010000076.1 GCA_028716765.1 Alphaproteobacteria bacterium | reverse complement strand
GCCCTTGCCCTGCACCGCCACCGGCCACACCAGCACGCGGCGCGGGAAGCGGTCCGCCAGCCTATGCAGAATATCGCGGATCACGGCGCCCGTCGGCGAGGTCACGACGCCGATGACGTCCGGCAGGAACGGCAACAGTTGCTTTCGCGCGGCGTCGAACAGGCCTTCGGCCTGCAGCTTGCGCCGCCGGTCTTCCAGAAGCTTGAGCAGCGCGCCTTCGCCCGCCAACGCCATGCTTTCAATCACAAGCTGGTATTTCGACTGCCCGGCGTAGGTGGTGAGACGGCCCGTGCATACGACGTCCATACCCGTTTCGGGACGCAGACCGAGCTTGCTCACCTGCCCGCGCCAGCACACCGCGGCCAGCACCGCGCCTTCGTCCTTGAGCGAAAGGTAAAGATGGCCGTTCGTGTGCAGCTTGCACTCGCCGATTTCGCCGCGCACCCGGATATGGCCGAAGGTTTCCTCGATCACGCCCTTAACGCGGCGCGACAAGTCGCTGACGGTAAACTCCGGCAAATTGCTGCCCGGCCGGGGGTTATCCAGCAAACTGGCCTTGGAATCGACAGAGGGGGGTTGCGCGGTCTTTCGTGGCATGGCTAAATCCTAGCCGAAGCGTCATTCCCGCGAAAGCGGGAATGACAAAATGGGGGAAATTATGACACAACCGGAAAAAGAAGTTGAGGAACCCTTGCCGCCGTACACGGCGGCCATGCGTTTTGAACTTCAGGAAATGGCTGATAGGGAATTCAACCGCAGAAGTCTCAACGGCGGGTGGCCCTTCCCTTTGCTGCCCGAGCGCGGCGGGAGACTAAGGAAATTTCTACACAAGACCGCTGTCTATCTTGGCTTTTCGTAATTTCAGGAGGTTCCCATGAACGTACTCGTTGTCGGATCCGGCGCGCGCGAACACACGCTGTGCTGGTCGTTTGCCAAATCGCCGTTGTTGACCAAGCTTTACTGCGCGCCGGGCAACGCAGGGATCGCGGAACTCGCCACGTGCCTGCCGATCGCGGCGGACAAGGTCGATGAGATCGTCGCCGCTTGCCGTGAACTTAAAATCGAGTTCGTCATGCCGGGGCCGGAAGTGCCGCTGGTGCTCGGCCTTGTCGACAAATTGAACGAGGCGGGCATTCCCTGCTTCGGTCCCACCCGGGCCGCCGCGATGCTTGAAGGCTCGAAAGGTTTTCTGAAAGACATGTGCGCGCGCGCCGGAGTTCCCACCGCCGCCTACAAGCGCTTCAACGACGCCGAAACCGCGAAAGCCTACGTGAAGGAACAGGGCGCGCCCATCGTCATCAAGGCCGACGGGCTGGCCGCGGGCAAGGGCGTGACGGTGGCGCAAACGGTCGAGGAAGCCTTGAAGGCCATCGACGACGCGATGATCAAAAAAGTGTTCGGCGATTCCGGCAACGAAGTCGTGATCGAGGAATGCCTTGTCGGCGAAGAGGCCAGCTTTTTCGCGCTGTGCGACGGCACGACCGCCGTTCCGTTCGCGGCGGCGCAAGACCACAAAGCCGTTTACGACGGCGACAAGGGGCCAAACACGGGCGGCATGGGCGCGTATTCGCCCGCCCCGATCGTCGACGGCGCCATGCAGGAGCGCATCATGCGCGAGATCGTCCAACCTTCGATGGACGAAATGAGCAAGGCCGGAACGCCGTTCACCGGCGTTTTGTTCGCGGGCCTGATGATCAACGCCGAAGGGCCGAAGCTGATCGAATACAACGTGCGCTTCGGCGATCCGGAAACGCAATGCATGCTGCCGCGCCTGAAGTCCGACCTTTTGGCTCTTCTTCTGGCCGCGAGCAAAGGCATGGCTGCCGCCGCGCCCATTCACTGGTATGACCGCGCGGCGCTGTGCGTCGTGATGGCGGCCGAGGGGTATCCCGGCGACTACAAGAAGGGCTCGGTGATCCGCGGACTGGACGAGGCGGCGAAAGTTCCCGACAGCATCATTTTCCACGCGGGCACGGCCCTGAACGACAAGGGCGAGATCACCGCCAACGGCGGGCGCGTTCTGGGCGTCACGGCGTGGGCGCCGACGATCGCCGAGGCGCAAGCCAGGGCCTACGAAGCCGTCGACCGTATCGACTGGCCGGAAGGCTTCTGCCGCCGCGACATCGGTTGGCGCGCCATCAAACGCTGCGAGGCGGCGTAATTAACCATAGCCGCACTATAAAATTTTCTCGAAAGCTTTTCGGGCGCTTCAATTAACCATAAGTGCCCCCTATAGTGCGGCCATGCCCGAAGAAGACAAAATCAAGAAACGCGCGTTGTCGCCCTATGCCGGGATGGGGCAGGAATTCCGCGTTGCATGTCGCAAGCTTACCCGCCACAAGAATTTTAGAGATGGGTGGATTCCATGGCGGATTTTCGGTGAGTTTTCACTTGAGGGGAAAGTTATAAATTTCCCCAACGAACACAACCCCGAAGTTGTTTTGGAATTTGTTGATCATTATCTGTTCACCTTATTAACACCCAAAAACATGGCGCCTCCGGGGCGCAATATGCGGCCACGTTGGCGCGCTGATCTCAACAAATACCGCGGCTGGCTGCTGCATCAGATTCTGAAGCAGGTGATCGAAACAGATTACGAACGGGAAGCAAATCAGCCCTTGACACAGCGCCCCTATTACCTGCCCGAAGATTTGCCGAAGATCGTCGACGATCTCTACCTGTTTCACAAGCATATTACGGGCAAGGATGCCAACATCGCGCGGCATTCGCTGAAAGATCTGAATGCCTTGACGGAGCCTTATCGCCCCAAATATCCGATCAGCCCTGCGGAGCGCATCGAGGCGCATGCGCGTTTTCTTATGACCGGGACCGACGAAGATTTGCAGAACCGCCTGCCGTCCGGCTGGACGGTTTCGGCAACGCACGTAGAAACTCCGGATCATCGGATGTTTGAGCGAAAAGAAGGCGCCAAGCTGATAGCCACGTTGGATGACGGCACGGAAGTCATTCAATTGCTGACGGAAGAAGCCAGCCGCGCCTATGGCTCGCCGCGCTGGTGCACAGCCTACCGCGAACGCGACACCTATTTCGAACAATACAAAGACAATCTTCTCGTCGTCCTCGCCGACGACGGACAGCGCTGGCAGATACATATTGCAAGCGGCCAATGGATGGACGCTTCGGATCACCAGATCGATCAAAAAGAGTTTTTGCGTTCGCGCCTCGGGCTGGCAACGGCCTTGTTGCCCGTCCTTATCACGATCCGGCAAGGCCCCGAAAAAGCCAGAAGAAGCGAGGCCTATAGCGACGCCCTCACGACTATCGTTCATTGCGTATCGCCTGAGATTAATAATAAGTCGCCACAGAATCTCATCGACGCTCTGAACAATCTTGCCAAGCTCGCTCATCCCCAATCCGATTATGCGATCGAAGATATTTTCCGCGCTTCAAAAAAGAAACCTTTGTGGAAATACGTAACCGGCGCAAATCTGGGATCGCTTTTACATACGGCCGCAAAACATGGAGGCGGCCGGGCTTTCTCTATTATCC
Source organism: Alphaproteobacteria bacterium (assembly GCA_028716765.1). The sequence goes on along the minus strand of JAQUPC010000076.1, from coordinate 6,896 downwards.
TCAGCTTCGCGGAAGATGTTCCGGAATGGAAAACCGAAACCGCCAAGCAGCTCGGCGCCATTCTGAGCGATCAAGCGTCGCAGGAAGGCGGCGGAGCCGATGTCGAGCTTATCCTCGAACGGGCGCGCTGGGTTCCCGAATGGAAAAAAGCGATCACGCAGATCCTTCCCACGGCTCTCCGCAATTCTCTCGATGCCAAGGGCGATCACAGTCTTCTAAAAATACTTAGAAGCGCCCGTGAAGAGCCGGATTGGTGTCATGTTATCAAACGGCATCTCGGCTCCAGCTGGCTGACGTTAATCCGGAACGGGGACCGCAAGCTCTGGAATTTTATGTGGGACGCTATCCATACGCCTGAACTGAAAGACGAAATGTTGAGATATCGAAATCTGGCTGAAAACCTTGCGCGGGAAAAGGGGTTCACCGAAACCATCGATCTTATTGCTCGGGCCATGCACGTTGAAAAAGAACCCGAACCATCTTACCGGCACCCCGCCGCACGGCAAAGCAACCGGGCCTCAATGCGGCCGCACTGAAAGACTTATCGTCTTTCCTCAAAAAACGCCTTCAACAGCGCGGCGGCTTTCTTCTCCTCCACGCCGCCGATGACCTCGGGCGCGTGGTGACAGGTGGGCTGGGTGAAAAAGCGCGGGCCGTGTTCGATGGCCCCGCCCTTGGAATCGTAGGCCCCGAAAATCACGCGGCGCAGGCGCGCGAAGCTGATGGCCGCCGCGCACAACGCGCACGGCTCCAGAGTCACGTAAAGATCGCATTCGGGCAGACGCGGCGCGCCCTCGGCCTTCGCCGCCTCGCGGATGACGAGGATTTCGGCGTGCGCCGTGGGGTCGTTCAGTTCCTCCGTGCGGTTGCCGTTTTGCGCCAGAATATAGCCGTTCGACGTTACCAGCACGGCGCCCACCGGCACCTCGCCCCGGTCGGCGGCGGATTTGGCTTCCTGCAGCGCGATGGCCATGAAATCGGTCATAAGACAACACTCCTCGAATCACCCTCCCCTTGCGGGAGGGTCGCGAACGCAGTGAGCGGGGAGGGGTAAAAGAAACCCCCTCACCAGCAAAAACCAATGACTTGCTGCGCAAGCCAAGGTTTTTGCGTCCTCTCCCGCAAGGGGAGAGGGATTCTTTCTTTTTTCCAAATTTACTCTACATTCCCCACCATGACCAAAAACGAAGAAAAAAGCGAGAGGGTTGAGGGCGAGCGCATCGCCAAACGGCTGGCGCGCGCGGGCATCGCCTCGCGCCGCGAGATCGAGCGCATGATCCTCGAGGGCCGCGTCAAGGTGGACGGCAAAAAGCTGACCTCGCCCGCCCTCAACGTCACGGATAAAAACGTCATTCTCGTGGACGGCAAGCCCGTGGCCGCTGCCGAGGAGCCGCGCGTGTGGCGCTATCACAAATCTGCGGGAACGCTCACGACGAACAAGGACCCCAAGGGGCGGCCGACGATTTTCGAAAAGCTGCCGCCGGAGCTGCCGCGCGTGGTGACCATCGGGCGGCTGGATTACAACACCGAAGGCCTTTTGCTGCTGACGAACGACGGCGAGCTGGCGCGGCACATGGAATTGCCGCAGAACGCGTGGCTGCGCCATTACCGCGTGCGCGTTTACGGGCATGTTGCGGCGGCGAAGCTCAAGGCTCTGGCGGACGGCGTCACCATCGACGGGGTTCATTACGAGCCGATCAAGGTCGAGATCGAGACGGAAAAGCAGGAAGGCAGCAACCAGTGGCTTATGGTCAGCCTGCGCGAAGGCAAGAACCGCGAAATCCGCAAGGTGATGGAACACATCGGCCTTCAGGTGACGCGCCTGATCCGCGTCGCGTTCGGGCCGTTTCCGCTCGGCAAATTGCCGCGCGGGAATATCGAGGAAATCCCGCGCCGCGTGCTGCGCGAGTCGCTGGGGAAGTTTTTCGGGGGGAAGTCTCAGCGTCATTCCGGACAATTTTCTGTACGGCTGCAAAAGCAGACGAAAGAAAATTGATCCGGAACCTGGTTTGGTTTAACTCCGAAAGGTAAAATAAAACTGGATTCCGGGACCGCCTGTCACCCGCTAGCGCGTGACAGGCGCCCCGGAATGACGCCAAAAAAGGATTGTTGTATGCGCATCATCGGCGGTACCTTGTCGGGGCGGAAGTTGAAGACGCCCGAAGGCCGCGCCACACGGCCGATGATGGACCGCGTGCGCGAAGGCCTGTTTAACATCCTCGCGCATCACGATTGGGGCAAGGCCATCGGCGATCCGCTCGACGGCACCAATGTCCTCGACGCGTTTTGCGGCACGGGGGCTCTGGCTTTCGAGGCGCTGTCGCGCGGCGCGGCACAGGCCTTTTTGTTCGACAAGAACAAGCAGGCGCGGCAAACGGCGGCGGCCAATGCCGCTTCGCTCGGCCTGAAAGACGTTTGTAAAATCATGCCGGCGGACGCGACCTCGCCGCCCAAGGCCGAGGCGCCATGCCAACTGGTTTTTCTCGCCCCGCCGTATCGCAAAGGACTAGTGCCGCCCGCGCTTGCGGCGCTTGAAAAAGCCGGGTGGATCGCGCCGGACGCGCTGATCGTCATCGAAACGGCGAAGAACGAAAAACTGGAATTGCCCGAGAAATACGCCGTGCTCACGGAACGCACGTATGGCGATACGGCGTTGGTTTTCACTTCCGCGGCGCGTTAACGCCTATCAAACAACTTTTCCAAATCGATTAGTTTAAGCTCGACATACGCAGGACGGCCGTGGCTGCACTGGCCGCTGCCGGGAGTTTGTTCCATCCGGCGCAAAAGCGCGTTCATCTCGTCTATGTTGAGCGCGCGGCCCGCGCGCACCGAGCCGTGGCACGCCATCGTGGCGCACACGTCCTCAAGATGCTCGCGCAGCGCCTTCGCGTCGCCGTATTCCGCCAGTTCTTCCGCGAGATCGGCGAGCAAGCCTTTGATATCCGCGCCTTGCAGAAACACCGGAATCTCGCGCACCAGAACCGCGCCGGGGCCGAACGCTTCGACGGCAAGGCCCAGTCCGGCGATCTCATCGGCGCGCGCCAAAAGCCGTTCGCATGCGGCCTCCTTCATCTCCACGACTTCGGGAACGAGAAGATGCTGGCGCTTGATGCCGCCGTCCTTCAGTTGCCGTTTCATTTTTTCGAACACGATGCGCTCGTGCGCCGCGTGCTGATCGACGATGACGAGGCTGTCCGGCGTTTGCGCAAGAATGAACGTGCCGTGCACCTGCGCCACGGCCGCGCCGAGCCTTCCTTGCGCGGCAAGCGATGTATCCGGCGTTGCAGCGCGCGCGGCAAGCGGCGCAGCGGCGAGAAAATGAGGGGCTGCTGTTTGCGCCGCCGAAGAGATAGACGCGGCGAAATGTTCGGCGAATCCGGAAGGGCCCGCGCCTGTCGCGTTTTCCGTCTGCATCATCTGCAGCGCCTGCGGCGCCAGCGCGCTCGAAGTGAACTGCCCCGCCTGACCCAGCGCCGCGCGGATGGCCGTCACAATCAGGCCGCGTACGCGCTGGGCGTCGCGGAAGCGCACCTCGGCCTTCGTGGGATGCACGTTCACGTCCACCTCGCGCGCAGGCACGTCAAGAAACAGCGCGACGGCGGGGAAACGCCCCGAAGGCAAAAGGTCGCCGTACGCGCCGCGCACGGCGGAAAGCAAAGCCCTGTCGCGCACCGGGCGGTTGTTGACGAACAGGTATTGCTCGCGCGTCGTCGGCCTGTGCCAGGTCGGCAACGCGGCGTACCCCGTCACGCGCAGATCATCGCGCGAGGCTTCCACCCGCGCGGCGTTGTCCATAAACTCGCCGCCGAGGACGGCTTTAAGGCGTTCATGTAAAGGTGAATGGGCGTCTTTTTCATACCCCGCCCCTAACCCCTCCCCAAGGGGAGGGGGACTCGACAGCTCTTGCTGAAAGACGGGATAACGCACCGGGCGTTTGTCGTCTTCCTGCAACGTGAAATCGACGTGCGGGTGCGCCATGGCGAGGCGTTCAATGGCTTCGCGCGCGGCATCGGCCTCGGTGCGCTTCGATTTGAGAAACTTGAGCCGCGCGGGCGTGGCGAAAAACAGATCGCGCACTTCGACCTGCGTGCCCTCGGCGAGCGCAACGGGACGCGGCGGCGTAACCTCGCCGCCCTCGACACTAATCTGCCACGCCTCATCGCTGCCCGCCTTGCGGCTGGCGATGGAAAGCCGCGCCACCGCGCCGATGGACGGCAGCGCCTCGCCGCGAAAGCCGAAGCTGTGAATGTTCCAAAGATCGCCGTCCGGCAGTTTGGACGTCGCGTGACGCTCGATAGCAAGCGTCAATTCCTCGCGCGTCATGCCGGAGCCGTTGTCGGCGACCCGGATAAGCGATTGCCCGCCTTCGCGCAGCGTGATTTCAAGCTTCGTGGCCCCGGCGTCGAGCGCGTTTTCCGCCAGTTCCTTAACGGCAGCGGCAGGGCGCTCGATCACCTCGCCCGCGGCGATGCGGTTGACCAGCGATTCGGGAAGGCGACGAAGGGGCATGGAATGATCCTAAGCTATTTCCTTTCCACCTCAAACAGCCCCGCCAATTGCTCCGTCATCGTGCCGCCGAGGGCGTCGGCGTCGGCGATCGTGACGGCGCGGCGGTAGTAGCGCGTGACGTCGTGGCCGATGCCGATGGCCACAAGCTCGACTTCGGACTTACTTTCGATCCATTCGATCACGGCGCGCAAATGCTCTTCGAGATAATTGCCGGGATTGACGGCGAGCGTGGAATCGTCCACCGGCGCGCCGTCGGAAATCACCATCAGGATGCGCCGCCGCTCGTGCCGCGCCAAAAGCCGCGCATGCGCCCAGAGCAGCGCTTCGCCATCGATGTTTTCCTTAAGCAGGCCTTCGCGCAGCATGAGGCCGAGGTTGCGTTTCGTCCGCCGCCACGGCGCGTCCGCGGCCTTGTAGATGATGTGGCGCAGTTCGTTCAGACGGCCCGGCAGCGGCGGCTTGCCCGCCTTGAGCCACGCCTCGCGCACGCGGCCGCCCTTCCATGCCCGCGTGGTGAAGCCGAGAATCTCCACCTTCACGCCGCAGCGTTCCAGCGTGCGCGCCAGAATATCCGCGCTCATCGCCGCCAGCGTAATCGGCCGTCCCCGCATCGAGCCCGAGTTGTCGAGCAAAAGCGTGACCACCGTATCGCGGAACGTCGTTTCCTTTTCCTGCTTGAACGAAAGCGGTTGAAGCGGGTTGGCAACGACGCGCGCAAGGCGGCCTGCATCGAGCAGCCCTTCCTCGAGATCGAACTCCCACGCGCGCAACTGCTGGGCCATGAGACGGCGCTGCAAACGGTTGGCGAGGCGCACGATGATGTTTTGCGCCGCCTGCACCTGACGGTCCAGAAGCCGGCGGAGGCGCGCCAGCTCTTCCGGCGGGCACAGTTCCTCCGCCGCGATTTCCTCGTCGTATTGTTTCGAAAAAACGCGGTATGTCATGCAGGAAGCGTATTCGGACGCCTCGTCTTCGCCTCGCGCCTCTATTTCATCGGCGGTTCGCCCTTCCCGGCCCGCTTCGGCTTTTCCGGATTCGGAGCCGTCCGTTGTCGCATCGCTCGCCGCCGGGGCCTGTGCGGCGCTTTCCTCTCCGGCGCTTTCGGCGGAGGATGATTTTTTCTCCGGTTCTTTTTTTTCGGCGGCCCCCCCGGTTTCTTTCGCGCCTTCGCGCCGGTCTTTTCCGTCTTTTTCCTTGAAGGCGGGATCGAGCGCCGCGAGCATGTTCAGCGTTTCGGCGGCAAAGGCCTGTTGATCGTCCGCAAGTTCGGGCAGGCGGCCGAGATGCGGCCCGGTCTTTGCTTCGATCACGGGCCGCCAAAGGGCAACGGCGGCCGCGCCCGCTTCCGGAATCTTCTGGCCGCCGAGCGCTTCAAACGCCAGCAGCCGCATGACCTCGGCCAGCGGCGCATCGGCCCGAACGGAAGCTTGATCGAGGCGCGCTTTGCGGCAGCGTTCATCAAGCCAAACATACAGGTTGCGCGCCACGCCGGGCATGACGCGTGCGCCGAGAGCCTCGCACCGCGCCTGTTCCAGGGCCTCGAACACCGCCGCCGCTTCGGCCCTCGACGGCGCCAGAGACGCATGAAGCGCGGGATCGTGATGCCTGAGGCGGAGCGCCGCCGCGTCGGCCGCGCCGCGCACAAGCGCGATAGCGTGCGCGGGCAATTCCTGATCGGGTTCCGGTACGCTGACGCGCGCGCCGCTAACACCGGAAAGGCCGGACGTAAACGCCACCTCAAGCTCGGCCCTGTGCCCGATGGCTTTGATGGCCGCCGCCGTGGCGCGCTTGAAGGTTTCGAGGTGGTTTTCGGCTATCGTCACTTCCGTCTTGCCGTTTACGGAGCCGGTGCGCCAACTTTCGGCGCGCCGTTTTGCCCTGCCTCCAAAGCCGTGCGGCACGGGCGCGAACTGTATTTTGCCAGCAATTCAGGATTATTGATATTCCGCATCTGCATAAACTCGGCGACAGGCGTTCCCGGATCAATTTCGCCTTTTTTGATCGCAACCAGATAATTGCGGGAAATAACGTAAACGTTCAGTTTTTCCTTATAGCCTTCCTCCAAAAGAAAGCCCTCGCGATCGACGCTCATGTTGTGGCTGAGATCGGCAATCTTGGGATCGATGGCATAATGGTCGTTGCCAAACTCGCGAAAACTTTCGCCGCAACGCTCGATGGAATCGAAATAAAGTTCTTCGTCCAGCCGCGTGACATAACCGACGGCGCGAACGACTTTCTCCGGAAAACCAACCTCCCGGAGATCATCCAGCGTCCAGTCCGTATCCTCGACAACGTCATGAAGGATGCCGACCATCTTTTTGGTTTTGGAAAGCGTACCGCTGTGGAAAACCTGCAAATAATGATCGGCGATCGGCTGATTATTCCGG
>JAQUPC010000075.1 GCA_028716765.1 Alphaproteobacteria bacterium | reverse complement strand
ACAAAATGTTAACGCGTTAATTTAGCTGTTGATTCGACTCACTTTCGCAGGTCACTTCTGTGATCGCCTTGAAAGAATCGCCACATGTCAAAAGTCGCTCGCCTACCCATTTCGCTTGAAGATTCCCTGCTCGATCAATTCGAGTCATACCGGACGGCCCACGGCTATCCTTCGCGCTCCGAAGCCATAACAAGTTTGATGCGCAAGGCCTTCGTTGAGGAGGAGTGGCAAAGGGGCAAGGACGTCGCAGGAACCATCAGCATCGTTTACGACCACCATAAACGGGGGACCATAAACAAGCTGGTCAATGTGCAACACGACTTCGGCAATCTCATTGTATGCACGCAGCACATCCATCTTGACCATCATAACTGCATGGAGGTCGTCGTCGTACGCGGGCGCGCGGCCGAGATTCGCAAGCTTTTGACCCGCCTGAAATCGGTCAAGGGCATCAAGCACAGTTCCCTGATGATGGCCACGACGGGAAAGCACGTCGAATAAAACCGCGCCAGGCTCCATTCCTTTGGTCTTGCATTTCCTTTGGTCTTGCATTATTACGATTCACAAATTAGTAATACCAGCGTCTCTGCGCCCAAGGAATCTTATGCCGCGCATCCTTCCAGTTCTGCTGTGTTTTTTATTTCTCGCCGCACCGGGCGTTTGCCTTTGGCCGTCGGCGGCTCTGGCCGATGAAACCGAAGAAGCCCCTGAGCACGGCAAAATCAACACGCCCGATCCTTCCGTCGTGGATCCCGGACACGCGGAGTTCGAGACCACGTATGTCTACTCCCGCTCCAAACGCCTCTGGGACAATAACGGCGGCGTTCATGAACGGGGACTGGCGCGCGAGCATGCCGCGGCATTTACGCTCACGGCAGGAATTTTGGAAAATCTTGATGCCGCCATCGGCAGTTCCTACGGCTGGCTAAAAGATAAAGAAAACGATTTCGACGCCGATGATGGAGTCATGGGCCCGGAAACCGGCAACGGTTTCGGCGATACGAGTATTAATGCCCGGTATAGATTCCTCAACGATCAGGAACGTCATCTTGAGATCGCCTATATCGGCGGATTCACGGTTCCCACAGGGAGGGGGTCCGATGCCTATGAAGTGGGAAGTTCCCAAGACTTTTGGAGCTTTGACCAGACTTTCACCGGCACGAAAGATTGGAGTTTGTGGACGGCGAATGCTGACGTTGGCTACTCGCTTTCCTTCGGCGACAAAAGCGAGGGCAATAACGGCACGTTCAATGCCGACGTGGCCGCAGGGTATCAAGTCTTGTCATGGCTTCAGCCCGAAATGGAAATAAACTACGCGCGCGATTTTATTGAAAGCACGGGCGATCTGGAAATTTTGGCGCTCACGGCCGGGCTGGTCATGCCCATTCATGAGCGCCTTCGCATCAACACGGGCCTTCAACAAGGCGTATGGGGCCGGAACGCCGACCGGGCGACAACCTTTTCCATCGCCGCTAAAACGGCCTTTTGAAACGACAAGGAGCGGAATATGCACATACCCGACGGCTTCGTTTCTGGCCCGATCAATGGCGCGGCGGGAGTTCTTGCCGCAGCGGTTATGGCCTACAGCCTGCAGCGCGTACAAAATCAAATGCAGGAAAAAGCTTTCGCCGTTCCTCTGCTGGCCACAATGGCCGCCTTCGTTTTTGCCGCGCAGATGTTGAATTTTCCCATCGGCGGCGGGACAAGCGGCCATTTTCTGGGCGCCGTTACGGTCGCGGCTCTTTTAGGGCCGTGGAGCGCATGCGTCGTCCTTTCGCTGGTACTGGTCGTTCAGGCTCTTCTTTTCGGCGATGGCGGCCTAACGGCGCTGGGAAGCAATGTTTTGAACATGGGCATCGCCGGAGGAATTTTCGCTTATCCGGTCATGCGAGGGGTGCGCGCGTTGCTGCCGGCGGGGCGCACGGGTTATCTGGCTTCCGTGGCGTTCGCCAGCTGGGTTAGTATCGTGCTGGCCTCGATTTTTTGCGCGCTCGAACTGGCGGCTTCCGGCACAAGCCCTTTCAAAATAGTCCTTCCCGCAATGGCGGGAACGCACGCCGTTATCGGCATCGGCGAAGCCCTAATCGCCTCGGCTTTGCTCGCCACCGTTGCGGCGGCAAGGCCTGATATTGTTCCGGCGTGGGCAAGGCTCGACGGGTCTTCAAAGCCGCAGGACGCAAGAATGAACGTTTGGCGTCTGGCCGCAACCGGTTTCGCCTTGGCGGTTTTTTTGGCCTTGTTCGCCTCCCCCTTTGCTTCCGCGGCTCCGGACGGGCTTGAAAAAATTGCCGAAAAAAAGGGATTTGTTCAAACCGCATTGGAATCCCCCGTTTGGACACACGCCGCGCTTTCTGACTACAAAGTACAAGATATAAAATCCGAAAGCCTGTCGACCGGCCTTGCGGGATTGATTGGAACGATCCTTGTTTTCGGCCTGGGGTTCGCGGTGATAAGGTGGACCGTTCGCCCTTCTGAAAGAATCTAAAGGTCTCTATGGAACACGGCTTCATCGACCGTTACAGCGGCCTTGTTTCGCCTGTGCACCGTCTTGATCCGCGCACGAAGATTCTCGCCGTTTTATTATTTGTTATATTGGTGGCCTCAACCCCGCCCCAACATCTTCTGGCTTTCGTATGTTATGCGGGCTTGCTGCTTTGGGCCGCCGCGTTTTCGCATGTTCCTCTCCGCCACATAGTATCGCACGCGGCTTTGGTGCTTCCCTTCTCGGGTCTTGTCGCCTTGGGCCTCCCTTTTTTAAGCGGCGGTGAAGCCGTAACGGTTCTCGGCACAACCGTTTCCGTCAAGGGACTCTGGCTATTGTCGGGAACGTTGATGAAATCTTTTCTGGGCGCCGCGGCTCTCGTCTTGCTCATTTCGACGACGTCCTTTTCCGTTTTTTTGTCCGGACTCCGTCATTTAAGGACCCCGGCGCTTTTTACCGATTTACTTTCTCTCATGTACCGTTATCTTTTCGTCTTTCTCGACGAAAGCTTGCGTCTCAAACGCGCCGCGGCCGCGCGCGGTTACAAGCCTTCATGGCTGCATCAGGCGAAAGGCGTCGGCTATCTTGCGGGAAAGCTTTTTTTGCGCAGCTATGAGCGTTCGGAAAGGATCTACGGTGCGATGATCCTCAGGGGCTACGACAGCCGGATGCCCTCGGCAGCTTTAGGGGACTTTTCCGTTCTGGAAGGAACGGGGCTTGTTTTCGTGTGCGTCTTGCTTGCGGTTATAAGGGTTTTTGCGAAATGAACGAAACCGCCGATGCCATTTGCGTGACGAATTTGCATTACCGTTATCACGACGGCATGGAAGCCTTGCGCGGCCTGTCTCTCAACATCAAACAAGGCGAAACCGTTTGCCTTGCCGGTGCCAACGGGGCGGGCAAAAGCACCTTGCTTCTTTGCCTTGCCGGTCTGCTGAACGGGCAAGGCAGCGTGGCCGTCGGCAACGGCGTAACATCCTCCACGCGAATTTTCCTTCCCGATCCTTCTGTCTTCGGTCTCGTGTTTCAGGATCCGGAAGACCAGCTGTTTTGCCCGACGGTCGGCGAGGATGTCGCTTTTGGGCCGCGCAACATGAAATGCGGGGAACCGGAAGTAGCGGCACGGGTTGCCAACGCCTTGTCCGCCGCCGGTCTTTCCGGCTTCGAACAGCGCAGCGCGCACCATATGTCCGGCGGGGAAAAGAAGCGCGCGGCGATTGCCGCCGTCCTGGCATGCCAGCCCGCTATCCTTGCGCTCGACGAACCTTGGGCCAATCTCGACGCGCGCGCGGCACGCTCGGTTACGGCCTTCCTTCGCGGCTACCAAGGCACTTTGATCGTGGCCAGCCAGGATCTTTATCACGCCGCCGAAGTGTGTTCGCGCCTTGTTGTTGTCGACAAGGGCTCCGTCGCCTCCGACGGGCCGATGAATGATTTGCTGCATGACGCCGCTCTGCTTGAAGCGCACGGCCTTGAGTTCGGCATGCGATGCCGCGCTTGCCGGCATAACGCCGAGCGGGTTGAAAAGATATGATCATCCTCGGCCTTTCCTGCGGCCATGACGCTTCGGCCTCGATTCTCAAGAACGGCAAGATCGTGGCGCACGTTTTGCGCGAGCGCGTCATGCGCAAACGCCATACTTACGGCCTGGGCCGCGAAACCATCGAACAAGTCCTTAAGGCTGCCAATTTGTCCATTTCCGGCATCGATGCCTGCGCCGTTGCCGGAACGAAAGATCTGGCTCTGCAAGTTCACGACGCCGAATATTGCCGCATTTCTTTTAGCGATAACACGCAAGCCCCATTCGCCGATCTATTTCCGAATGAGCCGCTTCGCATTACCGGCTATCAAGCCCAAATCAATAAACACCTTCATAATATGGCGGATTACCGCCTTCGCCTGCATGCGCCGGTCACGGTCCATCTCGACGGCCGCGCCGTTCCGGGCTTTCTTGTCGACCATCACGCCGCCCATGCCGCTTCTTCCTATTTCGCCTCGAACTTCGATGAAGCTCTGGTTTTATCTCATGACAGCAGCGCGGGCCGTCATTCGGGCCTGTTTTTTTATGGAAAGGGCAGCGAACTGTTCCCTCTAATGCCGCACGGTCTGGAAGCCGGGGTCTTCTATAATCATGTGGCGGCGCGTTGCGGCTTGAAGGGCGCAGCCGGAGCCGGAAAACTCATGGGACTGTCCGCTTATGGCAAGCCGGTTCTTTGTCCACCCGATGCCGCCGGAACTGTTTACGACTGGCTGGATGTCTGCGCCAAAGCGCATGACGGCTCCATGAGCATCGATTACGTTCACGAAATCATGCTTGATCTCCTGCTCCGCGAAGCCGAGCGGCGCGGCTACGACCTCTCCGTTCTCGGAGACGCCGCGCGGCTGCCCTCGCCCGTCGCCGCCGATCTTGCCGCAAGTGCGCAGAAGATGTTCAGCGATTCACTTTTTGCGGCGGTCGCCGCCGCCAAAGACGGTTTGGCGGTAGCGGGTTTGTTCCCGCGCCATTTGTGCCTCGGCGGCGGCGCATCTTTAAACTGCCCGGCGAACACCCGGCTTGCGCTTGAAAGCGGTTTTGAAAACTTGTTCATTCCGCCCCATTGCGATAACGGAGGGCTTTCGCTTGGCGCCGCGTGGTGGCTTGCACACAATGTTTCCGGTGAGCCTCGCGTCAGGCAAGCCTCGGAAACCTCACGTTATGCCATGATGGGCCCGGATCGCGGCGAAGAGATCCACGCGGCAATCGCCGAGAATTCTTCCTGGCTTCAAGCAAACGAAGTTTCAGACCCGGCAACACAGGCCGCAAACGATCTCGCCAAGAACCTCATTGTCGGCTGGTTTGAAGGAGGCAGCGAAACCGGCCCGCGCGCGCTCGGCCATCGCTCGATCCTCGCCGATCCGCGCGAGGCGGATAACTGGAAACGCGTCAACGCAATCAAGGACCGCGAGTCTTGGCGGCCTTTCGCGCCCATGTGCCTGCTGCAGGAAATGGAGAAATGGTTTGAGCAAGGTCCGCGGGCTTCGCCCTTCATGCTGTTCACGTATCGCGTGAAGTCTGACAAGCAACCGCTTGTTCCCGCTGTTTGCCATGTGGACGGAACCGCGCGCGTTCAAACCGTTACGCCGGAAGACGGCAACGCTTTTTCCCTCCTCACGCGTTTTGCGGAACTGACGGGAGTTCCCCTCGTATTGAACACGTCCTTCAACGGCCCCGGCGAGCCGATTGTCGAGTCACCGCGCGAGGCGCTGGCCTTCTTCAGGAACAGTGCACTGGACGTTCTTTATCTGGGCAGCTGGCGCATCACGCGCAAATGAGGCATTGCCTCACCGCTTCGATTCCTCAAGACCGAACAACCGGTAAAACTCCGGCTTGTCCTGCCATCTTTCGTCGGCTTTCACGTCAAGAAACAAGTGAACTTTCCGTTCCAGCCAGCGCGCCATCTCTTCCCGCGCCGCCTGGCCAATCGCCTTGATCCGCGCGCCGTTCTTGCCGAGCACGATCGCGCGATGATTGGGCCGCATAACGACGATCGTCTGGCGAATGGCGACCGAACCGTCCTTTTTCTCTTCCCATGCCTCGGGCACAACCGTCGCGGCATAGGGCAATTCGTCGTGAAGCTGCCGGAAGATTTGTTCACGGGTGATTTCGGAAGCCCAGAGCCGCTCCGGCAAGTCGGTCAACTGGTCTTCCGGAAACAGCCAGTGCCCTTTCGGCATTTTACCCTTCAAATACTTCTTCAAATCGGGCACGCCGTCGCCGGTGAGCGCCGAAATCATGAAGGTATCTTCGAACAAGCCTGTTTCGTTCAACCGCTCGGCCATCGGCAGCAATTTCGTCCGCTTGACCTTATCCACCTTGTTCAGAACGAGCGCGGCGCGGCCTTTGCGCTTTTTCAACGCTTCGATAATGGCTTCCGTTCTCGCATCGGGTTGAAAAGCCGCGGCGTCGGCGATTAATACAATGGCGTCCGCGTTGTCGAGGCTTTGCCACGCCGACTTCACCATAGCCTTGTCGAGCCGCCCCTTCGGCGCGAAAATGCCGGGCGTGTCGATCAAGGCGATCTGGACGTTTTCCTCCGTCAAGACCCCGACGACGCGCATACGCGTGGTTTGCGCTTTCTCGCTGACGATCGAAACCTTTTCGCCGACAAGCTGATTGAGAAGGGTCGATTTCCCGGCGTTCGGCGCGCCAAGAATGGCGGCAAAACCTGCATACGTATCCGGCGGCTGTTTTGAAACGGAAGTATTTTTCGCCAAGGCGCTATCCTTCGATTATGATTTCGGCTTCGCGGAGCCTTTTGCGGATTCCTGAACTTGCTGCAACAGAAGCTGCGCCGCCGTTTTTTCGGCTTGCCGTTTGGAAGGACCTTCGCCAATTGCGGGATCATAGCCCTTGACGCTTGCTTCGATCACGAACTTCGGCGCATGGGCAGGGCCGGAACGCTCGGCCACCTTGTAAACCGGCAGCGGCAGGCCTTGCCCCTGAGCCCATTCCTGCAGAGCCGTTTTTGGATCGGCCGGCGCGGCTTCCGTCTGCGCCGCCTGCTTCCAGTAGCGCTGAATAAACCGGCGGGCCGCATCAAGCCCGGCATCAAGGTAAAGCGCGCCGATTAGCGCCTCCAATGCATCCGACAGGGTCGCAAGATTTTTCCGGGCGGCGCTGGCTTCTTCGCCGCGCGCAAGACGAAGATGGCGCTCGAGCCCGATTTCAAGCGCGATGACGCGCAAGGCGTCGCGATTAACGAGCGAAGCATGCCGCTTGGCAAGTTCGCCCTCGCTGACGTCGGGAAACAATTTGTAAAGCCATTCGGCGATGACAAGCCCCAGCACGCGGTCGCCCAGGAACTCCAGCCGTTCATAAGGCGTCGTGCTGTTTTTCTTGCGCTGTCTGAACCCGGCCAGAGAAGGATGCGTCAGGGCTTCCTGCAAGAGCGCGGGATTCGCGAACTCGTGCCCAAGATGATCTGTCAGCTCGGTTGTTTTTGCCACCGCCATGCCGCGCCCCGTCTTCACCGGATTTTCTTAAACAGCCGGTCCCACCGAACGGCCCAGGGCCATTTCCAGAATTCCCAAAAATGCGTGTGCTCGTCCAGCGAGAAGAACAGGAATTCCGCGCGGCCCACAAGATTGTCTTCGGGCACATAACCGACGCCGCCGTTCGGCGCGCGGCTGTCCTGCGAGTTGTCGCGGTTATCGCCCATCATGAAGTAGTGACGCGGCGGCACGGCGAACACTTCGGTGTTGTCGAGAGGATAGTCGTCTCCGTCTTCACGAATAACATGCTGGACGCCGTTTGGAAGGGTCTCGATATAATCGACCGCGGCGGCGGGCGGCGTAACATACTCTTCCGCCACCGGTTGCTTCAGCTTCTGCCGCTGAACGGCGACGCCGTTGATGTACAAAAGCCCGTGGCGCACCTGTACCGTATCGCCCGGCAACCCTACCACGCGTTTAATGTAATCCGTGCTGTTGTCGCGGGGAAATTTGAACACCGCCACGTCGCCAAGCTTGGGCTCACGAAAAAAGAGCCGGCCCTCGATCGGCAAAAGCCCGAAAACGGTCGAACGGCTGCTGTAGCCGTAGGAGTATTTCGAAACGAACAGAAAATCTCCGATCAAAAGCGAAGGCACCATCGAACTGGAGGGAATGTTGAAAGGCTCGAAGGCGAACATCCGTATCAACATGGCTATCACGATCGCCGAAAGAATCGTGCGGGTCGTCTCGTCGAAACGGGCGCTGCGTTCGGATGTGGGCGAAGCTGCCGAAGCCGGAGAATTTGTCGAAGCAGATGATGACGGTGAAGATTTGGACATTCGCGAACTTTGCCTCAAAAACGGAAAACCGAACTTAGGCGCTTACGGCCTCAATAACAACCATCGCCTGCGCCAAAGGCAAATCGTCGCTTATCGTCAGGTGAATAACGGCTTTCATGCCGGGAGGCGTCATGGCTTCCAGCCGCGCCAGGGCGCCGCCGGTCAAGCGCATGGACGGTTGCCCTCCCGGCAAGTTGACGACGCCCATGTCGCGGAAAAACACGCCCCGGTTCATGCCGGTGCCAAGCGCTTTGGCGCAGGCCTCCTTGGCGGCGAATCGTTTGGCGTAGGTGGCCGCCGCCAGCGTTCTTTGCGACGCCTTGGCCTGTTCCTCGGACGTGAAAATGCGCTGAATAAACCGGTCGCCGTAGCGCGCGATGGTCTGTTCCACCCGCCGCACGTCGATCAGATCGCTGCCAATGCCGAGAATCATGCCCAAAGCCTCATTCTTTGCTTTTAACCAAGCCGTTAACCGTTTGAAATATCCTTTTTTAGGTCTTCATAAACCCTGTTCCCGTTTCAGACGATAACGGCTAACTTTGCCCTTCGGCAAGCCCGCATTTTTGAGCATTTCATGGCCCTTCTCCAGACCAAGGATATGACCGCTTTACAGGATGACGCCGTCACTCCGTTGATGGCGCAATACCTTGCCATCAAAGCGCAACAACCGGATTGCCTTTTGTTCTTCCGGCTTGGCGATTTCTACGAAATGTTTTTCGAGGACGCCGTCAAGGCCTCGCGCGCGCTCGATATTGCCCTCACCCGCCGCGGCCAAATGAACGGGCAGGACATTCCCATGTGCGGCGTGCCTTTTCACGCCTACGAGAATTATCTCGCCCGCCTGATCCGGCAAGGCTTTCACGTCGCCATTTGCGAACAGACCGAAGACCCGGCTGCGGCGCGCAAGCGCGGCGGGAAATCCATCGTCACGCGCGAAGTCGTCCGCATCGTCACGCCGGGCACGGTGACGGAAGATCATTTGCTCGACGCCCGCACGGCCAACTATCTGGCTTGCCTGTCCATAACCGGCGACGAACCGGCTCTCGCGTGGCTCGACCTTGCCTCGGCCGAACCACGGACACAGTCTATGGCCCTTGCCGACGTTGGCGCGGCTTTGGCGCGCATAAACCCGAGTGAAATTCTTGTGCCCCAGCGCATTA
Source organism: Alphaproteobacteria bacterium (assembly GCA_028716765.1). The sequence continues at coordinate 1,000 of JAQUPC010000075.1, read as the reverse complement.
TTGAAAATCCCGATTTCTTTGACATTCTTGCCCCGTGGCGCGACCAGCTTACGCCGCAACCGAACAGCCGCTTCGACAGCGAAAATGCCCGCCGCAGGCTTTTGCAAACCTATGAAGTAAAAGACCTCGCTGCCTTCGGCGATTTCTCGCGCGCCGAAATTGCCGCGCTTGGCGCGTTGCTCGACTATGCGTCCCTGACGCAAAAAAGCGACCTGACTCATCTGGCCCGGCCGCAAAATATGGGAGCGACGCGGTCGCTGGGGCTGGATCCCGCCACGCGGCGCAATCTGGAACTAACCCGCACGTTGAACGGCGAACGAGAAGGAAGCTTGCTGGCCGCTATCGACCGCACGCTGACCAACGCCGGCGCCCGCCTTTTAGCCGCGCGGCTGATGGCCCCGTTGACCGATATAGACGCTATCAACCGCCGTCTTGAGGCTGTCGACTATATGTTCCGGCAAAAGGACTTGCGCGAGTTTTTGCGAACAGAACTTCAACAGACTCCCGATTTGGAACGCGCGTTGGCGCGTCTTTCCCTGGGACGCGGCGGGCCGCGCGATCTTGCGGCCGTTCGCGATTCGCTCCGGCATGCGGCAAACATTCGAAGTTCGCTGTTGAAGGCCGATTCAAAGAATGTGCCGGGCGGCGTCAGGCAGGCAGTCACGTCACTCGGCGAGCATGACATCGTTGCCGATAAACTGACGCGTGCCTTAGCGGCGCAATTACCTCTTCTTGTCCGTGACGGCGGTTTTATTACGCCGGGATATGCGCCGCAGCTTGATGAATTGATAGAACTTCGCGACAACAGCCGCCGCCTGATCGCCGGGTTGCAAAAGAACTATGAGGCCCAAAGCGGAGCCGCGAGCCTAAAAATCCGGCACAACAACGTGATCGGCGACTACATCGAAGCCACGCCGACGCAAGCCGACAAGCTGCTGGCGAAGAATGACCTGTTCATCCACCGTCAAACGCTCGCCAGCGCCGTGCGGTTCTCAACGGT
>JAQUPC010000074.1 GCA_028716765.1 Alphaproteobacteria bacterium | reverse complement strand
GAGCGCACGGATATCTTCAGCGCCCGGCGCGCCGCCGGGCTCGCGCGTGGCAATGGCCTCGATGCCACGCGCCTTCAGGTAGGCAACAAGAACCTGCGCTTGCGTCGATTTTCCGGCGCCCTCGCCGCCTTCCAGGGTTATAAACTTGCCGGTCGCCATCTATCCTTTACCCATGAGAAACTTCAGTTTCGCAAGCATGCGGTCGAAGAGTCCAAGCTGGCCCACATTTTCGCCCGCGACAAGAAGAACTTCGACAGTCTCTTTCCCCGGCGCCGTTATGGTAACTTTTCCGGCGGCCTGCCCCTTTTGAACGGGCGCAGGGATGGGCTGATCGTAGGCCACCGTCACCTTCAACCCGGCGCGCGCGCTGCGCGGTAGGCTTAAGGACACGTTTTCGCCGGCGACAAGAGGAACGGCCGGGGCCGTGCCAAGCCACACCCTGGCCTCGGCCATTTGCCCGCCTTCCTTCGTGATGGGGTAAAGGCCGAACTCGCGATAACCCCATTCCAGAATTTTTGCCGGCTCGTCGGCGCGTTCCTGCATGTTGGTCAAGCCGTTCACAACCAGAATAAGCCTTCGGCCGTCACGGACCATCGAAGCGATGAGACCGAACCCCGCCGCTTCCGTATGCCCGGTTTTGAGCCCGTCCACCCCGATGTTCCGGTACAAAAGAGGATTTCGGTTACCTTGTTTGATATTGTTATAGGTGAAATCCTTTTCCGAATAATATTTATAGTCTTCCGGAAAATCGCGGATCATGACCAGCGCCAGTTTCGCGAGATCGCGCGCCGTCGAATAATGATCGGGATCCGGAAGGCCCGTCGCATTCGTAAAGTGCGAATGAGTCAACCCAAGTTCTTTCGCCTTGCTGTTCATCATTTCGGCGAATTGCGGTTCCGAGCCTCCGAGCGCCTCGGCCAGCACAACCGCGGCGTCGTTGCCGGATTGCACGATGACGCCGCGCACCAAATCTTCAACCCGCACTTTATCTCCGGCGTTAAGAAACATGCGCGAGCCTTCCTGCTTCCACGCATGCTCGCTGACCGTTAGCTCGTCGTCCATCTTGAGCTTGCCTTGACGGATAGCGTCGAAAACAAGGTACATCGTCATGACTTTGGACATCGACGACGTCGGCATGGAGGTATCGGCGTCTTTGGCCAGCAAGGTATCGCCTGTAGCCGCCTCCACAAGCACCGCTTCCCGCGCGTTCGTCTCCAGCGGCGCTATGCCCCTGGCGCCAGCCATGTCCTGCGCAAACGCGCCCGGGGAGAGAAAAATAAGAAAAAAAGTAATAAGAAGCTTCTTCATGTTCGCTCGTTTCTCTTTTCCAGCATTAATCCACGACTATTTTTGCGCCGTTAGCGCCGGCTTTCACGACCTTCTTCAACAGCTTGTCGGCAGAAGTTACGTCCGGCATCGGCCCGAGGCGCACGCGATAGAACTTTACGCCCTTAACCTGCGCGTCGGCTATAGTCACATGACCGACGTGCGACAATTTCTGTTTCAGCCGTGATGCGTTGTCGTGCTGCGTGAAGGCTCCGGCCTGTATGAAAATCCTGTGATTGCCGGTCACGGGCAATTGCTTGACCTCCGGCACGGGCTGGATCGTTGCCATCATGGCGTGCGCTTCGGCCTTTGTGGCTGGCAAAGGCGGCAAGGCCTCCAGCTGCGCCTGGGACGTTTCCGCCTGAATGACGGGCGGCTCAAGCTGTTGCGCCGTAACGGCGGCAACGGGCGCCGTGGAAGGGGTCTCGGCCGCCGAGGCGACTTTCACGCTTTCAGGCGCGGGGCTTCCGTAACGCCGCATGGCGTCCGCGATGGCCTTGCTTTCGTCGGCCAGAACCTGAACCCGGACTTTGGCGGTTCCCTGCTTTTCAAAACCGAGGAGTTGCGCCGCGCGCTGGGTCACGTCGATAATCCTCGCGCCCGAGAAAGGACCGCGATCATTGATGCGCACGACAAGAGAACGTCCGTTCTCAAGATTGGTGACGCGCGCAAGGCTTGGCATCGGCAGCGTGTTGTGCGCCGCGGTCAGTTCGTTTTTATTGAAAATCTCGCCATTGGACGTCGCCTTATCGTGAAAGGCGTCGCCATACCACGAGGCAATGCCGGTTTCGTCATAGGCATAATCTTCTTTCGGATAATACCAGATGCCTTTGATTTGATAAGGCTGGCCGACTTTGTAGTGCGCGCCTCCCGCTGCGGTTCCGGTTGGGCTCTTGTGCCCTCCGCTTGCGCAGGCCGCCAGAAAAACAATCAGAAGAAGGGCAAGGATACGAGGCAAATCGAGCATTGGCACAAGCGCGGATTCAGTGTGTGGAAGACAGCTGATCCGCCAAGAGCCCGACCGCCGTTGCGAAATAGGTCGAGTGATTCCAGCGCATCAACGCGCGGAAGTTATCATAGACCAGAAAGCTGCGTCCACCCGGCCCGTCAGGCTGAATAAGCGAGGCTTTTAGCCCCGAGGCGGGCAGCGGCTTGCGGCCTCGGGTGCGGACGCCCAACCGGCCCCACTCCGCCAGCGTGCGCCTTTGCTCGAGGCCTGTGACGCCCTCCGGCAGGCCGCGCGAAAGGCGGACCTCCCTGCCCCAGTTCTGATCGCTTTGCCATCCTTCCGCGACAAGATAATTCGCAATAGAGGCGAAAACGTCCGCCTCTTCGTCCCAGATATTCCGGCGGCCGTCGCCGTTATAATCAGCCGCATAGTGCCGGAACGTGGAAGGCATGAATTGGCATTGCCCCATGGCCCCGGCCCACGAACCGAGCAAAAGAGACGGGTCCATTTTTTCTTCGTCAAGAAGGCGCAGCGCTTCCATCAACTCGCCGCGAAAGAAATCGGCGCGGCGCCCTTCGTAGGCTAACGTCGCCAACGACGATACGACGTTGTTATTGCCGCCGTTCCTGCCAAAGCTGCTTTCGACGCCCCACAAGGCGACAATCATGCCGGTAGGCACGCCGTATTGGGCGCTGATGTTGCGTAAAAGAGAGCGATGCTCGTCGGCAAGTTCCAGCCCTTTTTTCAGGCGCGGCGCGGTCAGCACGTTCCGCAAATAGGCATCGAAGGCAATGGTTTTTTCCGGCTGTTTGCGATCAAGTTCGATCACGTCCTCATCGAGCGCGAGGCCGGACAGCGCTTGCTGAACCGTTTGGGACGAAACACCGTCCGCCACGGCTTCTTGCGCCAGGCCCTGCAGCCATTGGTCAAAAGGTTCCGTTTGGGCGTAAGCCGTGCAAGGCAGAAAAATCATGACCGCCAGAACAACGGCTCTATATATATAACGCGTCACGGCCACGGCCTTTCGATCCTGCCGGCAATCCAATAGGTCAGAAACCCGCTGTATTCATAAATAGCGGTATCCAGTTCCCTCAAATGCCTTAGCGCATGAAAATCGAAATACAGCTTGGCTTCTTTTGCCGTGCGGTAATCAGTAGGCGCGGGGGAAATAGTCCAGCCCGCCTTGCGGAACGTCATAAGGGCGCGCGGCATGTGGCTTGCCGACGTGACGAGAAGCCAGTTTTGACCGGGCTTCGGTTTGACGAGCGCAGCCGTGAAGGTTGCGTTTTCATATGTGTTTCGCGATTTGATCTCAAAAACCACCCGATCCGAAGGTATGCCGACCTCCTTAAGGGCCAGACGAGCGACGTCGCCGTTCGTTGTCGCGTAGCTCGAAGCTAAAACGCTGTGGCCGCCGCTATAAACAAGCGTGGCGCCGGGATACTCGCGCGCCAGCGACGCGAAATACATGATGCGGCGCGCCGAGGAGCCAAGCGTCGCTTGATGATGGACCTGCGTGAGCCAGGGGTCTTCGTCGCCGGCTAAAAGGACGATGCCGTCCACATGATCGGGTTTTTCAAAGGAATACCTGTTCTCCAGAGGCAACAGCGCCCAATGGCCTACGGGTATCACGGCTATAATGATCAGCAGCACAGCCAGCGCGAAACACATACGCCGCCCGAATCTTTGCACCCTCTCGTACGGCAAGACAGCCGCAATCCCGCCAAGCAAAAAAAGCAGGCAAAGCAAATTCGCCGGCTCGATAAGCATTTTGACGATTTGGGCGAGATGATAGCGCATATTCAATCGATCCTTTGGTGTGACCGGAAGACTTTGGCGCGGAAATATCGGCGTGTCATTGCCGCTGGTTATGCGCCATGCGCATCAAGCTTCCATGCCCAGCGCGGATTTATAGAGATCCAGCAGTTCTTCCTGTTCGCGCCTTTTTTCCGATTCCATTTTGCGCAGCCTGACGATCTGGCGGATAATGCGGGCATCGAATCCTGTGCCTTTGGCTTCGGCGTAAACGTCGCGCAAATCCTCGAGAACGGCCGCCTTGTCTTCCTCAAGCTTCTCGATGCGTTTGATAAATGAACGCAGACGCTCGCTGGAAACCTCTCCCCCTGTACCCTTCATAAGTTTTTTACTCCTTGTTTCAACTGTCGGAATGCGGCTTTCTAATGCAGAAAGCCGAAAAGGTGAACCTTTTTATCGGCTAACGCCGGGCATTAACAAATAGGCAAGAATCGGCCTATAAAATAGGAGGCTTGATTTGGCCAACTATGAACTTGGTGGACTCTAATGCCCTTCGTACTACGCGATCCCGACGGCAAGGTAAGCCGCGTTAGCGCCCGCGCCCTGCATGGCGCCGAAGTCTTGCCATACGACCATCGGGACTTGCAAGAGTTTCTGAAAAGCAACGGGCAAGATCCTAAGAAAATCGAAGAAGCGCTGTCGGAACTGCGCCGTACCGACATGGAGATGTCGCGCGCCGTCGAAGACGTCGTTATGGCGCTTTTGAAAAAGAACGTCTTAAAGCTGACCGACCTGCCGAAGGCCGTGCAGGAACGCATGGCGCTCCGCGTGAAATTGCGCGTTATGATTCAGGAAGTCTACGATCAGGCCTCGGGCGTCAGCAACAGCCTGTTTCCACCCGTTACGCCGTACGGGCGGTAGCGGACTATACCTGAACTGTTGCAAGCGCCGTCCAAAGCTTCCGGGCCATGTCGCGATAGATTCCGGACTGTGCGCTCTCCGGACGGGCTTTAACAATTGGCGTTCCGGCGTCCGACGTTTCGCGTATCGCCGGATCGAGCGGGATTTCGCCCAGCAAGGGCACGCCAAGCCGCTCCGCTTCCGCCCGCGCGCCCCCGTGGCCGAAAATATCGCTTTGACCGCCGCAATGGGGACATACGAACACGCTCATGTTCTCGATAATGCCGAGGATCGGCACGTCAAGCTTCTCGAACAATCCGATGGCTTTTCGGGCATCCGCCAGCGCCACGTCCTGCGGGGTCGAGACGATCACCGCGCCTGCCAGCGGCACAAGCTGCGCCAGAGTCAACGGCGCGTCGCCGGTGCCGGGCGGCATGTCGACGACGAGTACGTCAAGTTCGCCCCAGGCGACGTCGGACAGCAATTGCCGGATAGCGCCGTGCACCATTGGGCCGCGCCAGATCATCGGCGCTTCTTCGGGAACCAGATTGCCAATCGACAGAACCTTTAGCCCGTCGCGTTCGAGAGGCAATAGCCTGTCGTCGCCGCCGAGTTGCGGCTTTTCCTTCAAAGCCAGCATGCGCGGGATCGAAGGGCCGTAAATATCGGCATCCAGCAACCCTGTCTTGCGCCCTTCCATAGCCAGCGCTACGGCCAGATTTACGGCCACGGTCGATTTGCCCACGCCACCCTTGCCCGATGCGACGGCGACGATATAACGGACATTTTCCAGAAGCGGGGGTTTGTCTTGGTTTATAAGAGGACATGTCATGCCAACGCCTTAACAAGACGCGCGCTGCGGCGCAAGCTGTCATCAGGTTTTATTTGCTATCCATTGTGGCACACGATAGCATTATAGACAGTCTTTTGAAAAGGATACATGCATTTATGTCTCGCAAAATACTTGTCGTTGGCGATCTTTCGCTTGAATATCTTCTTGCCCAATCCGGCATCGAAGTTAGTTTGAGCAGGCTTCAAAAAGATTTGAAATTGACTCCACCGAAAACAGCGGCAGAAGCGTTAAACCCGCAGTACGGGGGCGGCGTAAAAAGCCGATTCCGGCAACCATCCCCCAAAACGCCGCTCCGTTCTCAAAACCTGAACCGAAGCCCGCGCTCGCCATTCACGGGAAAACCTCGATAATTTCCCATTGTCATTGAAGCGGGATTATCTATAGTCCTTGTCTCATGACAATCCCTTTCTCGCACCGCCATCTGCTTGATATCGAGCAGCTTTCCCCCTCCGACATCCTGACCGTTCTCAATCTGGCCGACCGCTACGCCGAACAAAACCGTTCGCCGGACAAAAAGATCGACAAGCTGGCGGGAAAAACCGTCGTCAATATGTTCCTTGAGTCCTCAACCCGCACGCGCACGTCGTTCGAGATCGCGGCGAAGCGGCTTGGGGCGGACGTTGTCAACTTCAATGCTGCGCTTAGTTCTATCAACAAGGGCGAGACGCTGCTCGATACCATGCGCGTCATCGACGCGATGCAGGCCGATGCCATCGTCATCCGGCATCAGGAAAACGGCGCGCCGGAATTTGTCTCAAGGCACGTTCAGGCTTCGATCCTGAACGCAGGCGACGGCTCGAACGCGCATCCGACGCAGGCGCTTCTGGATGCCTTGACGATCCGGCGTCACAAGGGACGTTTAGAAGGTCTCAAGATCGCCATTTGCGGCGATGTTGAACACAGCCGCGTGGCGCGATCGAACATCCGCCTGTTCAAGAAATTCGGCGCGGAGTTCAAAATCTTCACGCCCCCCCAGTTCATTCCCAAAGACCTGGGGTCTCTTGGCGTCACGGCTTGCCTGACGATGGAAGAGGCTTTGCAGGATGCCGATGTCGTCGCAATGCTGCGCATTCAGAATGAACGCCTGACTGGCAGTGAGTTCACGATGTCGGTGGCCGAATACCATAAGCAATACGGCCTTAATCACGCCAAGCTGAAGGCGGCCAAGCCGGACGTTATTATTACGCACCCCTTGCCCATGAATCGTGGCGTCGAGATCACGGATGAGTTGGCCGACGATGCGAAATACAGCGTTTTCTTCGAGCAAGTCGAAATGGGCGTGGCCGTCCGCATGGCGTGTCTGGATTTGTTGTTGAGTGCAATGGGATAGAACAATGGCCGAATTAACCGCGTCATTGCGAGCGACCAACGGAAGCGAAGCAATCCAGAATCTGGATCGCCACGCCGCCTTTGGCGGCTCGCGATGACGTCTAGGTTCGCCAACCTTTGGGAAAAAGCATGAACTTCGTCACCGTCATTGTCCTCGCGTATATCCTTGGAAGCATTCCGTTCGGCTGGGTGCTGGCAAAGGCCGCGAAGCTTGGCGATATCCGTCATATAGGGTCAGGCAACATTGGCGCAACCAATGTCTTAAGAACTGGCCGTAAACATTTGGCTTTACTCACATTATTGCTTGACGGCGGCAAGGGCGCTCTTGCCGTATGCCTGGCGGACTATTTTTACCCCGGCATAGGTGAACTGGCCGGTTTGGCGGCCCTAATCGGACATATACACCCCGTTTGGCTCCGTTTTAAGGGCGGAAAGGGCGTGGCAACGTCGTTTGGCGTCCTATTGGCCGTTGCATGGCCCGTCGGGCTCGCGTCGATGGCGCTCTGGCTTCTTGCCGCTTTCCTGTTCCGCTATTCCTCGCTGGCGGCGCTTGTTTCCATAGGGTTCTCGCCCGCGTTTGCGTTTGCCTTCGGTTATAGCGGCGTTCTTTGGCTTACGGCCGTTCTCGTCGTTCTTGTCTTCATCCGGCACAAGACCAACATCAAACGCCTTAAAGAACATACAGAACCGAAAATCGGCCAGAAAAAAGAGCATGAAAAACCGTCCGCTTAGCCCCGCTGAGCGGCGCGACTGGCTGAGGCTTGCACGCACGGAGCAGGTTGGCCCTATAACGTTCCGGCAGCTGCTACGGCGTTTTGGATCCGCAAAAGCCGCTTTGGAAGCTTTGCCCGATCTGGCAAGGCGCGGCGGCACGAAACGCACCCCCTCGCCTCCCCCGCATTCAAAAATCGACGACGAAATCGCCGCGCTCGAGAGCAGGAATGGCCGTTTCATCGCTCTATGCGAGCCGGACTATCCCGAGGCTCTTGCCGCCATTGAAGACGCGCCGCCCGTTCTGGCCGTTTTCGGGCAAAGCGAAGTTCTAAATAAACGCGGCATCGGCATCGTCGGCGCGCGCAACGCTTCTCTCAACGGCCGCAAGATGGCTGAACGGCTTGCGCACGATCTTGGCCGTGAAGGGCTCATCATCATTTCCGGGATGGCACGCGGCATCGACACCGCCGCGCATCAGGCTTCTTTAGCGACTGGAACCGTGGCCGTTCTGGCGGGAGGCGCGGATGTCGTTTACCCCGAAGAGAACCGGGGACTTTATGAGAAGATCATCAACGGCGGCGGCGCCGTCCTTTCGGACCAGCCCATGGGGTGCGAGCCGCGCGCCCAGTTGTTTCCGCGCCGCAACAGGCTCATTTCCGGCCTGAGCCTCGGCGTAATTGTCGTGGAAGCCGCAAAGCAATCCGGTTCGCTCATAACCGCTCGACTCGCGCTTGAGCAAGGGCGCGAGGTCTTCGCCGTTCCGGGCTCGCCACTCGACCCGCGCGCAAACGGCACGAACGATTTGCTGCGTCAGGGGGCCGTATTAACTGAAAACGCAGCGGACGTGCTGAACCATATTCATGCGCTTTCACCCTTATTCTCAAGCGCGTCCGGTTTTGAAGAACCTCCTTTTGACGCCTTCGACGAGCGTGAGATGGATGCTGCAAGGGCAAAAATCCTAGAGAATTTAAGCCCTTCTCCGGTTTCGGTTGACGAATTGATCCGGCAATGCCAAATGTCCCCCGCCCCGGTTCTGACAATTCTCTTGGAACTCGAACTGGCCGGACGGCTTGAACGCCAGCCGGGCCATATGGTGGCGCTGGTCCTTTGAATTACTGAAAAAAGGCAATTCGTGGCGCAAAAGGTCGTGATCGTCGAGTCGCCCGCCAAGGCGAAGACAATCAATAAATATCTTGGCAAGGACTACACGGTCATCGCTTCGATCGGGCATATACGCGATTTGCCCCCGAAGGACGGCTCCGTGCGCCCGGACGAAGACTTCGCGATGGATTGGGAACTGGGCGACCGCGCCGAAAGGCCGGTGAAAGAAATCGCCGCCGCCGCCAAGGGCGCCGAAGCCGTCTATCTCGCCACCGACCCTGACCGTGAAGGCGAAGCGATCGCGTGGCACATCCTCGAAGTCTTGCGCAGCAAAAAGGTTTTGAACAAAACGCCCGTTCATCGGGTTACGTTCAACGAGATCACCAAACAAACTGTTCTCGACGCCATCGCCCATCCGCGCGATATCGATCAGGATCTGGTGGACGCCTACATGGCGCGCCGCGCGCTGGACTTTCTTGTCGGCTTTTCGCTGTCGCCTGTTTTGTGGCGCAAGCTGCCGGGCGCGAAATCGGCAGGACGCGTGCAATCGGTCGCGCTGCGCCTGATCTGCCAACGCGAATCCGAAATCGAGAAGTTCCGGGCGCAGGAGTTCTGGACGATCGAGGGCTTGTTCAAGACCGCCTTAAACGGGATGGTTCCGGCGCACTTGACGCATCTGGACGGCAAGAAACTTGATAAGTTCGCGCTGCAAACCGAAGCCGAGGCGCAAGCCGCTCTTTCCATTCTCAACCAGCTTTCCTGGCAAGTCGCCTCGGTCGAGAAGAAACAGAGCAAGCGCAACCCCTACCCGCCTTTCACGACATCGACCTTGCAACAAGAGGCTTCGCGCAAGCTTGGCCTTGGCGCGACGCGCACGATGCGGATCGCCCAGAGCCTTTACGAAGGCGTGGACATCGGCGGCGAGACTGTCGGTCTCATCACCTACATGCGTACCGACGGCGTTTCCCTGTCGACCGAAGCCGTGCACGGCGCGCGCGATGTCATCGTCAAGGATTTCGGTAAGGATTACCTGCCCGCTTCGCCGCGCATGTATAAATCGACGGCCAAGAATGCGCAGGAAGCGCATGAGGCCATCCGGCCCACGGACATGCACCGGCGTCCCGAGCAGGTTGCCAAGCATCTCGACCCCGACAGCCTGCGCCTTTACACGCTTATCTGGCAGCGCACGATGGCCTCGCAGATGGCCAGTGCCGTTCTGGATCAAGTGGCGGTGGACATCGCCGGAGACGGCAAAAAGGCGGTTTTCCGCGCCAACGGATCGACCGTCGTTTTCGACGGCTGGTTCCGCGTTTACCGCGACGACCGCGACGAGGACGACACAGCCGACGCCGGATCCGGTGAATCGCGCCTGCCGCCCCTTAAGGAAAAAGACGCGCTGACGAAAAAGGAATTGAAGCCCGAGCAGCACTTTACTCAGCCGCCGCCGCGCTATTCCGAAGCCAGCCTCGTCAAACGGCTCGAGGAGCTCGGCATCGGCCGCCCCTCGACTTACGCCAGCATCATGCAGGTTTTGCAGGATCGCCATTACGTGCGGATCGACAAAAAGCGGTTCATCCCCGAAGACCGCGGCCGTGTCGTCACCGCGTTTCTGGAAAACTTCTTCGGCCACTACGTCAAATACGATTTT
>JAQUPC010000073.1 GCA_028716765.1 Alphaproteobacteria bacterium | reverse complement strand
TATGCGTATGCGGTAACTCGCTTCCTCGACCAGTTGCTGCGTTTCCTTTTTCGAAACCGATAAAAATTCGTTCGATATCGACGTTAGATCGCCGATTGTTTTGTTGTAAACGGCGCTGAGCGGCAGGATAAAGTTGACGGTGGCGTTGAAATCGATTTCCAGCATGCTGCCGACGAAGTTCACAGCATCTTTGTAATGGATGATGTTTGCCAATGCATTGTTGATTTTATCGATATGCGAGGGATCAACATAATCCGCCTTGTTTGCGGAAAGCGTTTTGGAAACTTGGTCGAGATTGGAGACGATCCTGTTCGTCTCCTCGTCAACTTTTTGCGGCAGATTTGCCGCCTTTTTGATTTGCAAAATGTGAAGATCGCTGTCCGCGGAACGCAACCTGTCGACGTTTTGCGCCAGAAAAAGGCTGTCGTTGTATTTGTGGTTTACGATGTCATGAATGGTCGCTTCCAGATTGCCGACCATGCCCAGAAACGTAACTTCAATGACCACAACCAGGATCGCGATCAACAGCGCAGGAGCGGTGAACTTGACCACAAAAGGCCAATTTGCCGCAGCGAATTTGTTAAATATACGGCGTTGCCTATCGAACATCTTTCCGCATTTCCCTTGGCACGGCCCATTTATGGCCATCACTATAGTTCCAAGCTTTTATAGAATGATTAATTTTGCCGGGCAGAATGCATAATTCGGGCCAAATAATAACGATTCGTTAACCATACAAAGCCAAGAATCAAGCGAGGTGTAGGCCACGGCTCGTTCGAAAAGGCTTGTGAGCGGCCAAGGCACGGAACGTTCTCAATTGGTTGCGGGGATATTCATATGTTCAGCAAAATGAAAATCGGCGTGCGCATTTACCTGATCAACGGCATTGCCACGCTTAGCATGATTGGCATTATGTTATTAGGGGCACATTATCTTGAAACCGCGATCAGCAGAGAGCGCACCAATCAAACGAAAACGATCGTTGAGACTGCCGCAAGCCTGACCTCAAGATATGTAGAGCGGGTCAAAACCGGGGAATTGACGGTTGATGACGCTAAAAAAAGGGCGCTCAACGCTTTGTCCAACCTTCGCTATAACGGCGACAATTACGTTTGGGTCAACGACGCTGACGGCAAAGTGCTCTGGCATCCCATAGCCAAGATGCTCGGAACCAGCCTGCTTGAACTTCGCGATGCCAAGGGGGTCATGCCGTTTGCCAACATGCTCAGCGATGTCAAGCAAGGTGCGGGAGCCCAATATCAATATTATTGGCCTCCGAACGAGACGGCAAAACTTAAAATGAGCTATGTGAAGGGCATTCCTGAGTGGGGGTGGAGTGTCGCCAGCGGGATATTCATGGACGATGCCGCGAAAGAAGTATGGAAAGCCAAAATCGAAATGGGCGAGGCCACGGCGATTCTTGTCATAATCGCTTTGCTCATCGCAATGCTTATCGGCCGCAGCATAACAAAACCCATGCAGCAGCTTACCGTTCCCATGAAACGGCTAGCCGAGGGCGATCTCACGACGGAAATCACAGGCAGAGAAAGAGGCGATGAAATCGGCGTTATCGCCAAAGCCGTTGACGCCTTCAAACAATACCTTCTCGAGAAGAACCGTCAGCAGCTTGCCGACCAGGAAGCGCTGCAGGCCGGCGCCGAAGCCCAGCGACGGAAGATTTTGCAGGAAATGACGGATAAATTCGACAAGAGCGTTTCCGTTTTTCTCAGCGTCTTATCCGGTTCAATGGATGAAATGCGGGCGACGGCCGGCGGGTTGAAGCAACTGGCGGATACCGGCTTGAAGAAATCATCCGCCCTTGAAGGCGCGACGACGGCTGCTACAGAAAACGTCAGCAATGTTGCCAGCGCTTCTGAAGAGATGCTGGCCTCGGTGAGGGAAATAGCCGCCCAGATCGACAAATCTTCCGCGAAGTCGCGAGAGGCCGTCGATCAAACGCAAAAGGCCGGGGCGTCCATAAGCGAACTGAAAGCGCTTTCCGACAAAATCGGCGAGATCAGCAAGCTGATACAAAACATTGCCGAACAAACCAATCTGTTGGCGCTTAATGCCACCATCGAAGCGGCCCGGGCGGGGGATGCGGGTAAAGGATTTGCTGTGGTCGCCAGCGAAGTCAAAGCGCTGGCCTCGCAAACGGGAAGGGCAACCGAAGAAATCGAAACGCAAATATCTTCCATTCAGGCTGCCACCGAAGAAGCCGTGAAAACGATCACAAGCGTCAGTGGAATCGTCAGTCAGGTTAACGAGGTTGCCACGACCGTTGCCTCGGCCATGGAGGAACAGGCCATCGCCATTGCGGATATAGTCCGGAATACGCAATCGGCCGCCGACAGGACGAAGGAGGCTAGCGAAATTGCCGCCATTGTGGCAAAGGGGGCCTCGGAGACGCAAACATCTTCGGCCGATATAGATACAGCGGCAGGAGCCCTGACAAAAAAGACCGAGGATTTAAGGGGATCTGTCGAGGTGTTTTTGGCGCACCTTAAAGCCACGCAATAAACGAATTTCTCCCGAAGGAGCCTCTCATGAAAAAGTGCCTTGTCGTTGACGACGTTGAAGTGACGCGGTTTATAACGGAGCAGATTGCCGCTTCTCTGGGGCTGGAATTCCAGGCCGTGGCCACGGCGGAAGAAGCAATGAATGCCCTGCGGAAGAGCGGGGTCGATGTTGTTCTTTTAGACTGGCATCTTAGGAAAAGCTCCGGGCTTGATCTGCTCAAGGAAATAAAAGCGGAGTTTGGGCCGCGGGTGAAGGTGATAATTTTTAGCGGTGTTGAAGGGCCGGAAAAGACGGCGGAAGCCGAAAGAGCAGGGGCAGACGCCTTTCTGGAAAAGCCGACAACGAAAGAAAAACTGGAAAAATGCCTTAAAAAGATAGGCGTGCTCTAATAGGTTTTAAAAGAGAACAATCACCCAAATCCGGCTTTTTGGCTTCGCAGAGCCAAGCCATGACTATGCCTCGTTTCTGATAGCCCTCCTGCCGAAACTCCGCACCATTTATCCGGGGAATATTTCTGTGGTATAATTGCGGTGGTACGAACAAAGGGGAGGCGGAGATGGCCGTTGTTGTCGAGCGGAGCATTGGCGTTATTGGACCTGCCATTATCAAATACGGAATGGGTTATGGCGCCGTGGCGGCGATGATCCTGTCTTACAGCGTCAACAAATCCATTCTATGGATGTTGATCGACGGATGGCTCAGCTGGCTTTACGTTATCTATTTCGCACTGTTTAGAGCGTGAGAAACTTTACGGGCTTAAATGTTGCCATGCAGAGGGAGGCCTTCATGAAAAAGTCGCTTGTCTTGCTTTTCGGAGCGTCGCTGCTATCCGGTCTTACGGCCTGCATGACGGCTCCGCCCGTCGACGCGTCGCGGCAATTGTTGTGGGAAAGGTTCGGCAACCAGTCCATTGACAACGTATTGCTGGCCTGGGGGCCGCCTATGGCCGAAGCGCACCTTACGAACGGAACGCGCATGATTACCTATACGCGTACGGTGATATATGAAGGCGGCGTGAGGCAAGACGCCTACGGGTGCAAGGCTTCCTTTCTTGCGCCGCCGCCTGACTATAAGGTGGATAACGTTTCGCTGGACGGCAATAGCTACGACTGTCACGAATTGGCGCTCGGCCGCATGGGCATCACGGTCTATCCCGCGCCTTATCCCGTTTTCCCCTATCGCCCCTACTACGGTTATTGATGCTTGCTTTTTTTAAGCGCGGACTTTGCCTTCGTATTTGTAGATTACGCGTCTGAACTCGCTGTTTTCCAAATTTTTCAGGATGGCTGTAAAGATTTTCAAAAAACCTGCTTCGTCGCGCTTCAACACGGTATCCTCAAGTTCGGGATTGAGAAAACTGTAGGATGGATGATGCCCGCGCGGGCCCATCAGGCACAAAGTGACCGGTATTTTTTCTTCGATTGAAGCGACTAAAAACTCGATGAGAGCAGGCTTGGAGAGCGCGAGCCTCGAGTCGGTCATATATAATTCAAAACCTGCGGCCTGATATCCTCCAGGAATATCTTTGTTGGTCGTCATAATAAGAATGCCGCTTTTGTCCGGCCGCCAGTTTTCGTCAAAGTGGTCAAACAAACGCCAGCCGCAGTGGAAGTTCCGGCAGACCTGAGGCCTGGAATCATAAATTTTGCATCCTTTTCCCGGCAGGCAGTTTGAACACAAAACGCCGGATTCGGAACGGAACTCATCCGTGTCGATTGTCAGGAACTGACAACACGCAATGCATTCTCCGCAATCACGGTTTGGTACGGTGTCCAAGATATCCCCCTGTATAAGTGAATCACCGGCAAATAGTGCCGCTAAACAACGGAAAGAGATCAAAAAAAGGAAGTGAAGTAAAGCCGAAAGAGAAGCCGGGTTTGCCGCCCTATGGCGGAAAACGAAGGCCCAAAAAGCAAAAGTGCAACCTGTTACCAGGTAACGCTTGTGGTCGTTTTCTTCTCGGGCTCGAAAATCTTGATGAAAAGCCGCATAATTTCCTGCATCTGCGCCCAAGGCAATTTGCGTTCCTTATACCGCTTGGTCATAACTTCCCAGCAATAGATCCCATGATTGACCTTGCCGAGGCTGTTGCCAAGCTTCCAGTATATTTCATTGCTGTTTTTCAGGAAGGCCATGAATTCGCCCGAACTGACCTTATGTTTGAACATCTTGTCGTAGCTGTCCCTGTAATTATTAACATGCGTCTCGATTGTTTGCCATTCGCTGCGCAGACGTTCTTTGGTGAAGGCAACTGCCCCAATCATCTCCTTGGCTTCGGCGGCGGGGACGCTTGGGAACGGGCCTTCGTTTTCTTTGAGCCATTTGAACATGTCGAGAATATGAACCTGTTCCCGTTGATACTGGAATGAATAATAAACGATGCCTTTCCACGACGAGAAAATATCAAGCGCGCCTTCCAGAGGCAGACGGAACGCGTCAATGAGCGGTCTAAGCGCCACGATATCGCGCGCCTCCCACATTTTATCGATCAATTGCCGCGCTTTATCCTCGGACGATTCCGATTCCGGGAACGCCGCTCTCACCAGCGACTCGAATTGTTGCAGCATAAAGGCTTCGATTTCTTCCCAGGCTTCCTGGCTGACCTCGAAATAATCCTGGTTCATATCGATTTTGTGACGCAAAAAGACGTCCTTCATCAGGAACGGATCGAGCGAAGGGAGGCCATCAAGGATGGAGAGAATATGCATATCCGTTTCGAGGGCGTCTTTCGTTAGCGCACCTTCCCCGTAATGACCGGCAATGGCAGGCTTTATGTGCCTGTCGTGCAAAAAGATCGTGCGGCCGCCCTCATAGATGTTGGTTTCATTGAAGGGGAAGTAAAGCTTTGTGCCCACCATCGGCGCGCCCGCGCGCCGGTCGCTCTCAGGGACCGAGTCCTTGATGAGAACGATCATGTTTAAAGCTTTGTTGCGGAAAAAGAGGGAGGCTTCGGGATTCCTGGCAAGAATCTTGAGCGTCATCTCGCTGCAGTTGAAGACACGCGGCGAACCGGTGTCGAGCATGGGTTTAAGGTATTTATCCGTCATATCGGCTCACTTCCGGGCTTCCTTTTCTTCCGGGTGCAACAAAAAACCATAGACCGAATTGATTAATTTTTGTTCAACGCCACGGGAAGGAGGCTTGTCTCTAAGGGCTTGTTCTATCGACAAATTATAGCAGAAAAAACAATACTGCAAGTGCTTAGGCTAACTTTATACTGATAGGCGGAGGGCCGTCATAAGGCTAATTTCACCGTCCAGTCTTAGGCATGACGGGCTTGGCGAGCAAGGCACTCCGGGAAAAACTCTTGAAAGAGGTTATTGGGCTGTGCTAATGTATCAGCGTGCTACTACAATAGAATGTGCGGCATGAGGGTTTTTTTGCCGGGGAGAGAAGAAGGGATCATGTCTAAAGAACGCGTACGCATCGCTTTACAAAAAACGGGCCGATTGGCCGACGACAGTTTCAATCTGCTTAAAAATTGCGGCCTGCATATCAACCGCGACAAGGATCAGCTGTTTTGCCGGGTCAAGGAGCTGCCCATCGACCTGCTTCTCGTGCGGGATGACGATATTCCGGGTTTCGTCAGCAACAACATCTGCGATTTGGGCATCGTCGGCGAAAACGTCTTTGCCGAGGAAAAAATAGCGGCGAAAGAGTTTTCGGCCAATATTCTGGAGCGGCTTGGTTTTTCGTTATGCCGTCTGGCTATAGCCGTTCCCGAAAACAGTTCCGTTCGGGATGTCGCCGATCTGGCCGGATCCACGATCGCGACGTCTTATCCGAACTTGTTGCAAAACTTTTTGCGCCAGTATGGCGTTTCGGCGAAAACGCTTGTCATGACGGGCTCGGTCGAGGTCGCTCCCCGCCTTAAAATTGCCGAGGCTATCTGCGATATTGTGGCGTCAGGCGTAACGCTGGCGGCGAACAATTTGCGCGAGTTGACCACGATTTTGCAAAGCGAAGCCTTGCTGATCCGTTCGTCGCAGCGTTTTTCGGCCGAGAAGGAGGAGATTATCTATCGCCTGTTGAGGCGCATAAGAGGAACGTTGCAGGCCGAAGACAGCAAGTACATTATGCTTCATGCCGATAGGGAGCAATTGCCTGAAATCGTCAAATTGCTTCCGGGCGCGGAATCGCCGACGATCCTGCCTTTGCAGGGGCATCCGAATAAAGTCGCCGTTCATGCGGTCTGCCGCGAGACGGTTTTTTGGGAAACGATGGAAAAGCTGAAAGCCGCAGGCGCCAGCGCCATTCTTGTCATGCCGATCGAAAAAATGTTGGGATAATCATGATACCGGTACTTAAATGGGATGAACTTGAGGATGCGGAAAAAACCGATGCCTTGATGCGCGCCCCTTCCACGCGTAGCGCCGAACTGACCGATCGCGTAAAGGACATTGTTGAACGGGTCAGGCATGACGGCGACGAGGCTTTGCGCATGTTTTCGGCGCGATTTGACGGCCTTGATGCCGCCCCCGCTTTCGTTCCCCGGCAAAGCATGAAAGCGGCAACGGACAAGTTGCCGCACGCGTTACGCAGAGCTTTGGGCGAAGCGATTGAAACGATCACGGCTTTTCATAGCGCTCAAACGCCTCAGCCTGTTCGCCTTGAGACACGCCCGGGCGTTTTCTGCGAACTTCTTTGGAAGCCCATCGAGAGAGTCGGTCTTTATGTTCCCGGAGGAACGGCGCCTTTATTTTCCGCCGTTCTCATGCTGGCGATACCGGCGCGGCTGGCGGGGTGTAAAAGGCGTGTGCTATGCACGCCCCCGGCCAAGGACGGTTCCGTCAATCCCGGCATTCTGGCTGCTGCGGATTTGTGCGGCATAGAACAGGTCTTGCCGCTTGGAGGGGCACAGGCGATCGCGGCGATGGCTTTTGGAACGCTAACAGTGCCGAAAGTCGACAAGATCTTCGGGCCCGGCAATGCCTACGTTACCCAAGCCAAGCAAATGGTCGCGCAGATGCCGGACGGGGCGGCGATCGACATGCCTGCCGGACCTTCGGAAGTCATGGTGATTGCGGACGAGAAGGCCAACCCGGCCTTCGTCGCGGCCGATCTGTTGGCGCAAGCCGAACACGCTTCGGACTCGCAAGCCATTTGCGTAACGAACGACGCCGCAACGGCCGAAGCGGTGAGAAGCGAAGTGACGCGTCAGGCTTCGTTGCTTAAGCGTCGCAATTTTATTGAAGGTTCCTTGCGCGCCAGCCGCATTTTGATTGTGAAGGAGCTTTCGGCGGCATTTGAAATCGCCGATCGTTATGCTCCAGAACATCTTATTTTGCAGATCGAGAACGCCTCTTTGTGCGTAGACAAAATCCGGAACGCGGGCTCGTTTTTTATCGGTCCGTGGTCGCCCGAAACGGCGGGCGATTATGCCAGCGGCACGAACCACGTTCTGCCCACCTTTGGTTATGCGCGGGCTTATGGCGGCCTCAGCCTTGCGAGCTTTATGAAAAACATGAGCGTTCAGACGCTGACCCAAAAGGGGCTCGCTTCTTTGGCTCCTACGCTGGTGCAGTTGGCCGAGGCGGAAGGGCTTGATGCACACGCGGCGGCCGTCGCATTGCGCATGGAGGCGATGTCGTGACGTGGCTTGAAAAACTTATGCGTCCCGATTTGCGGTTGTTTGCCGGGTACAGTTCTTCCCACAGCGATGCGGGGGGCTTCGTGCCTGCCATCGAGATCGACGCTAACGAAAATCCGTGGCCGCCGTTCGGTCCAATGGCGGCGCAAAGCCCCCTTAACCGTTATCCGGATCCGCAGCCGTTGGAACTGCGCCAGCGTTTGGGCGCGCTTTGGGGCGTGGAGGCCGATAAAATTTTGCTGGGCCGCGGCAGCGACGAAGGCATCGATGTGCTGATGCGCCTTTTTTGCCGTCAGGGCGTGGATCAAGTGCTGATTTGTCCGCCGACGTTCGGCATGTACAAGGTTTATGCCTTCGTGCAAGGGGCCGGAGTTCTCGAAGTTCCGTTGCAAAAGGACGGCCAGCTTGACGTTCCGAATGTGCTTAAAGCGTGTTCGCCCGAGACGAAACTTATTTTCATCCCGTCGCCAAACGCGCCGATGGGGCACAGGATGAACAAAGACGATATCCTGAATCTGGCGAAAGCGCGCGCGGAAAAAAATCTTGTCGTTGTCGACGAAGCTTATGTCGAGTTTACCGATGCGCCCGAAGGGATGCTGCCGGAGCTGAAAAACCATTCCAATCTCGTTATTCTCCGTACGCTGTCCAAGGCCCACTCGTTGGCCGGGGAGAGGGTGGGGGCCGTAATTGCCGCCCCTGAATTGATCGGAGCTATGCGGAAGATTATGGCGCCTTATCCGCTCGCGCAAAGCAGCATTCGCGCCGCGCTGGATGCTCTTTCGCCGAACGGCCTTGTTCAGGGCAGGCTTCGCATTCGTCAGCTGGCGTCTGAACGCGAAAGAATGGCGCGGCTGCTGGCCGGATCGCCGTTCGTTGTCAGTATTTTTCCGAGCGTTACGAATTTCCTTTTGGTTCAAACCAGGGATTCAAAGGCGTTTATGGCGCGGTTGCGCCAGTTCGGCATCCTCGCGCGCGAACGTCACGGCGACATGTCCCATACCGTCCGTCTGACTGTCAGCACGCCTGAGGAAAACGATCTGGTTCTTAAGGCTCTTGATGTTGAGTTGCCGGAGCAAAAGATATCCCGGTCGCCGCGCTCGCACAGCCTGCGCCGCACGACAAAAGAAACGGCCATCGACGTTACGGTCGATCTTGATGCGCCGGAGTTCCTGGCCGTGGAAACGGGCATCGGCTTTTTCGATCACATGCTGGCGCAGATCGCTTCGCACGGCGGGTTCGGGTTGGAACTGCACTGCAAAGGTGATCTCAACGTGGATCAGCATCATACGATAGAGGATTGCGCGCTGGCGCTTGGCGAGGCCTTGAAAAACGCCCTTGGCGGCAAGCGCGGAATTGCGCGCTTTGGTTTCAATGCGCCTCTCGACGAAGCGCTGGCGCAGGTGACGATCGATTTGTCCGGGCGCCCGTGTGCCGTGTTTACCGGGGCGTTTCCTGTCCCGGATATCGGCGGCATGAGCAGCGAAATGGTGCCGCATTTCTTCCAATCATTGGCGTCGTCGTTGGACGCGGCCATACATGTAACGGTTCAGGGCGGCAACGCACACCACATGGCCGAAGCATGCTTTAAGGCGGCCGGAAGGGCGTTGCGTCAAGCGTTTCAGCGCGAAGGCTCGGCCCTTCCTTCGACCAAGGGGGTCTTATGATCGCGGTCGTCGATAGCGGGGTCGCCAATCTGGCCTCTGTCATGGCGGCCTTGGCGCGGCTGGATGCTGGGGCCGAGATAACGGCCGATGTGGGAAAAATCCGTTCGGCGGCGCACGTCATTCTGCCGGGCGTAGGATCGGCGGAGGCCGCCATGAAGCAACTTCAGGCCAAAGGCCTGATCGGCGCCTTGCGCGGCCTGAGGCAGCCCGTTTTGGGCATTTGCCTCGGTATGCAGCTGCTTTTCACGGGTTCCGAGGAAGGGCAGGCAGAAGGCGAAATTCTCCCTTGTCTTGGCGTTGTTCCGGGAACCGTCAGGCGTCTGCCATCGGGGCCGGATCGTCCCATTCCGCATATGGGGTGGAACAGCATAAACGTGGGGAACAAAACCCATCCTTTGTTGAAGGGCATTGAAGACGGCAGCTTTGTTTATTTCGTGCATAGTTACGCCGCGCCCGTTGGGGAATATACTCTGGCTTCCTGTGAATACGGGGAAACGTTCACCGCCGTGGCCGGTGCCGGTAACTTTTTCGGCTGTCAATTCCACCCTGAACGTTCCAGCCGTGTTGGCCGCGCCATTCTGGAAAACTTTTTGAGGATGTGAAGCCCATGGAAATCTTTCCCGCTATCGATCTGAAAGACGGCAAATGCGTGCGCCTGGCGCAGGGCAACTTTGAAGCGGTGACCATTTACGAGGACGATCCCTTGCTTGTGGCCCGTCGCTTCATGGATGCAGGCGTGACATGGGTTCATATCGTCGATCTGGACGGCGCGCGCGACGGTCAGGTGCGGCAAACGGACATCATCAAAAAACTGGCGCAAAAGGTTCCGGTCTCGATACAGGCAGGCGGCGGCATTCGTGACAAACGCGACATCGAGGCTTTGCTCGAAGCGGGCGTGAAGCGTGTCGTTGTCGGCAGTCTTGCCGTCAAGGAAACGGCGCTTGTGACAGGCTGGTTGCAAAAACACGGACCTGATCGGGTTGTGCTGGCCTTCGATGTGAGGCTGGACGAGGCGAAAGAACCGGAAATTGTCATCAACGGCTGGACGAGCGGAAGCCTGCAATCGCTTTGGGACGTTCTCAAGATTTATG
>JAQUPC010000072.1 GCA_028716765.1 Alphaproteobacteria bacterium | reverse complement strand
AAATCACCGTGCCGCTCAATCCCGAGTTCATGTCGCTCAATCTTGCGCAAACGGTGTTGCTCATCGGCTACGAATGGTATCAGGCGCAAAGCGGCGCGCCGCCCGTGCGCACGCACTACGGCGACAGCCGCCCGGCCACGCGCGAGGAATACCTCAACTTTTATCACCGTCTTGAACTGGAGCTCGACGAAGCCGGATTCTTTGTGGCCGAGCATATGCGCCCCGCGATGACCCACAGCCTGCAGAACATGCTGCAACGCGCCGCGAGGACCGAGCAGGAAATCCGCACGTGGCATGGCGTCATCAAGGCGCTGGCCACCGGCTCGAAGCGCAAAAACGGGGAGAAGAAATGAGCGGGGCGAAAGGCCTCGTCCTCGTCACCGGCGCGGCCAAACGCATCGGCCGCGCGATTGCGCTTGAGATGGCAAAAGCCGGATGGGATGTCGTGGTGCATTGCCATACCTCGCTTGCCGAAGCCGAAGAGACGGCGAAAGCCATTCAAGACATGGGGCGCAAGGCGCATATCGTCCAAACCGATCTGGCCGACAGCCGCGCGGTAAATGGCCTGATCCCCTCTATTCCGGCAGAGTTCGGCCCCCTCACCGCCCTCATTAACAACGCCAGCCTGTTCGAATGTGACGAAAACGACCCCGGCGGCGCACGCCATCAAGCCG
This sequence comes from Alphaproteobacteria bacterium, assembly GCA_028716765.1. The sequence continues at coordinate 10,303 of JAQUPC010000072.1, read as the reverse complement.
TCAATTTCGAAGCGCCGCGCCTGTTAAGCGAACAGTTCCTTGCGCAGCTTCCGCCCGGCACAACGGGCGCCATCGTCAACCTGCTCGACGCCACGCCCATCCCCGAAACGTTCGGCGCTTATCTCGCCAGCAAGGAAGGCCTGCGCAAGGCGACACTGGACATGGCCCGCAGCATGGCCCCGCGCGCGCGCGTGAACGCCGTGGCCCCCGGCCCAACTATGAGAAACCCCCGCGAGACCCGCGCCCATTTCGAACGTCTGGCTGCGGCGACGCCTTTGGGGCTTGAGATTCCGCCTCAAGCCGTGGCTGCAACCATCCTGTTTCTCATCGAAAATCCGTTTATCACGGGCGAGATTCTTCACGTCGACGGCGGAGCGCATTTGTCTCTGGCGAAATTATAAACTAACAATTTTTTGTAGCCTGCGCGATTTTCCGCCTTGACTCGCTCTTTTAGCTGACGCAGCGCAGCAGCCAATTGTTCACATGAGCGCCAAAAAAACCCTTTAATCGTCAGGCATAGCTTAATTAGGGAAACGGGAACACGATCCCGCCATAAATTTGCTTCCGCGTTTCAAAGCGTTATGCGGTTTTGCCTATTTTTTGAGCAACAACGTCAAAAACCAGCTTTTCGGCGGATTCGTGCCTAGGGAACATCCTTTTTCAACAAACTTATCCACAAATCGGGGGATAATTGTTAATGGGACGTTAACGCGGCAAGCATGGGTAGCCGCGGTTTTTGCTGCGGCTTTTCCTGCCTCTGCAAACATCGCCGTGTTCCGAGATAGATCTCGGGGTGATGCCGTTGCAGATAGCCGTTTATCACCGCCTGCCGTCCCCCCTGACACGCGACGTATATACTAAGACGTTCATCAAACGCCGCTTCCATAGAACCGAAATACGGAGAGGGCCTGCCGCGAAGCTCGGCAAGCGCTTCCTTCAATTTCGTATGTTTGTGGACGAGGCGGAACAAAAAAAGATTCTTTTTCGCTTTTGCCGGGGCTTTCTCCATCCTGAACGCCAGGTCCTTTGCGGCAAAGACTATCTCCACCAAATACTTTTCCTTCCTGTATTTCTTGCCGTTGCGAAGATCCAAAAGATTGGCGCGAACCGTTGGGCTCAGGTTCTCGTAATAGACGTTGCCTTTTTCGTCATAAGGGATCGTTTTCAGGATTTCGCGCAGCCGCGCAGCCGTCGCCGGCGCATAGGGCGCGAGTTTGTTGATCAGGTCCGGGCCATGCAGCGCCAGATAGATCACATAGGTTGAATCGATAATTTGCAGGGTTCCCTTGTGAGCTTTGACGCGCCCGATCGCCCAGGGTTTCATTTCGGATTCGATAGTGCCTATCGTCCCGAGTATGGACGCGGAAACGCCCGTTAAATCTTCGGCGATCAGAAGACTGGCGACAAGATCGTTGTCGACGGCGTTCTGAAAAGAATACGTAATCTTTTCCGCCAGCGCGGAACTTAATTTTCCCCGTCCGGGCTTTGCCGGCCGCGTCATTTCGCGCGCCGCCTTTGAGAATTCCGTTCGCGGGGATTTATTGGATGCATAAGCATGATGAGCGTCAGCAACCGTAAAAACCATCCAAAGGGCCGTCACGGAAGAAGCCAGCTTAAATAATTTCCCGAGCGATGATCCCATATCAGGGCTCCCGTCGTTTTCGCGTCAAAATTTCAGGGCTTTCCTCTCCGGATTTTTGCCCCATGAATTACTTTAACCTCGCCGGAATAATGGCATTAAGGTTAACTCTCTTACTTATCTCAGCAGTCATTCCTGCGTTAATTCAAATGCTTAAACTTTTTTTTGGTTTAATTTAGTGAAAGTATAATTCGAAATAATGGCAACAATAGGACATAAAGCGCTTTTTTTTCGCGCTTTTCCCTATGTTTCTGGGGCTTTTCAGGAATGAAGTAAAACCGACGGCGCGGCTGCCGCTCAGGCCCAGCCTGTCTGCATCATCGTGGCTTGCAGCGTGTTTTGCAGCAAGCAGGCGATGGTCATCGGGCCGACGCCGCCCGGCACGGGCGAGATGGCCCCGGCGCGCTCGACCGCCTCGGCAAACGCAACGTCGCCGATCAGTTTCGTGCCGCCGGTGTCGGGCACGCCGCGGTTGATGCCGACGTCGATCACGACCGCGCCCGGCTTGATCCAGTCGCCTCGGATCATTTCCGGCTGGCCCACGGCGGCGATCAGGATATCGGCTTCGCGGCATTCCGCCGGAAGATCGCGCGTTTTGGAATGAGCGATCGTCACGGTGCAGTCCGCCTGCAGCAGCATCAGCGCGACCGGCTTACCCACGATGTTGGAGCGCCCGATCACAAGCGCCTTTTGCCCGCGCAAATCGGGTATGACTTCGCGGAGCATCATCATGCAGCCTTGCGGCGTGCAGGGGGCCAAACTCATCATGCCCGCCGTCAGCCGGCCGACGTTGACGGGATGGAAACCGTCCACGTCCTTAAGCGGATCGATAGCGTTAATCACGGCGTTCGCATTGATATGCGCGGGCAAGGGCAATTGCACGAGGATGCCGTGAACCTGCGGATTGCCGTTTAATTCCGCGATCAGTTCCAGCAGTTGCTCCTGCGTCGCCGTGTCGGGCAACCTTTCGTTGTAGGACTGAATCCCCGTTTTTTCGCACGCGCGAATCTTGTTGCGCACGTAAACCTGGCTCGCCGGATTGTCGCCGACCAGAACGACCGCCAGGCCCGGCATGACGTCCCAGAACTTTTTCATGTCGGCGGTGTGCGAAGCGACTTCCGCCCGCACCTGTGCCGCCATTGCCTTGCCGTCGATTATACGCGCAGTCATTTTCAGGACACCAGATGCCGTAAGAAGGAACGAAGAAACATGATGAGAAGGATGAGAACTAGAGGCGACACGTCGACGCCGCCCAGCGCCGGGATAAAGCGGCGAATGGGGCGAAGCGCCGGTTCGGTGATGCGATAAACAAAATCCCCCACCATCTGAACAAGCCGGTTTCGCGTATTTATGACGTCGAAGGCCACAAGCCAGCTAAGGATCGCGCCGATGATCAGCAGCCAGACATAAAGGCCCAGCACGATGTCGATGATCTCTATAGCGGCGGCGAAAAAGGAAGCAAAAACGTTCATACGGCTCTCCACACAAGGATTCAGCCAAGCTAAAGCGCGCCGGGGCTTATGGCAAGGCCGCTATGACAGGGTGTTGACAGAAGCCGGGCGGGCCGCCCATAAAGAGGGCCGCCCGAAGCTAATACCTTGGGGGCCTGTAGCTCAGCTGGGAGAGCGCCTCGTTCGCAATGAGGAGGTCGTCGGTTCGATCCCGATCAGGTCCACCACCCTACGCCTTCGGCTTCGGGTGGCAGGCCACCTGAAGCGCAAAGAAAACAGGTGAGCAGGAGCCATTAGGTATATTGTGCCCGCCTTTTTTCTCAAGGAAATTGCATGAGCTTCTGGAGCGATTTTAACACTGTAGCCACAGATTATGAAAAGCTCATTGGCGGTGCTAATGCCTTCTTTGGCCTCCTAATAAGCATTGGCCTCTTTTGTGTAGCTTGGCGAGCGAACTCTATTGCCAAAAGCAATCTGGAACTTGCCGCTCAAGAAAAACAAAATAGGGAATACCGTATTGATAAAGACGAAAGAGACCTTTTTCGATCAGTTTATTCCAAGATTTCCGAAGCCAAAGGCATTGTTTTTACTGAAGGCACCGTTACGGATGCGGCTCATGAATTGTTTTGGAAAGCCAGAGATCAGGCACGCCTTGAATTACCAGAGGATATTCAGGAATACACACAAACCATATTTGACAGGATGCACAAAGCCTATGTGCTAAGACATATCCCACTGGCCAAACACGAGGACGGTGGCCACCCGGCCGGTTCTGATGAACGAAAAGCCGCCTCCAAAGAACATACCGGGCTGATTAAATCTTTAATGGACGAACAACCTCATGAGGCGTTTGCCAAATATATGAGGATCAAAACACCATGAGCCATGAATGCCCCAAGACAGTTGGAGGGCATTTCCCCCCTTGTCCTCCCGCCCCCTTTCCTCTATCATATAATCATCTGCTAATTATATGAGGTATGGCCATGCGCACCGCGGGCACGATCGACTTGAACGAAATCCATTCCTTCACGGACTTCCTTCGGAATGCGAAGGATCACACGCGGCGGCTCAAGAAAACGGGCAAGCCGTCCGTCCTGACCGTCAACGGACAGGCCGAACTGGTCGTGCAGGATGCGAAATCCTATCAGCTTCTCCTGAAGCAATTGGACGAGCTTGAAGACTTTCACGCCGTCCAACGCGGCATCGCCGACATGAAAGCGGGGCGCGGGCGCGTTATGGACGAGGTTTTCGACGAGCTTGACGCTAAATATTTCGGCAAACCCGCAAAACGCGGGCGCGCCAAATGAAATACAAGGTCGTCTTTCAGAACACGGCGATCCGCAGCCTTGAACGGATTTACGCCTATATTTCGAAGGACAGCCCGGCCAACGCCCGCCGCTACGCCCAAAAACTACGCGCAAGATGCGCCACGCTTTCCCGCAACCCCGGCCGATGCCCGCTTGCGTCTGAAAATGGCCTTGATGGTCTGGAAATCCGCCATCTGATACATGACCGTTACCGGATTATTTTTGTGACTTCCGCCTCGACGGTTCATGTCTTTGAAATTCGCCACGCCGCGCGTTTGCCGTTTGATGAGGATGTTGAATAGAATCGGCCTTAAATATTTATGAAGTTATCTTTCATATACCTGTCGCATATGAATTGTTGGTAACGGCCTTGCGGAAAAAGCAACCTGTCCCCCTCCCCTTGGGGAGGGGTTAGGGGCGGGGTATGTAAGAATCATCGGCGGAAAACGAAGCGAAACAGCCGTATTTTTACATACCCCTCACCCATCCTCTCCCCAAGGGGAGAGGGGTTTTGTTGCTTTGGCCGATAGATCGTTGCCAACTCTTGAAGTGCTATAAGTATAGTTCGATGATCTCTCCCGGCTCAGGTAACCACGCGCGCATGTCCCCGGTATTTTCCAAGAGCTTTTGTTATCTGCATTATCTTCCCCCCGCCCTCACCGGCCTTTCCGCAAACGATCCCAGGCTGATCATCCGGTCATAGATCACCAGCGCCCCGGCAACGCCGACGTTCACGCAGAACTTCGTCGGGATTTTGACGATATGCTCGCAGCGCGCAACGAGTTCGGGCGACAGGCTTCCCTTTTCCGGCCCCAGTACATAAGCCGCGCGGAGCGGATGCCGGAAACTTGGCAAGTCCACCGCTTCGTCCAACAACTCCACGCCGACAAGCGAGCAATCTTTCGGCAAGTCGAGGTCAGCCACGCCGGCATAATCGTAAAACGGCATATGGATATCGGCGTGCGACGTATCGGAAGCCTTGATCTCGCTGTACTTCGCGGAAGCGTTGATCGTGAAGAAAAAGCTGGCGCCGAACGCATGCGCCGTGCGCACCAGATTGCCGAGGTTGAACCCCTTGCTGATCTCTTCGACCCCGACCCCGAAATAACCGCGCATCGCTCTCAACTCCTGATTTCGCTCGTTTGAATTGCCTGCTAGGCTATCATCTGCGAGTGAACGGGCAAAGAAATTCCTTATCCGGAAAGAACATGAGCGAAACGCTTGACCTCACGATCGACGATCTCGGCGCGCAAGGCGACGGCATTGCCCACCAAAACGGTTTAACCTTTTTCGTGACCGGAACCTTGCCGGGCGAGCGCGTCAAGGTTCGTCCCGGCGCACGCCAAGGCCAGCAACAACGCGCCGAAGTTCTGGAAGTACTCAATTCCTCGCCAGAGCGCGCAACGCCGCCCTGCCCCCATTTTCTGCGCTGCGGCGGATGTCGTTTGCAGCACATGAACGCGGCCGCCTATATCGGCTGGAAACTCCGACAGCTTCGTCAAACGCTGGAACAGGCCGGGCTGCATGACGTACCTTTGCTGCCCGCCGCCGTTTCCGCGCCCGCCACGCGTCGGCGCGCGCGTCTTGGCGCAAAACACGGGAAAGACGGGATCGTGTTGGGATTCAACGAATGGCGCAGCCATGACCTTGTCAACGTCAAGGCTTGTCCTGTGCTTCTGCCCGAGCTGGTTTCCTTCATTCAAAGGCTGCGCGAAAAATTTCCGCGTGTTCTTCCGGCAGGCAAGGCTTGCGACATCCAGATCACCGGACTCCCGGACGGCTTCGACGTTGCCTTTATCGGCGGGCCGCCGCTGAACCTAGAGCAACGGCAAAATCTGGCGTCGCTTGCTGAAGAACTCGATATCGCGCAATTGTCATGGCGCAAATGGGACCGTTCGCCCGTCGAGCCGGTCGCCTTTCGCCTTCCCCTCTCGGTGCAATATGGCGAAACGCGCGTGCCGTTTCCGTCAGGCTCGTTCCTCCAGGCCACGGCTACGGGCGAAAAAACGTTGATCGATTTTGCGAAACGCTCCGTTGGCCACGTGGAAAAGATCGCTGATTTGTTTTGCGGCCTTGGCGGTTTCGGACTCGCGATGACGCAGGCCAAAAGAATCCATTTCGCCGATGTCGACGGCCCGGCGAACGCCGCGCTCGGAGCCGCTGTCAGACAACAGCCCCGCCTGCGCGTCGAGCAACGCAACCTGATTTCATCGCCCTACTGTGCGGATGACCTCAACGCTTTCAACGCGGTCATTTTCGATCCGCCGCGCGGCGGCGCCAAGGCGCAAGCCGCGGCGCTGGCCCAAAGCCGCGCGCCGCATATCGCGGCGATCAGTTGCGATCCGCCGTCCTTCGCCCGCGACGCGAAGATTTTGATGCAAGGCGGCTACAAACTGCAATCACTTCTGCCCGTCGATCAGTTTCTCTGGTCGACGCATCTGGAACTCGCGGCGCATTTCGCGCGTTAATGCTCTTAGCCCCCCTCCCCAAGGGGAGGGGGACTCGACAGCTCTTGCTGCTAATTCAGTTTATAAAACCACAGATTTAATCAATCTGCACCAGCAACCCCTTCAAATACGCGCTTTCCGGCAGGTGCGGATGAACGGGATGATCGGGCGCGGCGAAAACCGTGTACAGAATGCGCCCCTCGCGCCGCGCTTCGGACAGGCCGCGCGCGACTTCTTCCGTAAACCGGTTCAGCTCCATATTGTGGCTGCATGACGCGATGAACAGCAGGCCGTCCGGCTCCGCAACCTGCGCCGCGAGCCGCGCCAGCTTGCGATAACCGCGCGCGCCGCTTCCCACATCCTTGCGGCTTTTCACGAACGGCGGCGGATCGGCGACGACGATGCCGAACTTCTCCTTAGCCGCATTAAGCTTTTCCAGTTCTTCGAACACGCTGGCGCAACGCCAGTTCACTTTTGCTTCAAGCTTGTTGCGAACGGCCGCTTTCCGCGCCAGATCCAAAGCCGGTTCGGAGGAATCCACGCCGATCGCTTCCGCCGCGCCGGCCTTCGCCGCCAGCAAGCCAAAACCGCCCGCGTTGCAGTAAAGATCGAGCACGCGCGCACCGGGCGCAAAGCGAGCCACAAGCGCCCGATTGTCGCGCTGATCGAAATACCATCCGGTTTTCTGCCCGCCGACGATATCGGCGTAATAGGTCAGGCCGTTTTCGTGAACTTCAACCGGACCATTGACCGCGCCGCGCGCGACCGATACGGAGCGATCCAACCCTTCCAGCGCGCGCACGGAGCTGTCGTTATGCAGCACGATGCTTTCGGGTTGCAGCTTTGCTGCCAAAGCCTCTTCGACCTGCGGCCACAATCTTTGCATGCCTGCCGTGTTGATCTGAACGCTGAGATGCGGCCCGAAACGGTCGACGATAAGGCCGGGCAATCCGTCGGCCTCGGCATGCACAAGACGGTAGCAAGGCTCCGTCACAAGGCGCTGGCGCAAAGCCAAAGCCTTGCTCAAACGCTCGCCGATCCATTCCTTGTCAATGGCCGGCAAGGGCACGCGCGTAAACAGCCTTCCCGCAATCAGCGTATGCGGATTGAAACTCCCCGCCCCCAGATACGTGCCGTCGTGCGCGTAGAAACGGACAAAGGTGCCGGGCTCGAGAGCCTTGGCGGCGCCGTCCATGACGATCTCGTTGGAATAGACCCACGGATGCCCTTGCGCGGTGCGTTTGTGCCGTCCGGCCTGCAGCCGCACAATGGGAAGCGTCACGGTTGTACCTCAGCTTTTTTTGCGTTGCGTGGCGATCGGCTGCGCGAATTGCAATTCGATATCCCACGGAAAGTAAATCCACGTGTCCTGGCTCACCTCGGTGATGAACGTATCGACCAGCGGCCGCCCCAACGGCTTGGCATACACGGTCGCAAAATGCGCCTTGGGCATCATCTTGCGCAGTATTTCCGCCGTGCGGCCCGTATCGACCAGATCGTCGACCACAAGCCAGCCTTCGCCGTCGCCAACGCCGGAAGCGTGTTTGATAACGCGGGCTTCGGACGACCGGCGGGGATTGGTATCGTCGTAATCGTAACCGACGACGGCGACGGTTTCGATAACGCGTATGTCCAGCTCGCGGGCAATGACGGCCGCAGGCACAAGCCCACCGCGCGTGATCGCCACCATGCCTTTCCACGGGCCCAGATCCAACAGCCGCCACGCCAGCGCCTTGGAGTTGCGGTGCAATTCCTCCCAGCTTACGGGAAAAAACTTTTTAACGTCTGTCTCAGTCACGGTATTAACCCCTCCAAAACCACGTATGGCCCGGTTTCCGGACGCCTTATAGCAACCTTCTTATAGTGAAGGATGCCGCCCTTTCCAATGCCTTCCTTTGTCCTAAGGTTATTAACCAATAGATGAAACCAATTGCAGCCGCCAGCTTTCGTCTGATAAAATGCGCCTGGATTTAAAATATTCCCAAAGGGATTTAAGTAATGTCAGAAGCTTTCAAATCTGCAAACGAAGAGGCGACCGGATGCCCCGCTTCCCGCATTTTTTCACTGTTTAAAAAAGCAGCGTGCATTCTCGCGATCCCTCTCGCGCTTGCCACAGCCGGCACGGGGTTAACAGGATGTGCTCCGGGCAACTATCGCGTCAATCCCGACGGCTCCGTGAATTATAGTCCCGCCTTGATCGGCGCGGCTTTGTATCCCGATGGCGTCTATGGCGTTTATTCAAACGGCGCCTATTTTTACCGCCCCTACTCGGCCGACATAATCATCGGCCCGAACGGCGTCTATGGACCGTTTTTTGCCGGACGCCCCGCCTTCCTCATTCCCTATGTCGCCGGTTTGTACGTCACATTTGATACTTACCGCAGACCCTTCATCCGCTATGACAGGCCGGTTGTTATCAACAATGTTACTGTGGAAAGAACATTCATCCTGGGCCGATATGCCGAAAAGGGAGGGCGGGCGTTTTATCACCACCCTCAGCCGGGACAGGCTACATTACCCCAAGGCGAGCTTCCTCCGGGGCACTTCGGGCAAAAACAGCACCGGCAGCATCCAAATCCGCAGATTGAGCCTCGGCACAGGCAGCCGCTGCAAGGGGAACGCCAACAGCAGCAAGTTCTGCCGGGGCCACGAATAAAACCGGACCTCATACCGCCGCCGCCTCAACCGCAGCCGCAGGGCCATCCGGGATTTGGCAGGCCGCAACCCCGGCAGGTTCAGCCAACGCCCCAAATAAAACAACAAGAACAACAAGGGCAACACCCGCAGCGCATGGACAGACAGCCCCGGGGAAAAGAAAGACGCCCGGGACAGGGCAATTGATTATTTATTATTATTGATAAAACCCAACGATAGTTCATGAGGGAATTTATTATGAAATCAGTCCCGTTTAAAGGATTAAAACCTGCAAAGCAGTCAATTTGCCGCCGCGAATCTCAACTGACGCGCGCGCTGAAATGGGCGTTCGTCATAGCCGGTATGGCTCAGACGCTGGCGTGCAGCGGCATGCAAAACGGCCAAGGTTACCCCGGACAATCGATAACCATTATCCCCGGAATTCTGTCGGTTCAGGTTCAGGAATCCCGAGCCAACAGGATGAGGTATCCGAATATCTCCACTTCCGTTGGCGGCAGCGGTTCTCCGAACAGAAGCGGGGCTTCTACTTACTATTCGACAACCGGCCAGCCTCTTTTTCTGCCTCCGGGCGGCGGCAATTAAACTTTTCTCCGCCCGCTTCCGTGTTACATTCGCGGCAACAATGCTCCGCCCGATTGCGTAAATCCCATGAACCGTTCTCCCGGCCGAAAACACAACTCCGGCCCCCGCCGCAAACGCATCAAGGTGCCGACGCCTGACTATCTGGCCAACGTAGCCCTGTTTTACCTCAGCCGCTTTGCGGCTTCCGAAGGCAGCTTGCGGCGCGTTCTGGAAAACCGCATC
>JAQUPC010000071.1 GCA_028716765.1 Alphaproteobacteria bacterium | reverse complement strand
GGCGATGGCCGACTTTACCGCCGCATGATCCTTGCGATAGCCAAGCTGGCCAAGCATCGAAAGGCAGCGCGCCGTCACGTCCGCGCTCGGCGGATCGAGGAGCGCGCCATGATCCGCAAAAGGAATGTAGTTGAGATAGTGATACGTGTTGTCGGCGTCGAACGCGCCCCAACCGCCGTTTTTGGATTGCAGGCCGAGCACCCATTCGACGGCCCTGTCGATCGCCGCGCGGTATTTCTCGCGATCAAGGCGATCGAGCGCCATCACGACCATCGCGGTGTCGTCGAGATCGGGATAATGCGGGTTGGCGTATTGAAAAGCCCAGCCGCCGGGCCGGACCTTCGGCCGCCACGCCGCCCAGTCGCCGGCGACATTCAGAATCTGTTTTCCGGCAAGCCAATCGCACCCTTTTTCGGCGGCTTCCTTGTTCTCGCCCGTTTCAAGAACAGCATGGCAGGCAAGGCCGGTATCCCACACGGGCGAAAGGCACGGCTGGCAATAGGCGTTGTGCGGCCCGTCGACGACCATCTTGTCGATCGCCGCGCGCGCCATGGCGGCATCGGGATGATCCGGCGCATAACCGAGACAATCGTACATCATCACGGCGTTCGCCATGGCGGGATAAATCGCGCCAAGACCGTCCTCGCCGTTCAACCGCTCCTTGACCCACGCCACGGCGCGATTGATCGCCATTTGCCTGAAAAACTTCGGCATATGAGGCTCGAAAAAGCGCAACACCGAGTCAACGAAGCGAAACGCGGGGTTCAAAATCGACCGCGTCTTGTTGGTATGCCAGTGCTTTACCTGTGAGGGAGGAGTTACGAAAAGTTCTTGCACCGTGATGCCGCGTGGATTGCGCGCCTGCGGCTTTTTCGCCATCAGCACCAAAAGCGGCACGATCACCGTGCGCGACCAATAAGCCACCTTGCTGAGATGAAAAGGGAACCAGCGCGGCAGCAGCATGATCTCGACCGGCATCACCGGAACCGCACGCCACGGCACGGCCCCGAACAGGGCAAGCTGGATGCGCGTGAACACGTTACTCGTTTCCGCCCCGCCATGTTTCAATATGGCGCTGCGGGCACGCACCATATGCGGCGCATGAACGTCGTCGCCGGCGCATTTCAGCGCAAAATAAGACTTGACGCTGGCGCTGATATCGAACGCGCCGCGATGAAACAACGGCCAGCCGCCGTGATCTTCCTGAATGGAACGCAGATAAACTGCCATGCGTTCGTGCAACGGCTGGTTAACGGTGCCCATAAAGTGGTCGAGCAGAATATATTCCGCCGGGATCGTGGCGTCGGCCTCCAGCTCGAACGCCCAATGGCCATCAGCCTTCTGAAGGCCGAGCAGGCCTTCGGTGCCAAGGCGAACGGCGCGGTCAAGCGCATCGGCATTGTTAGCCAACGTTTGTTGCGCGCTGTACGCGAGATTTTGTGATGTGTTCAGCATGGTCATCTTCAAGCCGCGGAGAATGCCGCAAAGAGTATAGTTAATTCAAGGATTTTGGGGGGAATTAGTTTCAATAGCGGCTAACCGTTGCATAATTTTACAAAAAAAATGATGAGCGATAACATATTGATTTAATGTGGTTTTACATCAAAAAGGCCGCGCGCGCCAACCCTGTTAATTACGTCATGATTTCCATTAGGGAATATCCACGCCTTTTTCGCGTCATTTCGATCAGGCCGAGCTTGGTCATGCCGAACACTTGAACGCCTGCGGGATCGTTCGCGGTTGCATTGGCCAGCGCGTTCAAAACCTTTGCCTTGTCGGGGCGCATTTTCATTTTTAGGGCATCAATGACGATGATGCCCGAAAGATTGCGCCACCTTATCTGGCGCGCGATCTCCTTCGCCGCCAAAAGATTTACCGCCAACGGATTTTGCATCTCGCCGCCGTTGACGTCGACGGCGACAAGGGCCTCGGTCTGTTCGATAACGATGTTCCCGCCGCCCGGCAGGTTGACGGTTGATTGCTTCAATCCGTCGATGATGTCGTCAAGTTCAGGATGGACGGGCTCTTTGGCAAGAGGCTGAAGGTCCGAAAGAAGCTGCGGCGCGTTAAGTGACAGCCATTTTTCACAAGCAGAACGGTCTTCACGATCGGCATACGACAAAGCAACAAGCTTTTCATCCTTAACATCGTCAATCGCGCGCTGCCATAAAAACGGCGGATCAATAAGAATACCGGATTTCCCTTCCGGGGCCTCCTCTAACAGAATACCGCCCCAAGCCTTTCCCTGCCGCGGCACGGTCGTTAGCTGCACGGCATAGGAAATACCGGAACGGATGGTGCCGGGATTTTCAACATAGATCATCTCGCCTAATCCCGCGTCCATCCAGGCGGCTTTTTGTCCGGAAGCAAGACGCGCGACCTTGGCCGCAACGACAGCGCCCGTAAAATCAGGCTGGCCGATTTTTTCCAAATACAGATCGCGCAGTTCCCGGCCTTTCCAAACCGCAACGCGACGAAGACCGTCTTGACGGTCGCATGTCAACGTCACGCCGCTCATAGGGGATATCCGCAGCTGCGAAGAAGTTGCGCCACTTCATACAAAGGCAGACCGACTATGTTGGAATAAGAGCCTGCAATAAACCGTATATGCGTGGCGGCGCGTCCCTGAATGGCGTAGCCTCCCGCTTTGCCTACGCCTTCGCCGGATTTTACATAAGCCTCGATTTCGGGCTCCGTCACGCGCCGGAACGTGACGATGCTATCCGAAAGACGTTGCAGAATTTTTCCCTGCGGCGTTCTGAGAGCCACGCCGGTATAAACATGATGCCGCCGCCCGGACATAAGACGCCAGAAACGCCGCACGTCTTCGTCCGTTTGAGCTTTCGGCAGGATGCGTCTGCCGCAGCCGACTACCGTATCGGCGGCCAGAATGATCGCGCTTTTCTCGGCAGCGGAAACGGCTTGCAGCTTTGCCAGAGCCAATCTCTGCGCCAAAAGCCGCGGCAGTTCACGCGGACGCGGCGCCTCGTCGGCATCGGCATGGACGATCTTATCCGGCACGATGCCTATGTCCTTCAGCAGCGCAAGACGGCGCGGCGACGATGAGGCAAGAATAAACATGGGTTTCGTCATAGTTTCATCCCGGATCACACCTTCTTTTTCTTCAGCTTATACACATAGGAAATGACTTCCGCCACGGCACGGTAATGTTCGGGCGCGATGGCATCGTTCACTTCGACCGTATCGTAAAGCGCCCGCGCCAGGGGCGGATTGCTGATCAGCGGAATGGCATTTTTTTCGGCCACGTCGCGAATGCGCCCGGCGATCAGGTTCATGCCCTTGGCCACGACCACGGGCGCAGGCATTTTCGCGTTGTCGTATTGCAGAGCCACGGCGTAGTGCGTGGGGTTTGTGACGACGACATCGGCGTTCGGCACATGCGACATCATGCGCTTGCGGGCTCTTTCCAGACGAATGGACATCAAGCGCCGCTTGATCATCGGATCGCCTTCCATTTGCTTATGCTCATCCTTGACCTCCTGCTTCGTCATGCGAAGGCCTTTGAAATAGCTGTAGCGTTGATACAGCAAATCCGCGACGGCGATGACCGAAACCACCAGCAGCAAAATCACGATCAGGTGGATCACCTGTTTATGAAGAAACTGCATGCATAGCATCAGGTCCTGCCCGACGAAGGACGGCAGCTTGCCGATCAGCGGCCAGAGAATGGAAAAAACCACCATGCCGACGATGACCAGCTTCACAAAACTTTTCAACAATTCGACCAGAGACGCAGAGGAAAAGAGTCTTTTAAAACCGTGTATGGGCATCAGCCTCTTGAAATTCGGCTCAAGCTTTGTCGTGTTGAAATAAAAACCGGTTTGCAACACCGTTCCGATGATGACAGATGCCGCCAGCAAAGCGAAGCTTATCATCGTTGCAAGTCCGACCTGCACAAGAACGTTCGCAAGCGCCCGCTGCAATCCTTTGCCTTCAAGACTGATGTCCTGCGGCATTTCCAGGAAGGGCCGCAAACTCCCTGTAAGCCTCTGCCCCATCGCGGGCCCAAGCCACGCGATGACGATCAGGGTGGCGATGAACAAAAACCACGTGCCTACTTCTCTGCTGATAGGCAGTTGCCCTTTTTGGCGGGCTTCGTTAATGCGTTTGCCCGTCGGTTGTTCGGTTTTTTGTTCTTTATCGGCCTCGGCCATGCTGCATCCTTACCGCACAAGAAGCCCGGTCAATGATGAATCGAAGAAACGAAGCCATGCCGACATCATGGAGCCCAGGGTCACCGCGAACAAAAACAGCCCTCCGCATATCTGGACAGGAATAAGCACCAGAAACAACTGCACCTGCGCCACCAGCCGTTGCATAAATCCGAGCGCAACGTAAAGCAGCAATCCGCCGATCAAAAAAGGCGCCGCCAGTTCGATGCCGACAAGAAAGCTCTTGTTGACCATGCGGACGTACGCCTCCGACATATCGCCCGTTAGAAGCGGCGCGCCAATAGGGAAAAGGCCATAGGTATTGACCAGCCCGCGCAGCAACAAATGATCGAGCCCTGTTATAAACAGGAGCGTCACCCCCGCCGTGCCCAGAAAGGCGCTCGGCAACGGATTTTGGGAGGCAAGCGCCGGGTTGAGGATCATGGCGTTCGATAAACCGGTTTGTACGCCAACGATAGCGCCGGCCGTCTCGACCGCCATGATCAGCAACCGCAACAGCAAGCCGATGTACAACCCGATAAGCGCTTCAATGGCAACCAGTTTGACCAAACCCGGTATGGACGCCGGCAACGCCGGCAGTTGCGGCATAAGAACCGGTAGCAACAAAAAGCTGATAAACAGGGCCATCAGCAGCCGCACGCGCGCAGGAACGAACGCTTCGCCCAGACCGGGAAAAAGCATCAACGCCGCACCAAGACGCGTGAAAACCAGTAAAAAGGAAAACACGTGCCCTGACAGCTGCGCGTCAAGGTTGATCGTAACCATCGCTTCCTATCCGCTGGTGCCGATCTGGACGATCCTGTCAGTCAACGTCTTGGTAAAGCCGCCAAGCGTAGACATCATGAAAGGCAGCAGCCAGATCGTCACCGCAAAAATCACCAGCATTTTCGGTATGAAGGCCAACGTCATTTCCTGTATCTGCGTAACCGCCTGCAAAAGCGATACGATAACGCCCACCGTAAGCCCGGCCAACAGGACCGGGCCGGCCACCTTCAACATAACCATGATGGCTTCCCGGCAAATCTCGATGACTTCAGCTTCGTTCATGACAGTGCGCGGCGAGGAGAATCAAATTGATCCATATTCAAAGTCTAGACCAGGCGCGACGGTCGCAAAAGGTTTTATTCCCTGGTTAAACTGACGTTCTTATAATGTCCTGGTAGGCGGCGATGACTTTATCGCGCACCGCCATAACGGTCTGCATCATAACCTCTGCGTTGTTTACGGCGAGCACGACTTCCTGAAGATTTGCCTTGCCCGAGGCTCCGGCCGCCATGGCCTGCTCCCCGTCCTTGACGCTCTTAATGGCATCGCCGACGAACCCCTTCAACGTATCTTCAAAGCTGGCGTCCTGAGCAACGTCCGCCTTAAGTTTGCCTCCCGCGACGGCGCCGTTCATGGTCTGGCGGTAGGCCGCCAGCGCATCACCAATGTTCATAACCATCGCGATCCTCCTCTATAATCAGTGCAACAAGTCGATCGTATGCAACAGCATCTGCCGCGCCGCGTCGATCGCGTTGAGGTTGGCTTCATAAGAACGCTGCGCTTCGCGCATATCCATGCCTTCTATAATCGGCTTGACGTTCGGCATCATGACATAACCCTCGGCATCGGCCGCAGGATGCGTGGGATCGTATTTTTTGACAAAACTGCTGTTGTCCTTGCGAACGCCCGCCACCTTAACTTCATAAGCGCCCAACGCTTTGTTGAATTCGTCCTTAAACGTGACGACCTTACGTTGATAGGGCTTCTGGCCGGGGGCGGAAGGCGTCGTATCGGCGTTCGCGATGTTTTCCGCCACGACTTTCATGCGCGCCGACTGAGCCTGAAGGCCGGAGCCGGAAATGGCAAAAACACTGGTTAAATCGGAAGAAGACATCTAGCGAACCTCTACTTGCCTATGGCCGTCCGGAACAACCCAATCACCTTACGATAAAGCCCGGAAACGGCCTGATAGTCTATCGCCGTTTTCGAGACTTCCATCATCTGCTGCTCAATCTCTACCGAATTGCCCGATGGAACCGTCTCGTAAGTGCGCGCTTTTTTCGTCGCCGCATTCACTCCGGCCATGGACGCCGGAACGATATGCCGTGAATCCGTAATATACATCCCCGAACCGGCTTCCTTCAGGGCGTCGTTGAACGAAAAAGGAGCAATATCCTTGGCTTTGTATTTGGGCGTGTTTGCGTTCGCGACATTTTGCGCCAGCACAGCTTGCCGCTGTCCAAGATACGACATTCTTTCGGTCATCAAACGAATGAGACCGGAATCCGTAAGAGCCATTATCAATCCTTTCGAGCAACGCTTGTTGGCCCGGCGGCCCGCCTAATGCACGCCGCAAACTCAGTTTCCCCGCACGTTTCTTAACAAATGGTTAAAGCCCGTTACCGCCAAAACTTTTCACGCTCACCCCTCCCCCTCATGTGTCCGCATGCCCTTGGTCTACTTAGCGAATCACAAAGTCATTATTAACCTAATTTTCACGATTCCGGTTCCACGTTAACCATATTCTTTCCGGATGTCTCACAATCTTCAAGGAGAATTAACCATGCGTAGAATCGGCATAGCCAGCATCCTATTAAGCCTAATGGTTTTAGTAGCGCCGGCTTGGGCTGAAGGATCTCACGGAACACGCGAAGAAGCCAAAGCAATGGCGGAAAAAGCGGCAGCTTTGGTCAAGGAAAATCCCCAGAAGGCGTTTGCCAAATTTCAGGAAAAAGACGGCGGATTCATTGATCGCGATCTGTACGTTTTCGTTCTCGATGGCAATGGCGTTTTCTCGGCTCACGGCACCAAACCTGTTCTGGTCGGCAAACCCGGCATCAACATGAAAGACGCGAACGGTTTTGAGTTTATGAAAGCCTTTGTAGCCGTCAAAGACACCGGATGGGTCGATTACAGATGGCCGGATCCAACGGACGAAAACAAAGTCAAGGACAAGTCGAGCTATATCGTCAAAGTCGGCGACTATGCCATTGGCGTCGGGCACTACAAGGAATAAGGACTAAACCCAGGCCGGGCTGGTTGCCAGAAATCGGCAACCAGCCTTTCGCAACAGACGGCCCCAGCCGTACAAAAAAAGAGCAGGACGAAGCTATGCGCGCATTTAACAACGCCTCCATCGGAATCAAAACCATGATCGCGCCGTTGGTAGGCTGTTTTTTGTCTCTGGCGATCGGCGCCATTTTTCTTGTGACGTCGCACAGCATTTCCAACGCTGTGCTGCAAAACCAGAAAGCCGCCCAATTGCAGGAGCAGGTGCTTATCATAAAAGATGACTTTATCAACGCCCATCTGCTTTTTTACAAAGCCTTCATAGGTCAGGAAACGGGCGCAAAAGCCAAAAAAGTCAAAGACAACGTTTATTTCGCCAAGGATTTCCTAAAACAGTCGATAGAAAAAATTGAAGCCTTTGACTTCAAAGGCGAAGGCATCGACGAATCCTTCATCAACACGCTGAAAGAAAATCTCAAGGCCTATGAATCCAGCGCCAATCAAATGGCCGAGTTTCTTGCCACTGACGTCACTGTCGCCAGCATGTTCATGAACGACTGCCAGAGCAAATACGAACCGATTTCCGAGATATTCAACAACACCGCGGGCGTGGCCAAATCCAAATCCGATTCGATTCAGCAGGAATTGGTCAAAACTCTTAACAGCAGCCTGAAAATCGTACTTGGGGTCGTCGCCTTGACGATTATCATAGGCTTTGGTCTGGGCAGCCTTGTCGGCCGCGCCATCGCAAAACCCGTCAAAGCCATGACCGCCATTATGCGCAAGTTGGCGGACGGCGACACGAACGTCACGGTCGCTTATAAGGATCGCCGCGATGAAGTCGGCGCTATGGCTGGCGCCATTCAGGTGTTCCGCGAAAACATGTTGAAAAACGCTACCCTGGAGGCCGAACAGACAAAGGAACGTCAAGCCCGCGAACGCCGCGCCGTGACTGTTGATAAATTGATCGGCGACTTCCAGCAGACCAGCGTAAGCGCGCTTCAATCCGTTGCATCGGCCGCTTCTCAGCTGCAAGCGAACTCGAAAAACATGTCCGCAAACGCCGAGCAAACTTCCGAACAATCGCTGGCCGTCGCTTCCGCCGCGGAGGAAGCAAGCAGCAACGTCCAAACGGTTGCCTCGGCTGCGGAAGAACTCCACTCCTCCATCACCGAAATCGGGCGTCAAGTCACCGAATCCGCCCGCATCGCCGCTATGGCCGCGCACGAAACCGAGAAAACGAACGCAACGGTGGAGGGACTTGCCGCCGCCGCGCAAAAAATCGGCGCGGTAGTCGAGCTGATCAACAACATTGCCGGGCAAACGAACCTTTTGGCGCTCAACGCCACGATTGAAGCCGCGCGCGCCGGGGACGCAGGAAAGGGATTCGCCGTCGTGGCGCAGGAAGTGAAAACGCTTGCCGACCAGACGGCCAAGGCCACGGATGAAATATCGTCCCAGGTCACGGAAATGCAGAACGTGACCACCAACACCGTCGCGGCGATCAAGGGCATCGGCTCTACCATCACCCGCCTCAACGAAATATCGACGTCGATCGCTTCGGCTGTCGAGGAACAAACGGCCGCCACCGATGAAATCGCGCGTAGCGTCGAACAAGCGGCGTCCGGCACGCGCTCTGTGTCGATGAACATCGGCGGAGTGACGGAAAAGGCCACGCAGACGGGCCAGATGTCCAATCAGGTGCTTGACGCCGGCAACGCCCTTGCGAATCAAAGCAGCGTCCTGCGCAAGGAAATAGAATCGTTCATAGATAAGGTGCGCAACGCCTGAGGCCGGGGCATATTTTTCCGTGACCTTGCGCGGGGAAATGCCTTAGGCTCGGCGCATGACCGAGAATCAGGAACCGTCTCTGCCCTATCGTTCCATAAAATCGGCAAGCGGCCGTTCCGTGGCTGTTGCCATTCAGGCCGATTCGCTCAACCCCGAAGCTCCGGCCAAAATTATCGCTTCCGGGCGCGGGAAACTAGCGGAGCAGATCCTTGATCTGGCCTTTAGCAAGGGCGTCAAGGTGCGCGAGGATGCGGATTTGGCCGAATTGCTCGCCACGCTCGATCTGGACACCCCCGTTCCGAGCGAGGCCATCGTGGCCGTAGCGGAAATTCTTGCGAAAGTGTATGAAGCGAACCAGGCCTTGGCAACCGCCGCGGCTCGGACATCTTCCGATTCGAAAGGCGGACAATGACGCACGGCCAAAACCCTCCTTCCCTGGTCCTGAAAGAAATCCACGATTTGCAGCAGTTTTTCACCGGGGCTCTTGCGCTGCTCGATGCCGGGGAAATTTCCAGCATGAGCGGCGTGGATAAACGCATTTCTGCCGTCTGCCAGGCTGCGCAAAATTCGCCGCCGGAACAGCAACAGGTTTACCTGCCTGAACTGACGATACTGATCGATCTCTTGAACCATTATGAAAAAGACCTGCGCAAGCTGCAAGCTGCGCTGAACGCAGCGTCTTCCAAAGGTGGCGAGGATGGAGCCGCAAACTGATTTGACCGGAATTTCCTGGTTGCGGTTTCTTCTTGCCGCTTCAACGGTCATAGGACTCATGGGGCTTCTGGCCTGGAGCCTGAAAGCCATAGCGGCGCGCGGCTGGATTACCCCGCCCGCGGGAAGGACGCGGCGGCTTAAGATTATTGAAAGCTTGCCGCTTGATGCCCGCCACCGTCTCGTTATTATAAAGTGCGACGAGGCCCAGCATCTTTTGCTGCTCGGCGCTTCGCATGATACCGTCGTTTTGACCAACTTACCGGCCACGTCTTCCCCTTTGCCGGAATCAACCGCTGTTATCGAACCATGACAAAACTTTCTTTCCGGTCTTCTTCGCGCCTAATGTTTTGGAGTTTTATAGTCATCGGGCTTTTGACTCCGGCGGCTGCCTTCGCCCAGAACGTCAGTTTCGATCTTGGCCAAGGCCCGACGACAACGGCCCGGCTGGTACAGCTGGCGTTGCTGATCACGGTCCTTTCACTGGCGCCTTCCATCCTGGTGATGGTGACGAGCTTCACGCGTATTGTTGTCGTGCTCTCCTTTTTGCGCACGTCTATCGGCGTCCAGCAAACGCCTCCTAACGTCGTCCTCATCAGCCTGGCCTTGTTTTTGACCCTCTTCGTTATGCAGCCTGTGCTCGAAAAATCATGGGACGACGGCCTAAAGCCCCTCATGAACGGGGAAATCGACGAAAGCACATCCTTCAACCGGTCTGTTGAGCCGTTTCACGCGTTTATGCTTAAGCACACCCGGACGAAAGACGTCGATCTATTCCTGCAAATGGCTAAAATCGACATGACCAAGAAGACGGCCGGCAAGGACGCCACGGTGCAGGATATCCCGCTGCGCGCCCTGATCCCGGCCTTTATGATTTCCGAACTGCGCCGCGCCTTCGAAATCGGTTTTTTGATATTTTTGCCCTTCCTGATCATCGATATGGTCATCGCCTCGCTGTTGATGTCGATGGGCATGATGATGCTGCCTCCTTCCGTCATCGCCTTGCCGTTCAAGGTTATTTTCTTCGTTCTTGTGGACGGTTGGTATTTGATCGCAGGCAGCCTCGTTCAAAGTTATGGCGGCGGGTAACCTTTTGGTCTATAACAGTTAATAGGTAAGGAGAGCCCCTTCCTGAACTATGATGGCACTACGAACAAGGACTAAACCGGCATGACCCACAAACGTCTTATCGATCTTGATTTCGTCGATCTATACCTTTGCCTTGAAGGCGATGGCGAACCGCATTACTGCAAGATTCAGGGCGGAAAAGCCGAATACGCCATAAGCATCCCCGACGAATTTAAACAGTCC
>JAQUPC010000070.1 GCA_028716765.1 Alphaproteobacteria bacterium | reverse complement strand
TCTTCCGATCTGCCGATATCGAAGGCACTTTTTCGCTCGGCGTTCTCACGTCGTTGTATCCCGAACACCTCGACTGGCATCCGGCGCTTGAGGTTTATTACAGAGACAAGCTCAATCTTTTGAGAAACAGCCGCGTCAAAATCGTCAACGGCGAGGCTCTGGAAACGATGCAGCATCACGGCCTTTCGCTCGAACAGCCCGTTCTTTTCAGCGATCCTTCCGGCTTTCATGCGAAAGGCGGAAAGATTTATGACAAGGAAAAGTTGATCGGCGCGCTGACGAACAAACATCTGTCGCGTTCCTATAATCTTTCCAACGTGTGCGCCGTCTTGACCGCTCTTCAACAACTCGGTTTCGATCCGTCAAAGGCTTTGGCCGCGATGGAAAGCTTTCGCGGCCTGCCGCACCGCCAGCAGGAACTGGGCGAAAAAGACGGCCTGCTTTACGTCGACGACAGCATTTCGACGACGCCGCAATCCGCCATCGCCGCAATGGAAGCTTATGACGGGAAAGCCGTCGTGCTCATCGCGGGCGGTTTCGACCGCGGCATCGATTACGCGCCGCTCGCAGCCCATGTGACGGCAAAGAAAATTTACGCCGTCATCTGCATGGGCCCCAGCGGCCAACGGATTTACAATATGCTGTCCGCCGCCGGCTACAGGCACATTTTTTCCGCGGGCTCCATGCATGAGGCCGTCGCGCTGGCAAAAGCGCATGCGCCGAAGGACGGCGTTGTTCTGCTCTCCCCCGCCGCGCCCAGCTACGGCCTGTTCAAGGACTTCGAAGAACGCGGCAAAGCTTTCGCCGCTGAAAGCGGGTTTGGCGAATAGGGATAGAACTGAATGAAATAAGGCAGTGCCGTCATTGCGAGCGCCTTCCAGGGCGCGAAGCAATCCAGAATCGATGGCCTCAGAAATTCTGGATCGCTTCGGCCTCTTCGAGGCCTCGCGATGACAATCCCACCAGACTTGCTTCCACTTTAGTCAAGCGTCTCGCGGTAACGCTTGAGCGCCACCAGCGACAGCACCGCCAGAAACAATAAAATCGGCCAGACATGCGGCAGCGTCTCGGCGAACGTGTTGCCCTTGAGAATGATGCCGCGAATGATGCGCAGCGCGTGCGTTACGGGAAAAATGTTGCCGACAAACTGCGCCCAGCCGGGCATGCCGCGGAAGGGAAACAGAAACCCCGACAGCAACAGCGACGGCAGGAAATAAAACGTCGACATCTGCATGGCCTGAAGCTGGTTGCGCGCGAACGTGGAGATCGTAAACCCGATCGTAAGGTTGGCGGCGATGTAGACACCGAGCGCGGAGGTCAGAAGGAACACGCTGCCCAAAATGGGCACGTTGAAAAGCAGACGCGCCAACAGAAGGATCATGAGAACCTGAACATAGGCGATGATGACGAACGGCGCGATTTTGCCGAGCATGACTTCAAACGGGCGCGCCGGCGTCGCCAGAAGGCTTTCCAGCGTGCCACGTTCGCGCTCGCGCGTCATGGCGACCGCCGTCATGACGATCAAGGTCATGTTGAGAACGATGGCCAAAAGGCCGGGCACGATGTTGTAAGCCGTCAGGCCCTCGGGGTTGTACCGGTTGTGCACGCGGATCTCGAACGGCGGCGGTTTGACGGCAAGACCGGGCACGTTGGAAAGATCGCGTTCTAGCGCCGTCCGGTTGATGACGTTCAACGAGGACAGTGCGTTGCCCACAGCTATGGGATCGGAGGCGTCGGCCTCCACAAGCATAACCGGCCTCTCGCCGCGCAAAAGGGTGCGCGTGAAATTCTCCGGTATCCAGATAATGAACTGAACCTCGCCTTCGGCCATCATCTTGTCGGCTTCCTGAACCGTGGCGGGCTGCGCCACGACCCTGAAATACTTCGTGTTCTGCAGCGCCGTTGTGATGCTGCGCGCGTAGGCGGACGTGTCGGCGGAGACGACGGCCGTGGGCAGCATCTTGGGGTCGGAGTTCAGGGCAAACCCGAACAGCAGCAACTGGATAATCGGCATCAAAAAAATCATGGCGAAGGTCGGCTTGTCGCGCTTGATCTGAATGAACTCCTTCGTAATCATCGCCGCGAGACGGCGCGGGGAAAAACGGAGATTCACGGCAGCCTCCCACAATGCCATTGGCTCAAATCAATTCCCGTCGATGTGAACAGAGGCGACAGAATTCCCTCCCCCTTGCGGGGAGGGTTAGGGAGGGGGGAGAGAAGCCGGGAAGTGAATTGCCAACGAAAAAACGCTCTGCCAAGCGGCGCTCCCCCTCCCCTAACCCCTCCCTCGAGGGGAGGGGAATTTGGCTGCACACTCATAACAATGTCTCCTCACTCGGCGGCGCGGCGGCTTGCGTCATGGTGTGAATGAACGCGTCCTCGAGCGTCGGCGGGATAAGCTCGGCCGTGACCTTCTTTTTGGCCTTAAGGCTCTTGATCGTCTTCTCAAGCGCCGCGGCATCCGTTCCCGCCACGTGTATTTGATCCCCGAAACTCGTGACCATCTCGACGCCCGGCAGCCCTTGCAGTTGCCGTTTGACGGCTTCGGAATCCTTTGCGGTCAGACGCCATGTCGTAATGCCGGATTGCGCCACGACCTGCGGCACGGGGCCGTGCACCAAAAGCCGCCCGTTGAAAATGTAGCCGATCAGGTGGCAACGCTCGGCTTCGTCCATGTAATGCGTGCTGACGAGAACGGTAATGCCCTGCACGGCGAAGTCGTGAATTTCGTCCCAGAACTCGCGCCGCGCCTTGGGATCGACGCCCGCCGTCGGTTCGTCGAGCAGCAACAGGCGCGGTTTGTGAAGGATGCACGCCGCCAGCGAAAGGCGCTGTTTCCAGCCGCCGGAAAGTTCGCCCGCCAGCTGCCGCGCGCGGCGCTCAAGACCGAGGCGGTGCAGCGCGTCGTCCGCAACCATTTGAGAGTCGGGCATTTCATAAAGGCGCGCCACGAACTCGAGGTTTTCGCGAATGGTCAGGTCTTCATAGAGACCAAACTTTTGCGGCATGTAACCGGCCTGGCGCTTGATGGAAGCCGTCTGTGTGCGGATATCATAGCCGAGACACGCGCCCTCGCCGGAGTCCGGCGTCAACAAGCCGCACAGCATGCGGATCGTCGTCGTCTTGCCGCTGCCGTTGGGGCCGAGAAAGCCGTAGATCGCGCCATACGGCACGTCGATGGAGCACTCTTTTACGGCAATATGGCCCTTGAAACTCTTGGTCAGCCCACGCACGGAGATCGCGAGTTCCGGCGCAGCGGTCATGGATTTTCCACGATCACGTCAACCGGCTGGCCGGGATGGAAAGCTTGCGGCGCGTCATCGGGCGTTGCCTCGATCATGAACAGCAGCCGCTCACGATTGTCGCGATTGTAAAGCTGCGGCGGCGAATATTCGGCCTTCGGCGAAACGTAGGTCACGCGCGCGGACCGCGTTTCCTTGTCGCCGTTGATATGCACTTGAACCGCCGTTCCGGCGGGAATGGAAGACACCCGCGTTTCCGGCACGAAAAAGCGCACCTTGATGTTCTCCGGCGGCAAAAGCGAAACGACGGGCTGACCGGCGGGAACGAACTCGCCCACGCGATACAACGTATCGAACACGAAGGCGTCGGCAGGCGCCGCAAGGCGCTTTTGGTCAAGCCGCCACTCCGCCTGCGCCAACGCGGCCTTGCCGGCGGTCACGTCGGCCTGCGCGGCGCGGATGGCGTCGTCGCGCCCGATGCTTAGCCGGCCCGTGGCCAGTGCGGCCGTGGCTTCGTCGAGCCTCCCCCTAGCCTGATCCATCGCCGCCTTGTCGGCGTCGACGGTTGCCTGACTGACCGCCTTTGAAGGCAACTGCTTGACGTCGCGCTCATAAGTGATGGTAGCGATTTTGAGCGCAGCCTCGGCCTGATCGCGCTGGGCCATAAGGGCTTCCAGTTCCGGCGGGCGCTTGGCTTTCAAAAGATCGTCGAGCGTGGCCTCGCTCCGGTCCGCCTTGGCTCTGGCTTCGGCCAGAGCCGCGGCTTCGGCGGCATGCTCAAGCAAGTAAAGGCCGTCGCCCTTTTGCACGCTCATGCCGCGGCTTGTGTTCAGCGTTTCAAGCGTCCCGGCGATTTGCGGCGCGACCAGAACGTATTCGCCCTCGACATAGCCTTGATACGTCGACGCCGGCGGGCTTGCGAGGCCGAGCGCGGCTAGTACGGAAAGAAAAAAAGCTTGAACGGGCGAGGCCATGACTCGCTTATACATTCATCACTGTTTGTATGCAAACGGGGAAAATCCCCGGTATGCTCAAAAGAAACAAAAAATTAACCTTACAAGTCCTATGAAATTAAGGTACAAATCGAATACTGGGCCGGTATGGTTAACAGCCTTGCCCGAGGGTTCGCCAACACAAAGGGACTCCCATGACGGAAACGTGGCTGGAAAACAAAACCTATGACGAGATCAAGGTCGGCGATGTGGCCCGCCTCACGCGCAATTTGACGCAACGCGACATAGAGTTGTTTGCCGTCGTCTCGGGCGACGTCAATCCCGCTCACCTCGACGAAAGCTACGCGCGCGACAGCCTTTTTCACGGCCTCATCGCCCACGGCCTTTTTGGCGGCGCGCTCATCTCGGCCGTGCTCGGCACCAAGTTGCCGGGACCGGGCACCATTTATCTCAGCCAGGATCTCCAATTCCTGAGGCCCGTCCGGCCCAACGATTCCATCGACGTCACCGTCACAGTTCTCAGTAAAGAGGACGAAAAGAAAATCGTCGTACTCGATTGCGTCGCCACAAACCAGGACGGCAAGGACGTCATTAAGGGAACCGCGCGTGTCATCGCGCCGACGGAAAAAATCCGCCGCGCCATGATCGGCCTGCCGGAGGTGGAGGTTCTTCACCACGACCGCATACGCCAGCTTGTCGACCACGCCAAGAAGCTGACGCCGCAACGCACCGCCGTCGTGCATCCCTGCGACGATGTGTCGTTGCAAGGCATGGACTCCGCGGCGCAGGAAGGCTTGATCATCCCCGTCCTCGTCGGCCCCGAATCCAAAATTCGCGCGGCCGCCGAAATCGCCGGCGTCGACCTGAAAAATTATGAGATCGTGTCGACCGCGCACAGCCACGCCGCGGCCATCGAGGCGGTGGCCATGGCGCGCGACGGCAGGGTCAGCACGCTCATGAAGGGAAGCCTGCACACGGACGAACTCATGTCGGCCGTCGTTCATAAGGATCTCGGCTTGCGCACCGAACGGCGCATGAGCCACGTGTTCGTGATGGACGTGCCGACGTACAAATGGCCGCTTTTGATCACGGACGCGGCGCTGAACATCGCGCCGGACCTGATCGTCAAAAAGGACATCTGCCAGAACGCCATTTATCTGGCGCACGATCTCGGCATGAATCAGCCGCGCCTTGCCTTGTTGGCGGCGACCGAGACGGTCAACATCAACATGCAGGCGACGCTCGACGCCGCGGCTCTGTGCAAAATGGCCGATCGCGGCCAGATCACCGGCGGCATTCTCGACGGCCCCCTCGCCTTCGACAACGCCATCAGCGTGCAAGCCGCGAAGATCAAGCACATCACGTCGCCTGTCGCGGGGCATGCCGATATTCTGGTCGTACCCAACATCGAAGCGGGCAACATGGTCGCCAAGCAGTTATCTTATCTCGCGGCGGCGGAATCGGCGGGCGTCGTCCTTGGCGGGCGCGTCCCGGTCATTTTGACGAGCCGCGCCGACAACGCGCAGGCCCGTTTGGGTTCATCCGCCCTCGCCGTTCTTACGGCGGCGGGCGACAAGTCGCGGGCAGACGCCGCAGCAGCAGGAAAGGCCTGATTCATGACCGATGGTTCCTACATTCTTGTTTTGAACGGCGGCTCTTCGAGCCTCAAGTTCGCCCTGTTCAAGGATAACGAGCACACGTGCGTCGGCCGCGGCATCATCGCCGAAATCGGCAAAAAGGCCAGGTTTTCGGCCAAAGGAGAACTGTTCGAAGGCAAGACGCCCCCCGACGTGACAACCAGTTGCGCGACGCCCGGGGCGGCGACCGAGGTGCTGCTCGCCTGGCTTGAATCCTGCCTGCCCCCTAACGCCCTGATCGCCTGCGGGCATCGCGTCGTGCATGGAAGGGATTTGAAAGAACATTCCATCGTAAGGCCGCATCTTCTGGCCTATCTTAAATCCCTGATCCCTTTGGCCCCGCTGCATCAGCCCTTCAACGTCGAGGTTATCGAGAAAGCCACGGCCCTTTACCCGAAAGTGCCCCAGATCGCCTGTTTCGACACCGCGTTTCACACCACGATCCCTTCGCTGCATCGCCGCTATGCGATCCCGCGGATTTGGGACGAAAAAGGCGTGCGCCGTTACGGCTTCCACGGCCTTTCCTACGAATACGTTTCCGGACGCCTCAAGGACGTCGCGCCGCGCGTTTATAACGGCCGCGCCGTGGTTGCCCATATGGGCAACGGCGCCAGCCTGTGCGCGCTCGACCGGGGAAAAAGTTTCGACACGTCGATGGGATTTTCGGTTCTCGAGGGCCTTGTCATGGGCACGCGCCCCGGAAATCTCGACGTCGGCGTCTTGCTGTATTTCATGCGCGAGGCCAAGCTCGACGAAAAGGCCATCGAGCGCATGCTTTACCACGATTCCGGCCTGCGCGGCGTTTCCGGCATTACGTCGGACATGGCCGAGTTGCTCGCCAGCCAGGAGCCCGCGGCGCGTGAGGCCGTCGATCTTTTCTGCCTGCGCGCGACACGCGAGATCGGGGCCTTTGCCAGCATGCTTGGCGGCATCGATGCGATCGTGTTCACGGGAGGCATAGGCGAGAACGCGGCGCCGATACGCTCGCAGATCGCCTCGTCCTTCGGCTGGCTCGGCGTCACGCTTGACGAGAGCAAAAACGCGGCTCCGGGCGGGAAGGAAGTTCTGCTATCCACGCCGCAGAGCAAGGTCGAAGTATGGTTAATTCCTACTAACGAAGAAGCCGTGATCGCCCGCCATTCGAGAAAACTGGCGGAAGCCGGGCAATAATCCCGGCTTTTTCGATCCTCCGGAACGCCCAGCGGGCAATAAAATTGTTTGTGCGCGGGAGCAGCAATTGCTTCACATTATCTTAATTTTTTAGGCAAATAATAGGCATATTCGAGATAAATTTTTCAGGACGCCGCAAGGCGATTTTATAAGGGAGTTATAGTCATGGCGCTTTCCAAAAACGTCGTCGACACGCTGGTCGACCTGATCGAAAACAAGCTGGCCGTCATGCAAATCGGGGATCGTGACGATCTGCGCGAAGTTATCGTTCTTCAACACTGCCTTACCGAATTGCGCGGCCTTGGAGCGACCGACCCCGGCGAAGTCCGGAATATCGACGACATCCCCCGCCGCGGGCGCCGCCGCAAGGTCAGCGCCATGATGGAAGACATGCGCGACGAGCTGATGCGTCAACGGGCTTGATCCCCCTTCCCGGATTCTTGTAGGATGCCGCGCAGCTTGATGTGTGGCCCGCGAAAGTGTCTTGATGCGCCCTGTTTCCCGTAGAGGCTTGTTCTTCACCGCTATTCTTTCCTCCGCGATCCTTTTCTTCGCAACCGCGCCGCGCGCCTACGCCAACGGCGACGGCTATTGCGACTACGATCAAAACACCACCATTACCGTTACGCCCGTTTTTGACGAACCGGTGGAAGACGGCTCGAAAAGCCTCGCCGAAATCAATCAGATGGCGCAGGCTTCCAAAGATATCATCCCGCGCTACGACTCCGTGACGCTCGGCGTTACGCATTACAAGCCCGTCCTCGAGTTCCGCGCCCCTATCGTTCAAAAACCGATGGATGACGGCTCGTTTTGCGCACGTATCGAGCATATCGACGCCTCCGTCGGGTACCGCGAAGTTACGATATACATTGCCAGCGAACTGTCCTCGGACCCTTGTGCCGGGCAACACGTCATGACGCACGAGCAAAGGCACGTCGCCGTCAACCGCAAGATTTTAAAGGAATACGTGCCTATCATTCAGGAAAGACTGTCTTCGTATTTCAGGCTGTACGGCCGGCTTATCGCGCCGAACGCCGAGTTCGCCGAAACGCTGGTTCGCGAGAAGGCTACGGCCATTCTTCAGGAAATGACGCTCAAGATGCTGGAGGAAAACCGGCGGCGCCAAAGGCTTGTCGACACCCCCGAGGAATATGCGCGGAACAATGTCGTCTGCAACGGCCGGATCAACGCGCTGGTGCATCAGTATAACGTTAGCCGGCGTTGAAAGCGGCCGCTCTTCGAGGCTCCTCAACAGGAGTTCTGGTGAGTTCCCGGGTTATGTGCCCGAAATTGTCCGCAAGATCGCGAAACGGGGAAATAACGCCAACGCGCTTTTCCAGCACGGCGCTTGTGCCGGGTTCGCCGGGGATAAGAATATGATCGTCATGAAAGAACGTATGGCAGAAGATCTTCCGGCATATCTTTCCCCCGCCCTTTAGCGCCATTTCCGTCTGCGAAAGGCGCCGCCAAACCCGATAGGGATACTGCTTCGCCATATCTTCAAGCTTTTCGATTTCATTCTGGGCCTCATCACTAAGCGCAAATCTGTTGTGCATCCTGAAATTGTTGAGCTTTTGCGGCAGCCCATCGGCGAAAGTCTGCCTTTCCGAATCTCCCAGGGCCGGGAGCGAACCCATCCTTGGCCAAAAACAATAACCGTCGTGGCCGATGTGAGTTATTATAGCGTGCGTCTTCCCGCGAGCTGTCATGACAGCCAGCACGCATTTGAGCGCCAGCGCCCCCAAACCCCGCCCGTGATAATTGTCATGAACCCTGGTCCCGCGAAGTTCGATGGAATCCGAAAGATTGTCCAACAAGACTATCGAAAGAATCTCTTTCCCTTCCGCATAAACATCAAAGTTTGCACAGCCCGGCGAAGACATAGGGTTTACCCGCGGGGTTTCTGCGATGCCTGCCTCACAAAGGGATTCGCGCAAAAAATCAGGGATATCTTCTTCGCGGTCAACGAGTTTGTCTTTCCAGCCCATATCTCTTCGCCTAAATAGTTTTTGAAAAAAATTAACCGAATCCGCCTTCAATCAGCTTCTCGGAATTTTTATCATTTTATCACGCGCTTATGAAAGTAATTCATATAAACGGCCTCATTGGGAAAAAACCTCGGTTTAACCCATTAACTTCTCCCCAAGAGGCTCATTCAGCGTCGCGTTCCCGGCCTTGCATTTGCCGGCTTACTGTTTTGCAGCCGCGTAAGGCGTTGCCACGCGGAAAATGGCGCCAGGAAAAGGCTCATAAGCGCGAATAATTTCCTCAACCTTCCCGTTATTCAGGAGGTGCTGGATTGCGGCGCTGAGCATCGTCACCAGATCATGCTCCCCTTTCTGCACGGCCAGAATATTGGCAAACAACCTGGGAGCAGGAACGGTTGTGTTGACTTCCAGTTGCCCGGGATTGTTTTTGGCGAAGCTGCCATAAACGAGGGGATCGACGAACGTCACGTCGGCCTTGCCCGTCATCACCGCCAGCAGGTTTTCACTGTAGGCGCTCATCTGCGGCATGGAATAAATCGCCGCTTGCTTGAAATCCTCCTGCGCGATGATCGAAGGCATCGTGCCGTCGACGGCGCCCATTTTCACGCCGGGCCTGTCGATGTCGGCCTTTGTTTTGAAACGTTCCTCGCCCTTGCGCTGGATCACGTTGATGGGCAGATAGAAGTAGGGCTGCGTGAGTTCGGCGAAGGGCATGAGATTGGGCCGAAGGTAAAGCGTGCTGCAGATCACGTCGAAGCGGCGGGTTTTCAATCCTTCCAGTTCGGTTGCGAAGGTCGTTTCCTCGGCCCAGTCGATTTTCAGATTGAGCGTCGTGCCGATCGCGGTCATGAGGTCATAGACCAGCCCGGAAAGCTGGCCGGATTTTGCGTCTTTAATGAGCCCCGGCGCCGCGATGATATAGCCGCAGCGCAGCGTTCCCGTTCGCATCACACGCTCATACGCCGTCTCGGCGGCATGAGGCTGAGCCGCCCGCCAGCCGGGCGCGAAAAGATAAGCTCCCAGCAAAACAAGCAGACCCCCGGCAAAAGCCGCCCAGAAAGACCTATGGGATTTCATCGCTTATCCTTTCAGCTTATCCTTTAGCATCTTACAGCCCGCGGCTCATCACCTGCCGCCGTAAGGCGATGAACGATGATTTTCTTTGTGTGGCGCCGCACTTCGGCAAGATCATAGGCGGTCTGCATTCGCAGCCACATGTCGGCGCTTCCGCCGAACGCCTTTTCAAAGCGCACGGCCATTTCGGGCGATACGGAACTTTTGCCGCTCATGACGTTGTAAAGCTGCTGGCGGGTGACGCCGAGAGCCTTCGCGGCTTTGGCGACGCTAAGTCCCAGTTCGTCAAGATTCGCCTTAACGAGTTCGCCGGGATGCACGGGGTTTTTCATACGCATAACTCAGCCTCCTTCAATGATAATCCACCAGATCCACGTCGCAGGCATGGCCATCATTAAAACGAAAAATGATCCTCCAGTTGGCACGTACCGTGATGGCCCAATAGCCTCTGAGAGAACCCTTTAATTCATGCAAATGGAACGCCGGCTGATCCATGTCCTTTGCATCTTTCGCCGCATCAAGGGTAGATAAAATCAGGCTTATTCGCGCCACATACTGAGGGTTCAACTTGCTGCGATCGCCTTTTTCAAACAATAGCTGCAAGCCCTTGTGCCGGAACCTTTCAATCATCGCCCCTCTACGGATCAGAAAGTTATTGTAAAGTGTTAATTACCATTTGTCAATGATGCCGTTCTAATCTACGTGCCGAGCTTCTTCTTCAACAGCTCGTTCAACATCGCGGGGTTGGCCTTGCCGCCCGTGGCTTTCATAACCTGCCCGACGAAAAAGCCGAATAGCTTGTCCTTGCCGGACTTATACTCGGCGACCTTGTCGGCGTTGGAGGCCAGAACCTTGCCGATAGCGGCCTCGATCGCGCCGGTAACGGTCACCTGACGCAGCCCCTTTTCCTCGACGATGGCCGCGGCTGGCTTGCCGGATTTCATCATCTCTTCGAACACGTCCTTGGCGATGCGGCCCGAGATGGTGTTGTCGCTGATAAGGTCGACGA
>JAQUPC010000069.1 GCA_028716765.1 Alphaproteobacteria bacterium | reverse complement strand
TTGTGCAAGGCGTCGCGGTTGATTTCGGCCTTGCCGTCCCTGCAGCGCCATATGACGTCCGGTTCGCGCCCGATGATCGAATAGCGGCCTCTTATGGCGCCCCCCTCGATGGATTCGAGAAGGAAGGAAAAAGGTTTGTTCTGGCCGAGCTTGAGCATGGCCGAAACCGGCGTCTCAAGATCGCTCACAAGCCTTGTCCAGACGACTTGATGCTTGCCGGTCCGCCATCTATGGGCGAAGTCGTCGAAAGACGGGGAAACGTTCATCCCTTAGCTTCCCTTTTTCTTCAGCGAATCCAGCAATTGTTCGTCGATCTTGAAGGGGAAACGCTGCCGAAGGAATTTGGAGTATTCCTCGACAAGTTCGTAGGGAACCCTGTCATGAAGGTCGGCGGCGATCTTCTCCATCCCTGAATCGGGCTTGGCCGGATCGACGGAGGCAATATCCGCAAGCCGCAGCACGAATTGCCGGTCCGTTCCTTGCGCCGTGACGACATCGCCTTTTTTCATAACCAGAATTTTGGGATAGGCGTTGGCAGGCAAATCGTCGTCGGATTCGCCAAGGATCGAAATCGGTTTCGAAAAACGAACCTCGATGCCCGGCTGGCTGGCATAGGACACGATCTTCGCCCCGTCGCGCAGTTCCCTGGCAATATCCTCGGCCTTGGCCACGGCCTGTTTGGCTTGTTGCTCCTCATTCCAGGCTTTCAGGACGGCTTCCTTGACCTCCTCATAGGGCACAACGTGGGCCGGCGTGATGTCGTCCGTGCGGACCACGAAATAATTTCCCTTTTTGTCGTCAAGAACCTGGCTCGTCTCGCCGGCCGCTTGCCCGAACGCCTGCTTTAAAACTTCTTCCCTCGCAGGCAGTTCCTCAGGCTCTTTGTCTTCAGGCGTTTTGCCGGTTGAATCGACGGCGGGAATTTTCACCAGCCGGAGCTTGAGAATATCGGCGGTGTCTTCCAGCGGGTGACCGGCAGCCAGCGAGTCGTCGAGCTGATTGACCATCCGCGCGACGATGTCGCCCGATTGTTCGCGCTGCATCGCTTCGCGAAGCTTGTCCTTCGCTTCGTCGAACGTCTGCTTTCCCCCGGCATATATCTTTTTCAGTTGAACCACGTGCCAGCCGAAACCGGTCTTCGTGGGCTCGGAGACCTGCTTTTCCTGCATCGCGAAAAGCGTAGTGTAAAGTTCCGGCAAGACGCTCTTTTCGTCCACGCGGTCGAGATCGACGGGGTTCAGGCTCTGGGTCTTCGCCGCTGCCCTCAGGTCGCCGCTTGCTTTTGCGGCGTCGGCAAAGGCTTTGGCCTTGGCTTCGTCTTGCAGGATCACCTGAACGAAATCACGCTGTTCGGGGAGGGTCACGTCCTCCGGATGGGCGTCGTAAGCTTTCCTGATGTCGTCCTCGCTTATTGAAATATCCTTTGTGACATCGTCCGTGGACAGCTTGGCTACGGTAATGGCGCGATATTCCGGGGCGGAGAACGCGCCGCCATGCTGTTGATGGAACTCTTGCAGCGTCTTTTCGTCCGGCTGGGCTATGTCCTTCATGCTGTCGTTGTGAACAGCCAAAACCTCGAGGATGCGCCTGGCTCCGCGCGCCCGGTATAGGTTGTCCAGTATGACTTTGGGCGTCTTGACGTCGTTCGCGAGCGTCAAAAGAAGTACGCGCCGCTCGGCGTTTCTGCGTTCGTTGTCAAGGAACGAGCGCTCGGAAAATCCGCCTTTTGCAAGAGCCTGGCGCCAAAGGTCGGCTTGAAAGTTTCCGTTCTTGTCGCGCAGGCTGGGTTCGGCGGCAATTTTATCCAGAACGGGCTTGTCGCTGACGTTGATGCCGAGCCGCTTGATTTCCTGATCGAACGCGGCGTGCTCCATCATGACTTTAAGCGTGCGGTCGAGCACGCCGATCTCGCGGGCCTTCGGCGCCGTCAGGTCCGGGCCGAAAACCTGCCGGGCTTCGGGCAGGGCGGCTTCAAACTCGCGCTCAAGTGCCTGAACGGTAATGGCAATGTCCCCGACCTTGGCGACCGTGCGCTGGAGCGGGTTGCCCCGGAACATGTCGCCGATTCCCCAGATGCCGAAACTAATGATCAAAAGCACCATAAGAGCCTTGAACACCCAGGACTTGGCAAGCTGGCGTATAACCTGAAGCATGAAACTATTCCTTCGCTTTGCGTTTTCAGTTTTCGAAATGGAATCCGCATGATAAAAGGGTTGTCCCGCCCCGGCAACTTCAAACATCAGGACATCTGGCAATGGCAAAACGCCGCAAAATAATTGTTGGCAACTGGAAAATGAACGGCCGCCTGACCTCGGGGCTGAATCTGGCCAAGGATATCGCGGATAAAGCCACGGCGGAACGGCCCCTGACGTTCGATGTGGTGGTTTGCCCTCCCGCGACCCTGTTATGGCCGATTTCCGAGACGGTTATGGGCTCGCCAGTCATGCTGGGGGCGCAGGACTGCCATACGGCGAACCACGGCGCCTATACCGGGGACGTCAGCGCCGGCATGCTCGCCGACCTTGGCTGCCGTTACGTGATTCTCGGGCATTCCGAGCGCCGTACGGCCCACGGCGAGTCGAACGAGCTGGTCGCCAAAAAAGTGGCGGCGGCGCAACTGGCCGGACTGACCGCCATACTTTGCATCGGTGAAACGCAGGAGCAACGTGCTAGCGGCGGCGCCGAAACGGCTATTGTCCAGCAACTTGCCGCTTCGTTGCCAGAAAAAGGGCAGTCGTCGCAGTTGATCGTGGCCTACGAGCCCATATGGGCCATAGGAACGGGCGCGGTGCCGGAAATCGATGATATTCGTCAGATTCACCGCCTTATCCGGCGGACTTTGGGCACGGTCGGCGAGGTTGTGCCCGTGCTTTACGGCGGCTCGGTGGCCCCGAACAACGCGGGAGCCATTCTGGAAGAGCCGGAGGTCGACGGCGCGCTTGTTGGCGGCGCCAGCCTCAACAGCGACGGCTTCTGGGCCATCTGCGAGAAGTGCAGGTAGGGATTTATGAAGCCCGCAGATGTTCCTGAAAAATTTCCAATGGACACGACAGAACAAGCGATTTGGCTTGCCATGTCTTCGTTTATCAACCCGATTTCTATTGCAGGGATGTTCTTCTTCCTAATTGGAACACCTCTTGGAAAAGCCGCTTTCGTTAATGATGGTGGAAACATATCACATTTTAAATTAATGTATCTTCCTATCCTTTTGATTGTTGGGGCATGCATAATGTTTTTGCAATTGTCATTGGTGTATCTACTCGTAAACTTTAATCTTAAAAGCGCAGTTGACGTTCTTCTAAAGGCTCAAAAACCTTTTATTCCTATGTTGTTGATTAGTTTTCCCCTGTTCACGTCGCAATCTGAGGGAAATGTGATCGGTTTTATTGTAATCCCGGCTTTTGTAATCATGTCTGTTGTCTTAGGTTCGATTTCTTTCGTCTATCTCATTAAGGGGATCGTTCAGGTATACAAGAGTAGGCCGCCTGAGTTTTAATGCTCCCGTTTCTTCTGTATCCCCCACGCCAGAGCGGTCATGCCGAGGCCGAGCATCGAGAGCATGAACAGGCCGAAGAGAACGCGCGGCATGTCGTAGAGCGAGCTGGCTTTCAAAATATAGTGGCCAAGCCCGGCTTCGGAACTTACGAACTCGCCGATGAACGCGCCCATGAGAGCGAAGCCGACGTCGATGCGGTAGCCGGCTAGCACCCAGTCGATAGCGCCGGGCACGATGATCTTGCGGATGATGCGCCAGTTCGATGTGCCGAGGCTTTTCGCGAAGCCGATATGCTCCTTCGCTACGGCGCGCGCGCCGTCATAGGCCTGCAGAAGGGAAACGAAGAAAACGGAAAACCCGGCCATGATCGCTTTCGAGGCAAGGCCGATGCCGAACCACATAATGGTAATCGGGGCGAGCGCGAAAATGGGGATCGAGCCGATAAACACGAGATAGGGGCGGGTGATGAAATCGATCTTGCCGTTGCCCCACAGAAGCAAGCCGCACAGCGTGCCGAGAATCGTTCCGAACAGGAGTCCGAGTGCGGCTTCGGAAAACGTGATGAACGTGTGATGCCATATGGCCAGATGGCCTAATTCCTCAAATCCTGTTTTGGCGATCAGGCTTGGCGCGGCGAACAGGAATTGCAAACGCTGATCGCCGTAAACGATCCATTCCCACAATGCCAGCGCCAACACGGCGGGGATTAGGGCGATCAATATGTTTTTGGCGGTCTTCAACATCTTTACCGGCCCCTCGTATCGTTTATAATATCGTCATTGCGAGCAAAGCGAAGCAATCTAGCGCAAACGGAAGGACTGGATCGCCACGCCGCCCTTGGCGGCTCGCGATGACGCGTTATATTGATCGAAACGCGCTTCATGCCGCCGCTCCCAAAGCCATCCATAGCTCTTTCATCACGATGTTAAGCGCTTCGTTGCGGCTGACGGCCCCTTTTGCGGCTCCGCCGTTGTCATCAATGCGGATTTCCTTGAAGAGCGTTGCGGGGGAGGGCGAGACGAGAAGAACCCGGTCAGCTATGAAACAAGCTTCTTCGACCGAGTGGGTCACGACAAGCGCGCTTTTTTCGTGTCCGTGGATATAGTTTTTGATCAATAAGGACAATTCGCGCCGCGCCAGCACGTCGAGGTTGCTCATAGGCTCGTCCATCAACAACAGCCGGGGCTGCAGAACAAGGGCGCGCGCCAGAAGAACGCGCTGGATCATGCCGCCCGAAAGCTGGGAAGGATAGCTTGCGGCGAAGGCTTCCATCCCGACTTGCTTGAGGGAGGCAAGGGCCGCTTGCCGCGCCGATTTTTTGTCCTGGCCCAGAAGTTCGAGGGCAATGGAAACATTGCCTCGAACGGAACGCCACGGAAGCAAGCGGTCGTTTTGCGACATGTAGCCGAGTTCGCCGCTGGGGCGGCGGAGTTCGGATTGGATTTCGCCGCTGTCGGCCGCGTCGAGACCGGCGAGTATGCGCAACAACGTCGTTTTGCCGGAGCCGCTTGCGCCAAGCAGGCAAACGATCTCGCCGGGCTGCAGGCTCAGCGAAATATCGCCGACGACCTGCAGGTATCCATTTCCCGGCTGAGGAAACCGCTTGGAAAGGTGTTCGGCGTGTAGGAGCGGCGAGGGCATGAGGTTTCACACAAGAAATGGCGTCATTCCGAGGGGGCTGTCGCTCGCTTGCGAGAGGCAGGCGAACCCGGAATCCAGTTTACTATTCAATTTGGCAAGGAACCAAACTGGGTTCCGGATCAATTTTCTTTCGTTTGCTGGCGCAATCGAATAGAAAATTGTCCGGAATGACGACATCTTACTATCGCAAAGTCTCACTTCGTCGCCCCTAACTTCTTCTTCGCGTTGAGGGCGAAGGTGTTGTCGACCGCGACACTTGTGGCCTGCGGCTTTTTCAACTCGCCGCTGTCCAGACGCGTCTTGAGCGTGCGCTGCCACATGTCCTCGGGCACGACGACAGAGTGCGGGTACATATCGCCTTTCAACATGCGGTCGACGGCCGTGCGAACGACTTTTTCCGAAAGGTTGGGATAGATCTTCTTGCCCACGCGATAGGAGACTTCCGGGTTGGTATAGAGAAGATTGAAAGCTTCCTGCAGGCTGTCGACGACTTTCTGCACGGTTTCAGGGTGCTTTTTGATGTAGTCTTCGGTCGTCATGAGGCCTGTGATGGCTTGGGGGTCGGTCCATTTCGCCAGATTGAAGACGACGCGATAGCCCTTGTCCTCGAAAATCGAGACGCTCGGCTCGAGGTCGACGGCGATATCGACCTTATCCGTTTCCAAAAGCGCCATCTGGCCGCCGAAAGGCGCCTGAACGATCGGCATGTTCAGGTTGTTTTTCTGGCGAAGTTCGGAAAGCAGCGTGTAGGTCGTCGAAGGTTCGGGAAACGAACTGAGGCGCAAGCCTTCAAGTTGCTTCACGGACTTGATTTGCTGAATAGAGGGCTTGTTCGTAACGCCGCTCAGGCCCAGACGCGTGGTCATAAGGGCCACGATTTTGCCGGGACCGCCCTTGTCATGCGAAATGGCGGTAAAAACCGGGTCGCTCATGCCGAACTGGGCCTCGCCGCTGATGACGGTCGCGAAAACCTGATCGTCGTTGCCCGCAAACTTAAGATCGGCTTCGATGCCGCGCTTGGCAAACAAGCCTTCCTCCATAGCGATATAGAGGGGCAGCCGGAGCAAAAAGCGTTCCTTGCCGAAATCGGCAATGGTGATCTTCTCGGCCGCATGAGCAGGGGAGAGGAGGAGGGTGAGGGCGAGAACAAGGCTGTAGATTTTTTTGTTGAACATGGCGTTTCTCCTTAGGGGTTGAGTTGCATTATTAGGGTTTAATTTACCGTTAACTAATCGTTCAGAAATATCTGAAGCTTTTTGCCGAGAACTTCGGCGGCCCGCTCCATCGTTTGCAGGGTCACCGAGCGGTTGTCAGGGTCGAGCAGCCTGTTGAGGGCGGCCCGGCTCGTCTTCATCTGCGCGGCCATTTTCACGCGTGTAAGGCCTTGCCGGGCCATCTCCCGCTCAATCTGGTAGGTCAGCAAGCGCTTGACCGAATGAGCGAATTCGACGGGCCATGTGCCTTGGTCTTTTTCCTGCTTTGGTTGCGTGATTTTTTGCATTCCATTTATCCTTGCTTAATACGTATCAGTTATGATACATATATGCACCAAAAATGATCCTATGTCAATCTCCTTATTTATTTTCATGGGATCAGAGATCTCAAGTGTTAGAGCAATCCATCTTATTTCTCAAAAGGTTAGCATGTTATGAGGAAAAATATGGACAGCATCAAAATCGCCCAATGGGGCGGTCGTCATATCACCTATATGCCGCTCTTTCTTGCGGACAGGCTCGGTCTGTTTGCCGCGCAGGGATTAAATGTCACGATATACGGCGCGGGAAATGACGACGAAATTTTCACCGAGGTTGCCCAGGGCCGGGCGCATTTCGGCATCGGCGACCCTGCCTTTGTCGCGCTCGGCAGGGCTCAAGGGTTTGACACGAGGGTTATAGCGACCATTGTCGGCAGCGCATGCTCGTGGGGGCTGACCCATCATACCGAGATAAAGCCCTTTACGCAGATCTCGGATTTTGTCGGTTTGCGTGTCGGCACCATTCCACGGCCTTCGACGATGTATACGCTGCTCAAGGCGCTCAGGGTGAGGCAGCCGCGTTTGCTGAAATCCATGCAGGTGGTCGAAACCGAGATCGGGCAGCAGGCGTATCTTCTGGCTTCCGATCAGGTGGACATGATTTTGGAGATCGAGCCTTCCGTCAGTTCCGCGATGAAACAGGGTTTGCGGCTGGTATGCGATATGAACGACTTTTTCCCCGAACTGATGTTCACAGGGCTTATGGCGTCGGCGGCTACGATTAACGCGTCTCCGGCGGTCGTTGGCAAGGTGGTAAAGGCGCTTCAGCAGGCGCTGATGATTTGCCATACGCAGCCGGAGATGGCCGTTTCAATAGGCTGCGCACTTTTCCCGACCATAAGCCGCGACGTTATGAGCGAGGCCGTACAACGCATGCTGGCGGCCAAGGCGTGGCCGGAGCAAGCCGTCATTTCGCCCGCGGCGTGGAACAACGCTCTTAAGTTGAGGCAAGATGCCGGTGAACTGGGCGACTTACCGCCGTTTGAGGAGGTTGTGGATCAGCGCTTTGCCTATGCCGCGCTGGCGGAGACGCAATAACTGAAATGGCGCACCTGTGGGGCGGCGGTTATGCGCTGTGTCGCGTGGCGGGTTTGTGTGCACCGATGGTGGCCTGCGGGGCGCTTAGATCAAATGATTGATGACCTGTAAATCAACCAGCAAGCACGGGTGGATACGCGCAGGTGGTCGTTTGGGTGTGACTGGGCACGTGGAGGGGTGCGGGGAGGGCGAAATAGAGTTGGTTTATCGTATCTATAATAATATAACTTATTGATTGTAAAAGATATTCAAAAATAATTATATATTTCGATTACCTGTAATGGACAGCGCGAGCCGCGCACACAAATACCGAGCGGGGCGCTAGAAATGGCAGCGCCGCACAAAAACTTGCGGCGGCGCACACCATATGTTATAAAATGAGAAGGAAGAAAATACAAGAGGATATGACGATGAACTTTTTGCACAGAGACGATGTATTTATAGCTGGAGGTCAGCCAACAGTGACCTATGTTGATCGTGAAGATCAAGATATTGAAAGAACGTTGGCTAGGGCTATTGCGGCCCCTAATCAAATTGCATCCTTGGCTGGGCCTACTAAAACAGGAAAAACTGTTTTATGTAAGAAAGCTCTGAGTAAACGTGATTATATATGGATAGATGGTGGGAAAATAAAAACGGCTAGTGATTTCTGGGAAACAGCCACATCTGAATTGAATATACCAACAGAGAACTCTCTTACTCAAGGAAGCGAAACCTCCATTACTGCAGAAGGCAGCATACCATTCATAACTACGGCAGGCGGCTCTCACTTATCAAGTAAAAGCAAAACGGAAACTTTTAAAATTGACTCCATGAGCCGCGCTCTAGAATACATGACCCATGAGAGAATTATATTAGTTATTGATGACTTTCACTATATTCCTGCGGTGGTCCGCACAGATATAATGAGAAATGTAAAAGGTGCAGTCTTTAATGGTTTAAAAGTGCTTTTACTTTCTGTAACCCATCGCGTTTTTGATGCCATTAAAGCTGAGTCCGAATTAACAGGTCGTTTTACGACTGTGACTTTACCACACTGGACAAAAAATGATCTGAAGCAAATCCCGCTCAAAGGATTTGGAGTACTAGGCGTAAATTATGATGACGCGCTAGTTGATAAGCTCTGCGATGAAGCTCAGGAGAATCCATTTTTAATGCAAAAATTTTGTTGGGAAATTTGTTATGACTGTGAGATCGAAAGAAAAAAAATCGTAGGCAGTCATGAAATACCCAAGACTTACGATTTAAAAAGAATGTGCAAAAAGTTAGCACATGATGCAGGCCTTCCAATATACAAGAAACTGGCTGCTGGACCTCAAAGTCGTAAGCTACGTGAAAAAAGACCCCTAAAAGTAGGAGGGGATGTGGATATCTATGAGGTAACCCTTCTCGCCATTGCTGAAACGGGGCCAAAATCTACGATCAAATATGATGAATTAAGAGACGTCATGAATGGTCTCCTTGAAGACAAAATGCCGCAGAAGCACGAAATAACGGCAGCCTTAAAACAGCTTACAAATATCTCACGTGAAATAGGGGCCGAGTCAGCGATTGACTGGAATGAGGATACTAGAGAAATTACGGTTGCTGACCCCTATCTGCGATTTTATCTAAGATGGCAAGTGCGCCAGGATCATACGCACTAGGTTCTGAAACCCTATCAAAAATTGAAGGTTGGTCGGAGAGAGGATTGATGGCTGCCGGATAAAATTCGTGGTCATCGCGTCTGCGGGCCGGATGACTCAAATGTCGTGTAGATGATGCGACGCCGGATTCTCCGCCTACACGGGAATGACGCACGAGATTCTGCGCGGGCATTACGCAGTGCTTGCGAGCATTACGGTTGAAGGTTCACTCGGATCAAAACGAAAGCTTCGCGCCGACGAGAAGATCGGCCGAGACTCTTCCGCGCACATTATCCGCATCGTGCCGCGCGGTGAGCGAAGCCGTCCAATCGATGCCGTACTTAGACGGCGTTTCATACGTCATCGAAAAATCGGTTTCGTTGCCGTCGGGCTTGAGGCTGACGCTTTCGCTTTGCGTATAGGCGTAGCCCTGGCTGTCAACCGACGTCATGGAAAGCGAGGCCGAGCCCGAATATATACGGAGCGGTTTCCGGACGGCGAGGGACAACCTGTCGTCCTTTCTAAAGGCGTCGCGTTGAACGAGGGCTGCGCCCATGCTGCGCGCATTGATGGAGGAAACGTTCGAGATCAATCCGTCGCTCATGCTCGCGCCGTCGCTGCGAACCCACGAGGCGTCGACGACGAGGTTCAACTTGTTGCCCATATCGAATGTGGACGTTATGCCCGTCGAAACGCTGTTGTGGCTCTTGCCGAAACCGATGCCGCTGTCGGCGTAGGTCGAGCCGAGAAGGCCGTTTTTCTCGTTCAGCGCGTTGACCGTCAAGCCGACGGACCATCTGTCGGTGACTTTCGTCGTGAACCCGGCGCCGAAAGCGCTGGCGTTCGAAACGGTCCAAGGCAAGTCCATCATGGAAACGGTGTTCGACGTTTGCGACCATGAGAAGGCGAGACGCGAATTGCCGCCGACGCGGCGGCCGTATGCCGTGAACTGGCCGCCTTCGGCGAAGCGCATAAGGCTGTTGGAGATGCCGAGTTCGGTGACGTCCTGCGCGGCCAGATTATCGCTGCCCCACATCGCTTCGGTAAACGCGGCGGAGGCCGGGAAGCCATACCCGCCCGCAAACGTCGAGCCTCTGGAGTCCGTAAACGACATATACCATCCGTTCGGCTTTTCCGGCATGCCGAAGGGCTTCACGTCATGCATGTCGCGGTATTGCATACTGGCCATCGCGAACGAGCTGCCGTCCGTGAATCTTGCTCCCGTGGCCGTTGTTTTGGGGGCCGTCGCGGCCGAGGCTGTCGCCGAAGAGGCTTTGCTGGGCGTGATAAGGCTGGACAGGTTGACTTTGAAGTCGCGCTGATAGGAGTCTAAAGCCGTCATGCTGCTGAGTTTGCTGGTCAGGCTGCTCAGCGAGCCGAAGGCGCCGCTGGAGAGCATGCTGCCCGTGATGCTGCTAACGGCTATCTTTTGGCCTTTTGTATTCGTAATCGTAAGCGCGCCCGCCGGCTGCCATGCCTTGTTCATGTTCAGAAGGCCTGTGCCGAAAGTCGTATCGACTCCTTTCGTTCCTAAATCGCTAGCCGTTTGAAACAGGAGTCTGGTCGCCGTGCCGTTTCTGAACAGGACCGGCCAGCGGGCTCCAAGCAACGCAAGCGCGCCGCTTATCATTGGCGCCGAAAAAGACGTGCCGCTCGCGTAGGCATAGTTGTTAGCGCCGGAATAATACGCGCCGATTAGGCTTTCCCCCGGCGCCATAAGCCATAATGAGCTGAGAGCCGTTTTTTGATTTGCCGTGTTGATAAAGCCGGTTGTTCCCGGCGTGTTGCTGAACGACGACTTCAGGTTCTTGCTGTTGACAGAACCTGCGAACACCAGGCGGCTAAGCGCGGC
>JAQUPC010000068.1 GCA_028716765.1 Alphaproteobacteria bacterium | reverse complement strand
ATAAGCATGGCGCCGATAAACGGATTGGGCTGGACGGCTTCGGCAAGATGGGGGTTTGTTATGATGTTTTCGATTTCTCTTTCCTTGGCGTCAAAATTGTCGTGCGGGAGTATTTTAACCTCTCCCATCCTGCCGAGTTCTTTGGCCTGGTTCTTGTAGTAATTGTCGTTCTCGATAGGCTCGCCTTTGAAAACGGAGGTTCGAAAAAACGCGGCGATGTGCGCATGGACGACGGCCGCGGGTATCGTATGCAGGCCGTTTCTTTTCTTGATATGAAGGCGGACGTTTTCGCAGGCTTTTGCGCCTTTTTCCAGAGCAAGCTGAACATAGGAAAAGTTCAACGGCGCAAAGCCCCGCCCCGACCACCACTTCAGGCGGGCGTATTGTTTGATGCCCGCGTTCAGGGTGTCGAAAATATACTGTTTGACGGTCATTTTGGGCGGGTAGTTTTGTTCGGTAAACGTCTCCATCCGCACTTGATCTGCCGTCAGGCGCGGCTCGCTGTTCCTGGCGATAAAATCGCGGGAATAGGCTTCCGCCTCCCCGATGAGTTTTTTGGCAATGCCAAGATGGCGGTATTCCGGCGCGACGAAAACAAAGGTTAGGTGCTGGGTGCCATCGGCGTGTATTTTTGCCTCCGGGGCGTTCCGGTCATTGAACGTAAACGTGGAGAAATTGATCGCGGCGATGATTTTTCCCGTTTCGGGATCCCTGACGCAAATCCACGCTTCCTTGAACGGACCGCATTTTTCCTGAAGAGACGCGTCGTTTTTTAAGTCAAGGCACGCCCGGAAACCTTCGATGGTTTCCTGTTCGCTCTCGATCGGGAAGTTCTGTTGATAGGTTGGATAGACTTCCTTGAGTTCGGGAGCATCCGCGGAATCGAATTTGATTATATTTGCTCCGGTCCACAGCTTGTCCCGGTAGTAAGCAACGGCTTCCCGGTCGTCCTGAAAGGCGGGCTTGCTCGTGTCCTTTTTGCGCTCTTCGGTAACGGCCGCGATGATGAAGGCTCGTTTATCATCGGCCTGTTTCTCAAGTTCGTTGAGCCGGACGACCGAGCGGTCATAGAGTTTTTTTAACGCGTATCTCATTATTTTTTTCCGAAAAATTCATGAGTAAAATAAAAGGCCTTCTTATATGTTCGCGTCCTTCTTAAGAGGATCATACGGCAAAGATCAATCGCGTTCACGACCAATCGGGCACTATAATACTTTCAAGTTAATGGCCGTTTAACTTAAGCCGGAT
The DNA here is from genome assembly GCA_028716765.1 of Alphaproteobacteria bacterium. The sequence goes on along the minus strand of JAQUPC010000068.1, from coordinate 10,079 downwards.
TTTTTTGCGGAAAAAGAGGGTGGGCGACGGCCCCGCCGCGGCGTTCAGGAATCGTTAACTATAAGGAGCGTCGAGAAAAACTCTCTATGAGTCTTCCGTTTCCTTCACATGCTTCCGGATCATATCGTGGATTTTTTCGGGGTTGACCGGCTTGTTAATGTAGTCGTCCATGCCGGTGCGCAGGCATTTTTCCCTGTCGCCCTGCATGGCGTCGGCCGTCAGGGCGACGATGGGAACATGCCGTTCCTTGCCTTCCTCAAAGGCGCGAATTTCGCGGGTAGCTTCGAACCCGTCCATCTCGGGCATCTGGCAATCCATGAAAACGATGCCGTAATTGCCTGCCGTGGCCTTTTGAACGGCCTCGATTCCGTTGCGGGCCATCTCGACCTTGCATCCCGCTTTTTCGAGGATCGTTTTCATCAAAATCTGGTTGACCATCTGGTCTTCCACGAGAAGCACGTGCGTTCCCGCGAAATGCGTGGCCAGAACGGATGGTATAGCCACGGCGGCCGGATGCGACGCTATGCGTTCCAGCGTACGGCGCGTCGCGACATGCATATCCGCAAGGTTGTCCTTGTTTTGCCAGAGGTAAGCCAGTATGTCGGACAGCGATGAGGGATAGACGGGCTTCGTCAAAATAGCCGCGACATGGTTGCCTTTCAGGTCGTAGTTTTGCAACTTCATATCGGGCGGCGTGCAGAGAATCACGAGAAGATCGCGGAGACTTTCCGAGGCGGCTATGCTGCGCACCAACGACCACCATTCGTCTTCGGCGCCTTCGGCGTCCACCAGGACAAACCGGTGCGGATCGTTGGCTTTGCGGCTCTCTAGAAGGCCTGATAATACCGCTTGAGCACTGTTCAGATTGTCGCAACGCAGGCCCCAGCTCTTAAGGTAATCCGTTTTTATGTTTCCCGCCGGGGCGTAGTTTTCATAAACCATCACGCGGGCGTTGATCAGGTCAGCCGGAAGGGGAGGGGAAGCCGGAGCCGTAACATCTTGCTTCAGTTTTACCGTGAACCAGAACACCGAACCTTCGCCGGCCTTGCTCCGGACGCCGATATCGCCGTCCATCATTTCCGCAAGCTGTTTGCAGATCGTCAGGCCAAGGCCGGTGCCGCCGAAACGGCGGGTCGTGGATTCCTGCTCCTGGCTGAATTTGTTGAAGATATAGGTCAGTTTGTCGGCGGCGATCCCGATGCCCGTGTCCTCGATCTCGACATACAATAAGAGGTGATTGTCGGGAACCGCAGCGCATTTGGCGCGAATAAGAATGTGGCCGTATTCGGTGAATTTTAAGGCATTGCCCACCAGATTCATAATAATCTGCCGCAGCCGGAGCGGATCGCCTATGATCCGGCGGGGTAGATCGGGGGCAAATTGAACCAGTAGCCTCAGGTTTTTGGCTTTGGCGCGGGCGTAGAGAAGATCGGTAATCGCTTCGACGGAACTGTAGAGGCTGAAAGGTATATGCTCGATCACCAGCTGGTTGGCTTCGATCTTCGAAAGGTCGAGAATATCGTTGATGATCTCCAGAAGTCCTTCGCCCGATTGCCGCGCGATCTCGACCCATTCGCGTTGCTGGCGGGACAATTCCGTATCCAGCGCCAGCGCGAGCATGCCAAGGACGCCATTCATGGGCGTGCGAATTTCATGGCTCATATTGGCCAGAAAGTCGCTTTTTGCCGCATTGGCCGCCTCGGCGGCTTCTTTGGCGTGCTGAAGCGAAATTTCGTTTTTATGGCGTTCGATGACAAGGACAAGCTGGTTTCCTATTTCTTTCATCATATCCATGACGTCCTTGTTTATTTCCGCGCTCTGTTCGGAAAAAAACTCGAGAATATAGACGGCCTGGCCATGCAGAATAACGGGGAAGGCAAATCCGGAGCCCAGAAGCGACGCGGGCACCGGTTTTATGCGCGGGCAACTTGAAAATTGCTGGACATCGGCAATCCATGCGGGCGACAACGTTTCCCAAGATTGGCCGGGAAGACCCTCGCCGCGCTTGAAGGTCGTTTCAGCGGTCGCTTGCATGAAAATTTTGTATTTGTCGGGGCCGGCGGCGGACCACAAGCCGGTTGAACGCAGGAGAGCGTTTCCTTCATCGACAAGGTAAGCGTGACCGAGGGGCCAGCCGAGAAACCCGCACATAAGTTCGAGCACGGTTTTTATGGCGGCATCGATGTCGGACGTTTTATTAGCGGTGGCGGCGACGCTTTTGAGCAGGGCCGTTGTGCGCGCCTCCTGTTCCGCTTGCCTGCGGGCTGCCGTGATCTCGATCTGCGCCTGTTCCATGCGGCGCACATACTCCGTCATTTGCATTTCCATGTATTCTTTTTCGGTAATACGCATGGAAAGTGCGCTGCGTGCGGCTTCCAGTTCTTTCTGCCATCTACGGATGCTGCGTAACGCGAAGAACCATGAAATCAGCAAAATGAAGCCGCCGAGGAAAACGACATAGATCGTCCTGTAGAAATTGTTTGCAAGATTGTTGGCGCGCTGGTGCGACGTGTCGCTGATTTTATTAGCCAGCTTGTTGAGGCTGTCGGCATAAATAAGCTTGTTCTCGGTATATGCGGGGCCATCAATAATTTTTTGCGCGGCCTCCAGATTTCCCTGACGGACGAGAGAGTAGGTTTCCCGCTCCATAACGGTCAGGCGTTTGTGGGCTAGATCGGCTTCCTGCGCGAAGTTGTGCAAATCACGGTCGCCGAATGCCGTCAAAACCTGGCGGATATCGTATTCGAGCCGTCCCGCGTTGCTCTGATAGCGTTTTTCCCATTGGGGATCGCCCGTCAGGGCGGCCATGCGCGTCGTACGGGATAAAATACTGTTGAGATAGAGAATTTCGCCGCCGGCTTCGCCGACTTTCATATCGTCGAGGACCTGATGGTTCATAAGGCGGTAGAAAGAATAACTGTTGCCGCCTACCCACACGATAGCCAGCATCGTAAGCGACATGGCGATAATAAGAAGCCGTTTTGGAAACTCGTACGCCGTCCCCTTGACCATAGCCTGATCGTCGCTGCCGAACGGAAGGTCGGGAGAGGAGAGGGGGAGGGGGGGCGTACCTGGCAGTTGCATGGCGTTGGCCGTTAACTCAGGGTTTTTTGAAGCTTTCCGAGAACGTAAGGATTAAGGCGACGACGAAGAGGAGTCCCGCGAGAACAAGTCCGCCCGAAACATAGATGGCCTGCCGGAAGGCCGTATCGACATCGTCGATGTAGATGCCGGAGCCGATAATCCATCCCCAGGGAGCAAAATCCCGGACGTACGATAATTTTGGATACTCCTTGTCTTTTGGTTCATCGGGTTTCGGCCACGTGTAGGCGACAAACCCGGCTCCTATCGTTTCGACGGTCTTGATAAACTCCCTGAACAGGTAAACGCCGTTTGAATCCTGGTAGTCATACAAGTACTTGCCATTGATCTCGGGCAGGATTGGATGCATGATCATGACGCCTTGCATATCGTTGATCCAGACATAGCCGTTGATATCATAGGGAAGTTCGCGAATGGCCTGGAAGGTATACTGCTTGGCTTCCTCTTCAGTCATGCCTTCGTGGGCGATTTTCTGATAGTAAAAGTCGACGAGGACATAGACGTTCTCGACCATCGCGCGCACTTTTTGCTCTCTTTGTACCATCATCGAGGAACGATAATGGGCAAGGGACCAGCATGCCACCGCAGCTATGCCAAGGGTGACGACGACAAAGACGAGAACAGCCTTGACCGGGATTTTTCTGGCGAGAATCTTCATGTTACGGTTTTAATTGTTCCTGTAAGGAAGGCGGAGAAAAACGCAACGGAACGAGACTCGCCGTTAAATCGCTAATTTATCATTAATGAGCCTGTATTTTTCGTATCTTTTCGATAGATCGAAAGTGATTCGGCAAGCGATGACACACACTTATATATATGTCATGCTATTCTGACTGCGGCCCCGATTGCCGGGCGCGCGAAGTCGATTGCAACGGTAAGGTCATGACAACACACAGAACTCAAGTTCTTATCATCGGTTCGGGACCAGCCGGTTATACGGTGGCAATTTACGCCGCGCGCGCGAACCTGAAACCCATCGTCGTGCAGGGCATGCAGCCGGGCGGCCAGCTTACGGTCACGACGGACGTCGAGAACTACCCGGGATTCGCTGAATCGATCCAAGGGCCGTGGCTCATGGAGCAGATGGCCGCGCAGTCCGGCAATGTGGGAGCGCAGCTTCTTTTTGACCTTATTAGCGATGTCGATTTTTCGCAGCGCCCGTTCCGGTGCACGGGCGATTCAGGCGACGTCTTTCTGGCCGACACCGTTATCATCGCCACGGGCGCGCAGGCGAGGTGGCTCGGTCTTGAGAGCGAAAAGCATTTTCAGGGCTTCGGCGTATCCGGGTGCGCGACGTGCGACGGCTTTTTCTTTCGCGGCAAGGAGGTTGCCGTCATCGGCGGGGGCAATACGGCCATAGAGGACGCTCTTTATCTGACGCATCACGCCAGTAAAGTGTCGATCGTGCATCGCCGCGACGCTTTCCGCTGCGAGAAAATTCTGCGCGAACGCGTCGCCGCCAACCCCAAGATTAATGTTATCTGGGACAGTATCGTTGAAGAGATCAAGGGGCAGAACGAGCCGGTGCGCGCCGTAACGGGCGTTCGTTTGAGGAACGTGAAAACGAACGCTGTCCAGGAAATTGCCGCCGACGGCGTTTTCATCGCCATCGGGCACGAACCGGCTACGAAGATATTTAAAGGCAAGCTTGAGATGGACGAAGAGGGCTATGTGCTGACCAAGCCCGATTCGACCGCCACAGGCATTCCGGGGGTGTTCGCGGCCGGGGATGTCAAAGACAAGGTTTTCCGGCAAGCCGTGACGGCGGCCGGGATGGGGTGCATGGCGGCGCTGGAGGCCGAGCGGTTTCTGGCGGCGCAGGAGAATCCCGCCAGGGGATGAGGCGTATTCGTTCTTGATGCTACGGAGAGTTGTCATGGGGCGCTATATCGAAAAAAACATGCAAGGTGGCGAAAAAGTTTGTTTTTCGGCCGACCTGCACTGGATCGTCTATCACTTCGGCACGACTATTACGGTGATCGGCGCGCTGTTAGGGCATTATGGCCATGTCCTGACGCGCAAGTATCTAAGCGGCGACATCGCCGGATATCTCGACGTTCCGATCCGTTACGGCGCTCTGGCGATTATCTTTATCGGCGCCCTGTACCTGATTTTCGCTTTTGTCCGCCAGATTTCCACCGAACTTGTCATTACCAATCAGCGCGTGATCGCCAAGCACGGCCTGATTTCCGTAACGACCTATGAGTTGATGCTGCCCAAGGTCGAAGGCGCCAACATCGAGCAATCGATCACGGGCCGGATTCTCGGATACGGCACGGTCATGGTGAAGGGGACGGGGGGCGGCATATCCCCGATCGACCACGTCGCCAAGCCGCACATGTTTCATGCCGCGCTCATGCAGGCGCTTGAATGCATGCATGGGCGGCCGCCTTCCTCGGGCCCGCAAGCGCAGTGGACGAGCCGTGGTTCGCAGGCTCTGATTGAGGCTGACTGAAGCCGGGCCGTAGCGAACGCGGGTGTCAATCATGTCTCCGGTCTGTACCGGCGAAAGGTGGTGGGCCCGGTAGGACTTGAACCTACGACCAGACCGTTATGAGCGGTCCGCTCTAACCAACTGAGCTACAGGCCCTTCCAGAGGACGAAGAACAGAATACAGGGATCAGAGGGGTTACCGCAACAGCAGAAAATGAAGCGTCGAGAACGGGAATCCGGACGCGTGCTGTTTTGTAAAACAGCTTCTTTCATATCCTGCATCCGATCCCTGATACCCGCCTTCTGCATCTGATTCATAATTCGTTTACGAAATCCATGACATATAATTCATGCTTCTCTATGTGAGTCGTAAGTTGTGTGCGATTGTATCTTTATAAGTGTCGTCGTCTGTCGATGATCGTGATGCGCAAGTGTCGTTTCGTTCGGAGAACAGCCGATGATATGTTGCAACACTGCAACGTAAGACGATCAACATGGGTTTGCGAAGGCGCATAAAGAAGCAAACGACAAAATGTTGTTGACTAATCTTATGACTGGACACAACATGTCGACACTCTACTCTAGTTAAGGAGGTCTACTATGGCTGCTAAGAAAAAAGCCGTGAAGAAGGCGAAGAAAGCCCCGGCGAAAAAGAAAGTCGCGAAAAAGAAGAAAAAGTAAGCTTTCTCGCCCTTTTGGGCGATAAAGTCTACTTTAAAACCCCTGTTCGGCATACCTCGCGATCGCAGGTAGGTCGAACAGGGGTTTCATATTTTGGGAGTCTTTTTTCACAAAGCGATTCTATTTTTCGGTTATCAAGGCAGGAGATTCGGCAATTTCGATCTGACTTTTGGCCGCCATCCTACTTTCGCCGGCATCAGCACGCCAAAATCTTAATCAAAAATTAAGCATCGGGGAAACTTTGCAGCTTTCGCGAGCGAGAAGGGTTTGGACATCATAAGCCCGTCCCCTAATCAAGCCGGATGGCTCGTATTTCACTCACGTCTTTGCCGAAAGACACTTTCAGGAATTTATAGTGTGGAAGCTTAACTGCTGTTGCCTGCGCGGCAAGGTTCCCGGCTGGTGTCCATTTGCGGAGATCGTCCGAGTAGGCGATGCCAAACATCGCACCTTCAGCCGCGCGCGCATCGATCGTTAATTTTTCCGCCCCGCCTGTGGGCACGACGACCCAACCCGGGCAATAGACGCGCATGGCCGTTTTGGAATCATTATCGAACGCCAGATCGAAATTGTAGTTGCCCCTTCCGATGCGGTAGTTGCATTCGTTGGCGATAGGCCAGAATTGAGGTTCGGCGCGAATCGGCATGGCGGCTTGAAGCGCGACGTTCCTGTTGCCGTTGTCGGATTCAATATCAACGCGAAAGGCATCGGCTTTCACAGGAGACGGAAACGCGAGCACCCGCCTCATATCTGCATTGCCCTTCGCTTCGGCCACGACGCGCCATTGGCCGTCCAGCCGCGCCGAGACCGAAAAGTCGCGAGGCGTCGACTTTTCCCCGTTTCCATGCACCGCAATACCGCGAAAAAGCGCCGGGCTTTCCGCGCCGATTTCAAGCCACGTGGGAAAACCCGAATGCGACCAGTATCGATTGCCGTAAAAACCTGCAGCCTCGCCGGGGCCGTGCCCTTTGGGATCGATTGATCCTTTTGCCGAATAACGGTCCGTGTTCATTTCATAGGCCTGAAAACGGCTCGCCCATTCAAGAAAGAGGGGATCGTCCGTCTCATCGAAAAGCCATAGCAATTGATGCACATGCAGGGAGTTATAATCCCGCCGCGCCGCCATTTGCCGGATGCCGTGCGCGGCAAGGGAATAGTAGGAAATAAAACCGGCATCGAACTTGGCGATATCGCGGTGTACGGCCGCGACGCCGCGATCGAATAATTCTTTCCATTCCGGTTCGCCCGTGATGCGGTAGAAATCGAGAATGCCTGCGAGGGCCGTTATGTGGCCGTTAAGGATCTTATAGGACGTGCCGTTCGGATTGGCCGCCTCTTCAATCCATGTTACGCCGCCGTCACGCGTCGCAACGCCGCCTTCGGCAAGCGGCCTCTTGTAAACCTGCATCGCCTCTTCTGCGATAAGGTGATACTCGTCCTTTCCCGTGAGCGCGAAGGCGCGTTGAAGGACGCCGGCGATGCGCGATTGCCCGATTCCGGAAATCCAGCCCGGCTTTAGATCGAAGACCGGCTGCGCGAAGGGGTAGCTCCAGACGGACGCCCCGTTTTTCCGTTCGGCCGTCTTAACCAGCCAATCCGCCTGGATAAGGAATTTTTGGAGTATGCTTGCGTTTTGGCAGTTCGATTCCAGATATTCCTTAAAAAGAAGATTGGCGTAATTCGTAATGAAGTACGGATTATGGAATTTCCCAAGGCCGTTGTATTGCTTGCCATAATCGAAGACCAGAACGCCGGTCTCGTCGAGGCTATAAGGCGCCGACGCCGCCATGCTTGCCGCCGTCGAGGAGCCGGTTCGTGGCGCAATGCTAACGTCGGGGCAAGTGGCGAACGCCGAAAGAGGAAACGCTAAAGCAGCCAAGAGAACGATTATGCGCATGCCACTCCATTAGAGGAGATCGCGATTCAACAGAAGCGATTTTGCTCGCAGGACAGGGAGAATTTTAGGTATCCAAAAAGCTGCGCAGTTTGCGCGAGCGCGAGGGGTGCTTGAGCTTGCGCAGGGCCTTGGCCTCGATCTGGCGGATGCGTTCGCGGGTGACGCTGAACTGTTGGCCGACTTCCTCGAGCGTATGGTCCGTATTCATGCCGATACCGAAGCGCATGCGCAACACGCGCTCCTCGCGGGCGGTGAGGGTGGCCAGCACGCGCGTCGTCGTCTCGCGCAGATTGCCGAGAATGGCCGAGTCGAGCGGCTGGACGGCGTTCTTGTCCTCGATGAAGTCGCCGAGATGCGAATCTTCCTCGTCGCCGATGGGCGTTTCGAGGCTGATCGGCTCCTTGGCGATCTTGAGCACCTTGCGCACCTTCTCAAGAGGCATGTGCAGTTTTTCGGCCAGTTCCTCCGGCGTCGGCTCACGGCCGATTTCGTGCAGCATCTGGCGGCTGGTGCGCACCAGCTTGTTGATCGTCTCGATCATGTGCACGGGGATGCGGATCGTGCGCGCCTGATCGGCGATCGAGCGCGTGATGGCTTGACGGATCCACCATGTGGCGTAGGTCGAGAACTTGTAGCCGCGGCGGTATTCGAACTTTTCCACCGCTTTCATGAGGCCGATGTTGCCTTCCTGAATGAGGTCGAGGAACTGCAAGCCGCGGTTGGTGTATTTTTTGGCGATGGAAATGACGAGGCGCAGGTTGGCCTCCACCATTTCCTTCTTGGCGCGATTGGATTCGCGCTCGCCTTTTTGCACCGTCATGACGATGCGCTTGAAATCGGTCAGCGGCAGGCCGGCTTCGTCGCAGATCGAGGCAATTTCCGCGCGCAGGCGGTCTACTTCGCCTTCGTGCCGCTCGACGAACTTGGTCCACGCCTTGACGTTGGGGGCTACGAAGCGCGGCGCGGGTTCCTCGGCTTTGGCCTCTGCGGACTTTTCCTTGCCTTTGTCTTTGGCGCCTTTTTTGCCTTTTTCGGCTTTGTCCGCCGCGGCCTTTTTGGGCGCCGCTTTCGGGTTGAAAACCTCGTTGAGCCAGTTGCGGTCAAGTTCATGACCGTTGTAGCGGGCGAGAAAGTCCTCGCGCTTCAGGCCGCTGTCGGTCGCGAGGCGCAGGATGCGGCCTTCGATGCCAAGCAGGCGGCGGTTGAGCGTGTAAAGCTGCTGAACCAGCTGCTCCAGCCTGTGATTGTTCAGGCGGACGGTGCGGACAAGATCGACCAGCTCCTCTTTCGCCTGTTCGAATTTCTTGTTGGACTGAGGCGTGATCGCCTCGCCCTTTTGAAAGGCCGCATGCCGTTGCGTTTGCAGCCGAAACAGCTTGGCGTAAGCGGACGCGATGCTTTCGAAGGTCTCCATAACCTGCGGCTTGAGCTTTTCCTCCAGCATGGAGAGGGAAAGATTTTCCTCGTCCCCTTCGGCGTCGAAATCGCCTTCCGCTTCGCCTTCGGGCTTGTCTTCGGTTTCCTCAGCGGCGGCGGCGCTTTCGCCTTCGCCCAGCATTTCGGCCTCGTTGCTGGGGCCGCCGCCGTACGTGGCTTCGAGGTCGATGATGTCCCGCAAAAGCATCTTGCCCTCGTTAAGGGCGTCGTGCCAGCCGAGGATAGCCTGAATGGTGAGCGGCGACTCGCAGATGCCGCTGATCATCATCTCGCGTCCGGCTTCGATGCGCTTGGCGATGGCGATTTCGCCTTCGCGGCTCAGCAACTCGACCGAGCCCATCTCGCGCAAGTAGAGGCGGACGGGATCGTCGGTGCGGCCGATGTCGGCGGCGTCGATGTTGCCTTTGGCTTCGCCTTCGGCTTCTTCCTCGCCTTCGGCGGCCTTTGCGGGCGCTTCTTCTTCATCGCCTTCGATGACGTTGATGCCGAACTCCGAGAGCATCGCCATCGTGTCTTCGATCATGTCGGA
>JAQUPC010000067.1 GCA_028716765.1 Alphaproteobacteria bacterium | reverse complement strand
ATGCCACGCATGTGATCGCAAATGGGGGCTCCAGAAAAATTGAAGAATTTTGAAGTCATCCCCAGACTCTCTGCTGACATTAATAACGCCTATGAAGTTTACAGAATAATGGACGGAGTGTATAAAGCATTGAATTAATAGCGTTAAACTTTTTGTAAAATAAGGAGAAAGATTATGAGCAAATTCGACGGATTGGCATCGCCAATGAGTTTCGCGGAGCGTGTTAGGCATCAAGAGGGGCTTTCTGAATTTATATCGTTCAAAGAAGACGTTGTGGGGAAACACAAACTCATCGATGATGATTATGTATACGTAAGTCAGGGGTATTCTAACGATGACGGTTTTTCGAGGATCCGTTATGTTCTCGAAATCAAAACTACCCGCTTTTTTGGCAACCCCATCAAAGATGAACAAGGCAATTTTCTCGTGGGGAAGTGGCTCAACGGGAGAATGCAATATGTTCCAGTAAGTGAAGCGGAGATGCCTAAACGAATTCTCCATGATGATCTCCGACACCTTCTCACCGATAAACTGCATCTCTAGAGAAACATCAACGACTCTTCCAACAACGGCATAACGAGGTTCCTATGACGACACGGGTAGCGATCAACGGTTTCGGGCGCATCGGGCGTCTGGTTTTGCGGGCTCTGTTTGAATCCGGGCGCAAGGACGTCGAGATCGTGGCGATCAACGATCTGGCCGACGCCGCGACCAACGCGCATCTCTTGAAATACGACTCGGTGCACGGCCGCTTCAAAGGCACGGTCGAGGTGGACGGCAACGACCTCATTGTCAACGGCCAGCGCGTCAAGGGCTTGCAAATCGCCGACCCCACAAAGCTCGGCTGGGGCGCGATGAACGTCGACGTGGCGATGGAGTGCTCGGGCCGCTTTACCAAGCGCGACGGCGCCGCGAAGCATCTGGAAGCGGGGGCCAAAAAGGTGTTGATCTCCGCGCCCTCCACGGACGAAGACATCATGGTCGTCTACGGCGTGAACCACGGCGAGCTTAAGGCCGGCCACCAGATCGTCTCCAACGCCTCGTGCACCACGAACTGCCTCGCGCCGGTCGCGTATGTGCTCAACAACGCCATCGGCATCGAGCACGGCTTCATGACGACGATCCATTCCTACACCGGCGACCAGCGTCTGGTGGACACGATGCACAGCGATCTGCACCGCGCGCGCGCCGGGGCGCTTAACATGATCCCGACCTCGACGGGCGCCGCGAAAGCCGTGGGCAAGGTTTTGCCCGCGCTCAAGGGCAAACTGGACGGCACGGCCATCCGCGTGCCGACGCCGAACGTCTCGGTGGTCGATTTCAAGTTCGTGGCCAAACGCCCGACGACAGTGGACGAGATCACCAAGGCCATCAGCGCGGCCGCGGCCAGCGGCCCGCTCAAGGGCATTTTGGGCTGCTACACCGAGCCGCTGGTGTCGACGGACTTCAACCACGATACACGCTCGTCCATCTTCGCCCTCAACGAAACGAAGGTCATCGAAGGCACGTTCGTGCGCGTCATGAGCTGGTACGACAACGAATGGGGCTTCTCCTGCCGCATGGCGGACACGGCACAAGCCATGATGGCGGCAAAGTAAGGTTTTTCTTCGAGCATCGCGAGTTTTAGAAAAACCTTATCCCAACGGAAGCCGGGATCCAGGTAAAGGCGGGAGTGTCTGGCCGACGACTTACTTGCCAAATGGCACAAGAAATGAGCGTCATATTTGCTGGGCTAAGCTCTGCCGTCAGTTCTGGCAACACAAATACGCTTCGCCAGTTTCGTAGATGGTCCAAACACTTCCCCAAGTGATGCAATTACCGCCCGCCGGAACGAAAGCAAGGTTGCCGGGGTATGAAGGGGAGACGCAGTAGCCATAAATGCCAGCGGAACCCTTAACGGTAAATCCGCTTGCCTTACAGGGACTTCCGACGGGCAGACTCGGAGGCAAGGCGGGCAGAGTCGCTGCCGGAGTCAAAGCATAATCCACATAGCAAGTTCCCCCGGCACTTCCTCCTGACATCGACTTCCAGACATGCGTTCCCGACGGCCCGTCCTTGAGACAAGCGATAAGGTTATAACCAAGATTGTCCATCGTTGTGGCGCCCGGTTGATCGCAAGGCATAGAGAGACACACAAAAGATGTCCCTACGAGATCAGAAGGCTTGCAAACTGCGGCAGAGGCAGGGGACACAAACGAAACGCTCATAAAGGTAAGAACAGCAAAAACAAGACGGATGCGCATGGACCGGGCCTCCCTAATCGCAAAAACACCTTCTCATTGTGGGCATAGAATATTACGAAATGCTTAATGCTTAATTGGGCACCCCCGATAAATGATATGAGGTATTTGAACTTCGCCACGCCAAAACAACTGAACAAAATAACAATTTATTCCCGCGGCGCATAAGCACTAAGCAATCGCGCAAGTTCGCCGTTGCAGGCCACCGTCAGACGCCGGTACTCGCCGGGCGAGTCGATCTGCTTTTGCTGCCGTTCGCGCTCGGAAGCGATGCTGGCGCCCAGCGCGCCCAGATAATCATTGACGGCCTTGCGCAGCCGCGCCTCGGCCACGGCGGCGGAACTTGCGCGCACGACGCCGAGGCGCCGTATTTCACCTGCCAGCAGATCATGCAATTGCGGAACGTAGGCAGCCAGCAGCCAGCGGTCCGTGGCGACATGGCGGCCTTCGTGCTCAAGCACGGCATCGAAACCACAGGAAGGCCGCGGCAATTCGCGCGCCATATAGATGGTCGTGTCCATAAGACCTGCCTGCATGTCCATCCGCGAGATTTGAGCGCACACCATGGGATCGCCCTCCACGCTTCGCGTCGTAACCTCGAAGGAAGAATCGAGCCGCAGATTGGCGGCCGTCAGGCCAACCGGAAATTCGCGCATCCCGGCGTACGTCGTATTGGGCTGGCCCACCATCGCCTGAATTTGCCCTAGGCTCAAGCTATTGTCATATCGTTCGGGCACCACGGCAGGCGTAACGGTTATCAGGGGCTCCTGATACGCCGGGCAGCCGTAGGCCCCGGCCTGCGCAGCAACGCCCGGAAAACAAAACAACCCGGCAACGACGGTTAAGAATCCCAAAGCACGGTTCATAGACACCCACATACACGATTTTCTTTCGTCAAAAAATCGCTCCTTTTCACAATTATACGGATTTCCAAAGTTTTCTAGCGCTGCCCGGCCTTAAACATTAATAATACCTTAAAACAGGATTGCTACGATTCCCGCATGAACGACGAAAGCGCCCCATCGCCTGATGAACGCTTCTGCCCCAGCCTGACGCGGCGGCGATTTTTGCGGCTCGGGTTGGCGCTGCCGCTTTTTTCCCTCGGCTTGGCCTTCCCGTTGACTCTTCAGGCGAAAACAACGGCGCGCGCGCTTACGCCCCTTCCCGGCAAAAAACCGCGCGCGCCGCGGCTGCTCATGATCGATCCCGGGCATGGCGGCCACGATCCGGGCGCGCTCGGCTCGCGCGGCCTTCAGGAAAAGGACGTTACGCTCGACATCGCGCAACACATGGCCGCAACGCTCGAAAAGCATCCGGGCGTTCAGGTCAAGCTGACGCGGGACAAGGACGAGTTTCTTCCGCTTAAGGAACGCGTGGAGCGCGGCCGCGCGGCGCATGCGGATTTGTTCGTTTCGGTGCACGCCGACAGCGCCCCCAACATCGGCGCGCGGGGCCTTTCGGTCTATACGCTGTCCGGCAAGGCCTCGGACACGCTGGCGGATGCCTTGGCGGAAAAGGAAAACCACGCCGACGTGATCGGCGGAATCGACCTTCCCAAAGCGGATCAGGAAATTATGTCCATCCTTTACGACCTCACCGCGCGCCGCACCTGCAACACGGCGATGCGCGCCAGATCGGTTTTCGTGCAGGCGATAGGGCGGAAATGGCGGCTTTTGGAGCGTCCGATGCGCGCGGCCAATTTCGCGGTGTTGCGCGCGCCCGACGTGCCTTCGCTGCTCATCGAAACCGGCTTTCTTTCAAACCCGAAAGACGAGGCCCTTTTGCGCCAGCCCAGGCAACGCCAAAAAATCGCCGAGCTTATGGCCAAGGAACTTGCTGCATTGTTGGATAGTTCCTTGTTTGAATAGGGTTTTTCGGGCTTGTATCCGGCCGCGCCTGCCAGCCAAAGCCCCCCATGCCATTGCCCGTTAACCATTTATTCCCGCAACCGGCGCGTCAACGAGGGATGTTTGACTCAAGCGCGCCAAACCCCTATACACCTTGCGCTTTAGAAAACAGGAGCTGATCCCGTGAAACGTACCTATCAACCCAGCAAGCTGGTGCGCAAGCGCCGTCATGGCTACCGCGCTCGCATGGCGACCAGGAACGGCCAGAAGGTCATCGCGCGCCGCCGCGCCCGGGGCCGCAAGCGCCTTTCGGCCTGAGCGGCGGGGGCTTTTAACATGCCCCGCAAACCGGACATTATGACGCTTAAAAAACGTTCTGAATTTCTGGCCGTGGCGGCCAGCGGCAAAAAGTGGGCCATGCCCGGCCTGGTTTTGCAGGTAAAAAAACATTCCCTTCCGGCGCCGGTTGCGGAAGAACCCGCGGCGAACGAAAACAAAAAGGCTGAAGCGCCGCGGATGCGTTACGGCCTGACGGCCAGCAAGAAAGTCGGGAATGCCGTATGCCGCAATCGCGCGAAACGGCGGCTCAGGGCGCTTGCAAATGAAATTCTGGTTGCCCACGCTGCGCCCGCGCATGACTATGTACTTATCGCGCGACCCGCGGCCGTAACGCGCGATTATACGGATTTGCGGGATGATTTCGTCACCGCCCTCAAACGGCTGAAGGTATGGCAGGAAAAGACGCGTTAACGGCCTTTTTGCGCGCGCTTATCTGGCTTTACCGGCACAGCCTGTCCTATTTTTTGGGATCGCGATGCCGGTTTACGCCGACATGCTCCGCGTATGCCGACGAAGCCCTCAGTCGGCACGGGCCTTTCAAGGGAAGCTGGCTGGCGCTGCGCCGTCTGGGCCGCTGCCACCCGTGGGGGGGGCAGGGGTACGATCCCGTCCCGGAAGCAAAAGCCGGGAATCGAGGGTCAGAAAGCCGTTAAGCGCTGTTCCGTAGGGCTTTCGCATTTGTTCAATATCTGATACTTGGTCCGTGCCTTTTTCACCCTGATCCCTGACTTCTGACCTTTGAACCATGAACAACGAAAATTTTCTCCTCGCCGTCGGGTTGTCGATCGCCATTTTGGTCGGCTTTCATTACTTTTATGAAAAGCCGCAACTGGAAAAGATCCAGCATCGGCAAACGATCGAAAAAACGGCCGGAGAGTCGAAAGCGCCCGCCGCCGCGTCCGCGACAGAGGGCCCGGAGCGCGACCGCGCTGCGATTTTAGCCGAAGGCAGCCGCCTGCGCCTTGAAACTCCGGAGTTGCGCGGTTCGATCGATCTCAAAGGCGCGCGGCTCGATGATCTTGAACTCGTCAAATACCGCGAGACGGTTGCCCCGGACTCGCCCAAGGTCGTGTTGTTGTCGCCCGCCGGTTCCGCACCGCCTCATCCGGCATACTACGCCGGATTCGGGTGGCTCGGCACCGATGTCCCCGTGCCGGACGAGAACACTTTGTGGAAAACCGGCAGTTCCGTTTTAACGCCGGAAAAACCCGCCAGACTGACATGGGACAACGGACAGGGCCTGACGTTCGAGCGCACCATTTCCATAGACGATCATTTCATGTTTACGATCAAGGACGTGGTGAAAAACGGCGGGGACGGCACGGCCACGCTTTACCCGTTCGGCCTCGTCGCCCGCCGCGGCAACCCGGCAACGGCCAGCACGTACATTCTCCATGAAGGCCCCATCGGCGTGCTCAACGGCACGTTGAAAGAATACAAATACGAAAAGTTGATGGACGCCAGCAAAGAATCCGCGGAAAGTTCCGGCGGCTGGCTCGGCATCACCGACAAATACTGGCTCGTTGCGCTGATCCCGCAGCAGGACGAAAAAATAACGGCCAGCTTTATCTATGACGGCAAAGGGGCGCCCGACCCGAAGCAGGGCGTGTTTCAAACCGACTTCCGCGGCACGGCGGTTAGCCTTGCGCCGGGAGCTTCCGCCGAGCAAACCACCCGTTTGTTCGCGGGCGCCAAACAGGTGCGGCTGCTCGACCGGTATCAAGACGAATACCGCGTTCCGCTTTTCGACCGCGCCATCGATTTCGGCTGGTATTACTACCTGACCAAGCCGTTTTTGTATCTTCTGGATTTCCTTGGCGGGGCGCTCGGCAATTTCGGCTGGGCGATACTCATCTTCACGATCATGCTGAAGTTGCTGACGCTGCCTTTGTCGTTGAAGTCCTACCGTTCGATGGCGCGCATGAAGACCCTTCAGCCGCAGCTTAAGGCGCTTCAGGAACGCCATAAGGACGACAAGCAGCGCCAGAGCATGGAAATGATGGAGATGTACAAGCGCGAGAAGGTCAATCCCCTGTCCGGGTGTTTGCCGACGTTGATCCAGATTCCTATCTTCTTCGCGCTTTACAAAGTGCTGTATGTCGGCATTGAATTGCGGCAAGCGCCGCTTTTCGGCTGGATCAAGGATTTGTCGGTGCCGGACCCGACCTCGGTGCTGACCCTGTTCGGCGCGCTCGACTGGTCTTTCCTCCCCCACATCGGCGTGTGGCCCATCCTGATGGGATTGAGCATGTTCATGCAGCAGCGCCTTTCGCCGCAGCCGGCCGACAAGACGCAAGCGCAGGTGTTTCAGTTCCTGCCTATTATTTTTACGTTCATGATGTCGAACGTGGCGGTGGGGCTGATCTTCTACTGGACGCTCAGCAATCTCCTTGGTCTTGGGCAGCAATGGTACATCATGCACAAGGCCGGCGGGCATAAGGCGTGACGGGGGCCGGGGCCGCGCGGAAGCTTTTTGCGCAACCTTGCGCTTTCGTTACCGCCGCCGCCGCGCCCGAACAGTTTCCGCCAACGGCCTTGCCCGAAGTGGCCTTTGTCGGCCGCTCGAATGTCGGCAAATCATCGCTCATCAACGCCTTGACGGGCCGGAAAAGCCTTGCGCGCGCCTCGAACACGCCGGGCAGGACGCAACAGATCGTGTTTTTCAATCTGGGCGAGCGGCTGATGCTGGCCGACCTTCCCGGCTATGGCCACGCCAAAGCCTCCAAAACCGCGATCCACGCATGGAACAGGCTTGTTCTCCATTATTTGCGCACGCGCGTCCGTTTGCGCTGCGTCTGCTTGCTGATCGACAGCCGCCACGGGGTTCTTGCCAATGACGCCGCCATGATGAACGAACTCGACCGCGCCGCCGTGAGTTATCAGGTTGTTCTGACAAAGGCCGACGGCCTGAAAGCGGATTTGCGCGAAAAATGTGCGCGCGATGCCGCCGCGCTTACGGCCAAACATCCCGCCGCACGGCCGGATGTTTTGATGGTCAGCGCCAAAAAGAACGCCGGCATCGACGCCTTGCGCGATCTTCTGGCCGCGTTTGCGCAACCCCTTTAAAAGAAGGGGCTTTTCCTTCACGGTCCTGCAAAACGGGATTGTGGTCCGGCGGTCTGTGGGAATATAATAAAACGGCAATCACTCATCAGGAGGGACGGAACATGCCCAATTTTTTTAGAACCACAAAAAAATATCTTGCGGCTTTAGTGAATAAAAAATCGGCAGCGCTCGCGGCTGTCGCAATCACGCTGGCAGGTTGCGTCGTTGCGGATCCCTACCCATCCTACGCGGATTATCCAGGCGGCCCTTATTATGCTCCCTCCTATTACCAACCCGCTCCCGCTGTCGTTGTGTCGCCGCCGCCCGTAGGATTCTTCTTCGGCGATTTCCACGATCGTGGCCGTGGCCGTCATTTTAACAGGGGCCACTACCGGCACCACTAACGCTGCCGGAAAGTCGGGTTGTCGCGCGTCGCTGTTTTACGGCTGCTTCTTTTTGCGCGTTTTTACGGACGGCTTGGCCGCGGGTTTTGCTTTTGACGCTTTTGCAGCCTTCGGGGTTTTGGGCGCTTCGGGCACGGGCAGGCCGCAGGCCTTGTTGATCAAGACATAAGCCGCGAAAGCGCCCTTCAGGCTCAGCGTCTCCGCAATAAGCGCGTCTTGCGCCGAAACGCCCGTGACGCTCATGCTGGCTCCGTTGCGAATCGCGGCGGCCAGCGCGTGATCGGTGGAAGCGTCGCGCGACCAGGCCGTATCGCCTTGCGTAAACAGGCCGAATTTTTGGGAGCCGATGGTCACGGCCGCTTCGCTGGCGGGCTTGAACTTCATCCCCGCCGTATAGCTCACCACGTCCGTGCTGTTGTCGGCCGGGCGATGCGTGATCATAAGGGTTATGTCGCCGCGGCGGCCTTTTTGCTTCTTTGCTTGCGGCGGACTCACCGTAAGCGACATGTAGCATACGGGCTGTCCTCCTTCCGGCATGCGGTAGGCGGCCCAGAGTCCGGACTTGCCCAGATCTTTCGGCGCTTCGGCCGCAAGCGCGGGACCGGCACAACAGGCGAGAAAAAGGGCGGCGAGACAACGTGATAGACGCGATGAAATAATCATGGCGGTAAAATAATTGAGATAAGCGGCGTTGTCATCAGCGTTGTTGTACTTCTTTTTTCCGGTCCATTTCTTTCGTGCCTTCTTTCCCCTTCGGCGAACCGCTTTCGCCGCCGGATGCGATGAGTGGTTGCAAGGCCGGCGCAAGGGCTTTCAGCATTTGCGCGGAGAGCGCGCTCGTAAACTTGTAATTCGCGGCTTCTTCGCCCGCGACGTGCGCCGTGACGGTGCCGAAGTAGCGGTCGCCGATGTAAAACACGATGGTGCCGGTGCGGTTGACGACGCGCGAGGAGATCAGCCGTCCGCCGGGGCCGTACTCGTCAAAACGATGGTCGCCCGTGCCCGTTTTACCTCCGACGGCCAACAGTTTGCCATCGGCATCGGCGTACGCGCCGCGCAGCCGCCGGGCCGTGCCGTTTTCCACGACATCCGCCATGCCCGCGCGCACGACGCGCGCTATGGCAGGATCAAGAACCTGCGCCCCCTTGCCGAACCCGGCTTCCATGACCGTTTCGAAAGGCGTGTCTTTCGCAAATTCAAGCCTTTCGAAGCGAAGCGTAGGCTTCTTGATGCCGCCGTTAACCAGTATCCCGGCCAATTCCGCCAGCGCGCCGGGCCGGTCCGCCGAACTGCCGATGGCGGTCGCAAAACTGGGAACGAGCTTGTCGAACGGATAGCCGAGCCGGGCCCAGCGCTTTTGAATGTGCGCGAAAGCATCCAGTTCCAGCAGAATGCGGATGCGCGTGTTCTGCGCGCCCATTTTGCGCGGATGGAACAGCCACGCGTAACTTTCGAGACGCACCGGGCGGCTTACGGAAAGAATGGCGCGGCGCGAAGCGTCCGGATTTGCTTCCTTGTAGCTGACCAGCCAAAGTTCAAGCGGATTGAGGCCCGTAATGTAGCTGCGGTCGGAAAGATTGTAACGTTCGGGAGGATACTCCTGATACAATTTGCGAAGCCGCGCCTCTTCGATTCCCGTTTCCGCGAAGCGTTTCATGTAGGCGGCGTATTCGGAATAGCCCGCCCTCGGCCGGATAGACCGGAACAGGATAGTCCTTGCCGTGGCGCCTTTGTGGGCGCGTCCGGAGATTTTCTCGAGCATGTCCTTAGGCGGCAGTCCCGCATAATCGTTGATGTAGCGGTTGAGAAACGTCGTGCCCTCGCGGTCGGCATAACGTTCGAGATACTCTTTTCGCGCCGGAAGGTCGGGATCGCTGAGAAGTTCTTCCTTTGTCTGCTGGCCCTGGCCGATGGTGTAGTTCACGATGTCGCGCATCAGGCGGATAAACACGAGATTGACCGAATCGCGCAGGGCTTCACGGACCGGCATGATGCGGCTGTCTTCGTCCTTTTCGAAATTGACGAAGTTATGCGCGCCTCCGCCCGTAAAAAACGTCTCGTAAGGGCTGGCCGAATATTTGCGGTCCATCGCGGCGTTCAGCATGTCGTCCAGCGAAGCGTCGGGGTGGCTCTTGAGCCAGGACGTCGCCCATGACGTCAGGGCGTCCGGGGCCTCCTCCGCCAGATCCCGCAAATCTTCGTCGGCAAGGCCGGCGTAGCGGCGGTAGAGTTCGCCCACGATTTCAAGATACGTAATCAGCGTGCGCAGCTTCGCGGTCGACCCTAAATCCAGCTTGACGCCTTCGTTCATGTCGAAGGGTCCGTCAACATTGTCGGCCTGAACCCGCAACCGGTTGCCGTCCTCGCCGCGCTCGAACAACACGACGCTCCAGTTTATTTTCGAGACGTCGTTGTCCGGCTTCAAAAGGCGAAAGCCGTACATGCCGATGGACCTGACGAATTCGGGATCGCCCATTTTTTTCAAAAAGTCCGCGACCTTCTGCTGCGCCGTCTGCTCGAGCGTGCTTGTCGCGGTCAGATCGAGGCGATCGAGCTCGTAAAGCTTTTTCAACCCCAGCAGGCCCAGAAGATGCGCCCTGAGAGCGTTCGCCGCCTTCTGGTCGAGAAAAGCCGTTTGCGGCAACGGCGGGGCTTCCGCCAAAAACCGGAGACGGGCGGCGCGCGTCGCTTTCCGCAGCACGGAAGAAATCACGCCGGCGTCGGCCAGGTGGTCGAGCGTTGCGTCCGTCAGGTTGTCGAGCGCCTCGCGGTTCGACAGGAAATAATAGGAAGGCCGCCGCTGCGCCAGAATAAGGCTGAGCGCCTCGCGGTACATGGCCGCCTTGACGCGCAAGGAATCCGCGTCGGTCTCGGGAAGATTGAGCGCATCCGACACTTCGCTCAAATCGTGCCCGAACCATACCCACAGCCCGTCGCCGATGCTGTTGATCTCGCCGAACCCGGACCGGGCGCTGAGCGGCGTGCTGTTCAGATAATCCAGAACGATTTGCTCGCGCGCCGCGCGCGTATCGGACCCGCTCATGTACACGCGAAGGCTGGCCGAAGCGATTTGCCGCAGTTTTTCCATGGCGCTGCCGGTCTGGCCGCCGGGCGAATAGCGGAATTTTTCAATCTGCGTCGCCAGCGTGCTGCCGCCGCCGGCGTTCAGGTCCGGCATGAAACGCTGCAAAAGGTGTCCGAACGCCGCGTAAAGAAACCGCTTCCATTCGATCACGGGGTTGCGCGTCACGGGGCCGGGTGCCAGCAGCTCCCGGTTTTCGATATAAAGCAGCGAGTTCACCAAAAGCGGCGGGATGGAATGAAAATCCGCAAAAACATGCGCGGGATAGTTCACGGCGTAAAGCGGCTGCTTGTACCGGTCGAGCAACGTGAGCCCGGCCACGCTTTTGGCGCGATAGGTGGGATAAAGACCATAGCCCAGCAAGGCGTTATAGCGCGGCGACGCGCGCATTTGCTGCGCGACCGTATACCCGTTAGCCTCCAGGGCCTTGATAAAAT
>JAQUPC010000066.1 GCA_028716765.1 Alphaproteobacteria bacterium | reverse complement strand
GACCTGATCGGCCAGCTGATCTACAGTTCGAAGAAATCGGACAGCAGTTCGGCCCCGGCGGCTGCGCCTGCTTCCGCTGCAGCGCCTGCGGCCGCTCCGGCTCCAGCCCCGGCCAAAGCGCAGGCTCCGGCAAAGACGGCTCCGGCACCAGTTCCAGTTCCGGCCCCTTCGCCAACGCTTGCGCCTTTGCCTGCGCCTTCCGCTCCGTCCGAACCCGCTCATCCGTGATACGCTTCGTTCCTTTTGTTTTTGCGTTGCTTGCGGCCTTCCCGGCGCTTGCGGCCGTGCCGACCGAAGACAGGCCGATTGCCGAGCTGCGCGTGCTTGATAAAATCACGGCGCGAGTGGAACAGGTAAACGTTCCGATAGAGCGGCCGCTCAAATTCGGTACGCTCGTGATTACCGTTTATGCATGCCGGGTAACGCCTCCCGAAGAGACGCCGGAAGCGGCCGCCTTTATCGACGTGAACGAGATAAAGCCGGGCGCGGCGGAGACGAACGTGTTTCGCGGCTGGATGTTCGCTTCAAGTCCCGCGCTCTCCGCGATGGAAAACCCGGTTTACGATTTATGGGTTACCGGCTGCAAAAGCGAAGCGGCCAAATAGTCCCATTCCGTTTCCGCCGGAAGCGCCAGTTTTGCCCGCCGTTCCATAGCGCCCGCAAGCAGGTGATGGTAATTCGCTCTTGTGACTTCCAGAGTTCCGAACTGGGCCAGATGTTCGGTTTGGAACTGGGTATCGAGAAGCGTGAATCCGCATTCCCTTAGCAACGCGACCAGATAGACGAGAGCAATTTTGCTCGCGTTCGCCGCCCGGCTGTACATGCTTTCGCCAAAGAAGGCGCTGCCGAGGCTTACGCCGTAAAGACCGCCCACGAGTTCGTGGCCGCGCCATGCTTCGATGCTATGGGCATGGCCGCGATGATGCAGCGTCGTGTAAAGCCCGATGATCTCGCGATTGATCCACGTGGTCATGCGGCCCGGGCCGGGCGCGGCGCAGGCGCGGATCACGTCGCCAAACGCCGTGTTGAGGCGAATGGAGTAGGGCGCTGCCCGGACGGTGCGGCGCAAGCGGCGCGGAACGTGAAAACGCTCATCAAGCGGAAAGATTGCGCGAAGCGGCGGATCGAACCAGCGCAGATGACGCGACATGGCGCTTTCGGCCATGGGGAAAATCCCTACGGCGTAGGCTTTCAACAATACATCGGGAGTCAGATGAAGCGTGCGGCTGGACATGATCCGGAAATCTAAATGTTATGAAGAGTCTAAGCTATTGAAAAAATAAGTTAATGCCAAGCGATTAACCATAAAGTTTTTGGCGAGTGATCAAGGCTTGCGATTTGTGGTACTGTACTCACAGGAGACGTTCATTTTCTAATTGATGCCGATGGGGGCTTGAGAAATGAGCGACAATTCTTATTTCACAAAAAAATATGGGCCGGAGATAAAGTCCACAAAGCAAATAGACGCTTTGGTGGGAACGGACGTGCCTCATGAGGTGTATTACAAAAAGGGGCAAGCCAGCGTACACGTGCCTTCGGCGATAACGTGGACGCAAACGCACAAATTACTTAAGGCTTTCGAGACGACGGGCGGAGAGGTCTCCGTTTCGCTGGAGGGCGCCGAGACCGTCATCAGCGTCAAGGGCGAGCCCGCGCTTCGGAAGCTGGGGTTAGTGCAATTGGTGAGGTAAAGCCATTGAACGGATGAACTGACTTTCCGGTAAGAACTGTAGAGTTGCCTTCCTGTCACTCACAAGTGAGTGACAGGGAGAGGGCCTTTCCCTTACAACCCCAGAAAATTTTCCAGCCAGTGAATGTCGTAATCGCCGTCGATAAACTCCGGCTGGTTGATGATGCGCTGGTGCAGGGGCAGAGTGGTCTGAACGCCGCCGATAACGAATTCCTCGAGACACCTTCTGAGACGCAGCAGGCACTCGTTCCTGTTTGAGCCGTACACGACGAGTTTGGCAATCATGCTGTCGTAATAGGGCGGGATGCTGTAGCCGTCGTAAAGCGCGCTGTCCACGCGAACGCCGAGGCCGCCCGGGGCGTGAAAGCCGTTAATTTTTCCCGGCGACGGCAAAAACGTTTCGGGATTTTCGGCGTTGATGCGGCACTCGATCGCATGGCCGATGAACACGATGTCGTCTTGCGCGTAGCTAAGCGGAAGCCCGGCGGCCACGCGTATCTGTTCGCGCACGATATCGATGCCGGTGATCATTTCCGTGATCGTATGCTCGACCTGAAGGCGCGTGTTCATTTCGATGAAATAAAACTCGCCGTTTTCATAGAGGAATTCCATCGTGCCCACGCCGCGATAACCGAGCTCTTGCACGACGCTTGCGGCCAGCGCGCCGATTGCCTTGCGTTCGGCGCTGTTGAGGCCGGGGGAGGGGGCTTCTTCGACGACCTTTTGGTGCCGCCGCTGGATCGAACAGTCGCGCTCGCCGAAATGCACGGCGTGGCCGTGGGTATCGCCGAGCAGCTGCACCTCGATATGGCGCGGGGCGGCGAGGTATTTTTCCATGTAAACGTCGTCGTTGCCGAAGGCGGCGCGCGCTTCGCTGCGCGCGAGACGGTAAGCTTCGCCTAGACCCGCGGCGTCCATGGCGACTTTCATGCCCTTGCCGCCGCCGCCCGCCGCCGCCTTGATAAGGACGGGAAAGCCGATGGATTTGGCGACTTTAAGGGCTTCGACTTCGCTCGTAATAAGATCTTTCGAGCCCGGCACGGTGGGCAGGCCCAAATCCATAACGGTTTTCCGCGCCGTCATCTTGTCGCCCATAAGGCGGATGTGCTCGGGCGTCGGGCCGATGAACACGAAGCCGTGCTCCTCGACCATTTCGGCGAACGCGGCGTTTTCCGACATAAAGCCGATGCCCGGATGAATGGCGTCCGCGCCCGTTATGGCCGCCGCCGTCAGAATGGCCGGAATGTTGAGATAGCTGTCCTTGGCGGCCGGAGGGCCGATGCACACGCTTTCATCGGCCAGGCGCACGTGCATCGCGTCGGCGTCCGCCGTCGAATGGACGGCGACCGTATGAATGCCCATCTCGCGGCAGGCGCGATGGATGCGCAGCGCGATTTCTCCACGGTTGGCTATAAGGATTTTTTCGAACAAGGCGGGACCTATCCGATAACCATGAGGGTTTCGCCGAACTCGACCGGCTTGGCGTCGCCCACAAGAATTTCCTTTACGGTGCCGCCCACCGGAGCCTTGATGGGATTCATGACCTTCATGGCTTCGATGATGAGAAGGGTATCGCCTGCCTTAATCGTATCTCCCGTCTTGACGAAGGGGGCAGCGCCTGGCTCCGGGGCGAGATAAACGGTGCCGACCATCGGAGCCTCGACGGGCGTTCCGTTGAGGATGAGCGGCGCGCCGGGGGCATGCGCGGCCAATGTACCCGCCGCAGGCATTTCCGCTGCGGGCATGTTGGAAGGGGCCACAGGCATTCCGGCCGAGACGCGGATACGCTTTTCGCCTTCGGCGTATTCGATCTCGTTCAGACCCGTTTCTTTTAAAAGATCCGCCAGTTTGCGGACGGATTCCTCATCGATGTCGAAAGTGCTCATGCTTTTTTCCTGGGTACAGGGCCAAGCTTTTTGGCCAAATGCTGGATGGCGTAGGCATAGCCTTCGATGCCGAGTCCGCTGATAATGCCGAGTGCGGCCTGCGAAACGAAGGATTGCTGCCGGAAATGCTCACGCCTAAAAATATTTGAAATATGAACCTCGATAACCTGAAGCTCCGAAAGCAAAAGGGCATCAAGGATAGCAACCGACGTGTGCGTATACGCACCCGCGTTGATGACGATGCCTTGACAGGTTTCGCGGCTCCTCTGAATCCACGTGACCAGTTCGCCCTCGAAATTGCTCTGGCGAACGTCGGCTGTCAGGCCGAGGACCGCCGCCGTTTTCTTGCATAAAGCCACGACATCCTTGTGCGTGGCGGCGCCGTAAATGGCCGGCTCGCGCACGCCCAGCATGTTAAGGTTGGGCCCGTTAAGGACAAGGATTCGCGGCTGTTTTTTCACGATTGCACCCGTGGCGCAGGGTTCTTACTGTTAAAACCCTCTACCCCGAGAGGGGGAGAGGAAGCAAAAACCTGGGCTTGCATAAGCAAGTCCTTGGTTTTTGCAGGTGAGGGGGAGTCCTGATTGATGCATCCCCACCTCACCCCAAACCCCTCTCCTCCCGTTGGGAGGAGAGGGGCTTTTTCTTGCACGTCATAGTTTATCATGATTTTTCATAACGTATGATTGCGTGCTATTTCTTCGCGTCTTTTCTTGCGTCGTCCACGGCCTTCTTAAGGTTTTCATAGGGGACGGCGCCGGGAAAAATCTCTTCGCCGATAACGAACGTCGGCGTTCCATGCGCGCCGATTTCGCTGCCCAAAGTCTGATTGGCCTTGATCATCTTGTCGATGTCTTCGCCTTCCATGTCCTTTTTCAGCTTTTCGACATTAAGCCCCGCGCTGGCGGCTACCTTGAAGATAATTTCTTCCGTGAGATGCTCCTTTGTGGACATCATGGCTTCGTGGAATTTTATGTATTTGCCTTGCTTGACGCTCGCCAGCGCCGCTTTGGAGGCTTTCACGGAATCGGGCCCGAGGATGGGGAATTCCTTGTAAACTAGCTTGACGTTCTTGTCCCCGGCGAGAAGCTTGTGCACGCCTTCCTGCGTCAATTTGCAATAGCCGCACTGGTAATCGAAAAACTCGACAAGGACGACGTCGCCTTTCGGATTACCGCCGATCGGTGAATTGGGGTCGTTGTACAGCTTGTCCTTGTTGGCGGTAAGAGCCTGCTTGTTCTTGACCCCGGCTTCGGCTTCCTGGCGGCCCTGAACTTCCTGCGCGGCCTTGATGATGATGTCCGGTTCCTTCTTGATAAGCAGGTTGCGCACGACGTCTTCAATGGCCGTCTTTTGGGAGTCCGTAAACGTGGCGGGAGCATCGGCGGCGAAAGCCAGAACAGGCATGAGGCCGATCAGAAGGGCGCTCAGAATTGACTTGAAGGAAAGCATGAAAAACTCCCGCTAAAGGTTAATAAACGTTGGACGACACAAAACCAAGTTTTGGGGCAGGAGTCAACGATGGCTATCGTCTTCCGTGCTAAGCTTAATATCCTGCGCCCGCAGCCAATAGGGCGAGCCTTTCGGCAATACTTTCAAGGCGCGGTCGGCGAATTGCTTGGCTTCGCGGTCGGCGCCTCTCGCCGCAGATTCTTCGGCCAGGGCATAGGAGGCGTAGCCTCCGTACTTCGCGTCTTTTGTAATTTCGTTCTTTTGTCCCCATGCCGATGCCAGGAGGCGCCATATTTCCGGATCGTGCGGTTCCTTGCGATTGGCTTCGGTCAATTGCCGGATGACTTCGTCCAGCGTTTCCGGATGATTGGATTCCAGCAGCGCGCGCGCATACTCGAGGCGCAGCAGCGCCGAGTCCGGCAGAAGATCGAGAGCCTTCCTGTAATGCGTCACGGCTTCGTCGACCTGGCTGTTTTCAAAAAGCATCTGGGCTTTCAATTCGATGAAAAACGGGTTTTTTGGTTCTTCTTTGATAAGCCCGTCGGTCAAGGCTAACGCGCGCGGAAGCTGGCTCGTTTGATAAAGGGCGATCGCGCGCGCATAGCGTGCGGGCAGGCGCGGGTCTTTGTCGGTATAGCGGAGCAGCGCCATTTGGGGCTGCAGGTAACCGAGAAGCTTTGCTTTCATGCGTTCATGCATGACCGCGAATTTGGGATCGAGCTTCGCCTTGGCGTAAGACGAATGTTCAAGATGATGCCCGACGGCGTCGATACGATCCTGCGTCAAAGGGTGGGTGCGGACATATTGGACCTGGCGGTCGACAGGGAGAAGGTCTTGCGCGCCGAGCTTTTTCATGAATTCTTCCATGCCGTTCGACGTCATGCCTGCCCGATCGAGATAGGACATGGCGGCGGAATCCGCCGAGGATTCAACGCTCCGGCTGAAACTCAGCATATTGCGTTCGGCGATTTGCTGGCTGCCGCTGATGGCGCCCATAGCGACCTGGCCATTGCCGGAGGCTATGCCCGCCGCAAGCCCTAAAAGCATGCCGAGAATAGCTTCGGCGGACGCGTTGCCCATAGCCTCGCGGCCCCGTATCAAATGGCCGCCTGCGATATGGCCCGTTTCGTGCGCGATGACGCCCGCAAGCTGTTCGGGCGAATCCGTCAAGAGCAAAAGGCCCGTGTAAAAGAATTCGTTCATGCCTTCCGCGACGAAAGCGTTCACGACGTTGCTGTTGACGATGAATATGCTGACGGAATCCGGGTCGATATCCGCGGCGCGGTAGATTGGCGCGGCGAGCGTACGCAAATAATGCTCGATCTCCGCATCCCGGATCATCGAGATGCCTTCGCCTTGGGCGAAGGCGGGGGACGGCGCAGCCGACGCAAACCCTAAGGCAAGGGTCAGTAGGGCGATCAGAATTATTTTCAGCCCTTTGCCCATCGCAAGGTGTTGCTGAAGAAAGCGGAGATTCCGGCTGGGTGTTAGAGCAGCTACAAATCGCATACAGCCATTACTTCATAAAGATGTGGCGGCAGGATGGCGCAAGCACAGGTCCGGATTATTGCTCCGTTTGTCCCGTTATCCGGCGCCACCAACCGCCTTTCGGCTTGTCGGAAGCCGGGTTGACGATCTCATAGGACGGCGATGCAGCCGTTTCCCGGCGAGCCGTTTCTCTTGAAGTAGGCGTAGGCCCGACGCGAGGCGTCGTGTCGATGTCATGCACGCTTGCGGGGAAGGCGGTCGGGGCGGCAACGGGCGCTGCCGGGCCGGGCACGTAGTCCGGTTGACGCGGCGATCCCTGGCGCTGATTGGGTGTCCAGCGGTTGCCGCGATCATTACCGCGTTCATTTAAGGGCTGTCCTTCACCGCTGTTACCGCGGCGGCGTCCGCCCCGGCGTCCGCGGCGGCGGCGGCGCTGCGACGGATCCTGATGATCCTCAGGCGTGGCGCCTTCGGCTCCGGTTGTCGGCGGTTCGCCGTTTGAATCCGGAACGTTGAACGCTTGCGGCCCTGCGGACATCGTGTCCGGCTGATCTTCGGAAGCCGGGCCGCGCGGCGGCTTGTTCTGCTGAGACTTGCGGTCGCGATTGCCGTGATTGCCTTTGCGGCGGTTGTCCCGTCCGCCCTGGCGAAACCGGCGGCGGTGCGATTCGCGGTCTTGCGAGGCTTCGCCGGGTTCTTCGCTTCGCATCTCGTCCGCCATCTCGCGGCTGTCATCGGGCGCGGGCGCGTCGTCGGCATCGTCTTGAACTTGATAGTCTTGCGGGGCGCGGTCCGTGTCGGCCAGAACCTGATCGGCGTTAACGGCAGGTCCGCCCCTTCGTCCGCCGGAGCGCTGGCGCGATTTCTCAAGCTTGTAGTCGGGCGGCACGATATCGTCTTCGCCGAGAAGCAGAACATGCAGGTCGTAACGCTGTTCGATCGCATGCAGCGCGTCGCGTTTCTGGTTTAAAAGATAAATGGCGATTTTGGTCGGCACGTGGAACGTTAAGTCGATGCCGCGCTGCTTGATGCCTTCTTCCTCGATGACGCGCAGAATGGAAAGCGCCGCCGAGTCCACCGAACGGATCAAGCCGACGCCGCCGCAATGCGGGCACTTCTCGAAATTGATCTCAAGCAGGCTTGGCCTGAGCCGCTGCCGCGACAGCTCCAGAAGGCCGAAAAGCGAAATGCGCCCGATTTGCAGGCGCGCGCGGTCGTTCTTCATCGCCTCTTTGAGGCGGCGTTCGACGGCGGCGTTGTTGCGGCCGTCTTCCATGTCGATAAAGTCGATGACGATCAGGCCGGCCAGATCGCGCAGGCGCAGCTGCCGGGCGATTTCGTCGGCGGCTTCGAGGTTGGTTTTGAGCGCGGTTTCCTCGATATGACGTTCGCGCGTGGCGCGGCCGGAGTTGACGTCGATGGCCACCAGCGCTTCGGTTGGGTTGATGACGATATAACCGCCCGAACGCAGCTGAACGACGGGGCTATGCAGCTTGTCGATCTGGTTTTCGACGTGATAGCGGAAAAAGAGAGGGATGGGATCGTCGTAGAGCCTGATCTTGTCGACCTGGTCCGGCATGAGCGCCGCCATAAACTCGCGCGCGCGGTCGTAGCCTTCCTTGCCTGCCACCAGTATTTCGGCGATGTCTTTCGAGTACAGATCGCGCACCGAACGCTTGATGAGATTGGCTTCTTCGTAAATCAGCGCCGGCGCCGTAGATACCAGCGTCTGTTCGCGGATGTTGTCCCAAAGGCGCAGCAGATAGTCCAGATCGCGCTGGATTTCCTGCGGCTCCTGTTCCATTCCCGCCGTGCGGAGAATGACGGCCATGCCTTCCGGAATCTCGAGCTGATCGAGAATTTCCTTCATCCGGCGGCGGTCTTGATGGTTCGTGATCTTGCGCGAAACGCCGCCGCCGTGATCGGTGTTCGGCATCAGCACGCAATAACGGCCCGCGAGGGAAAGATAGGAGGTCAGCGCCGCGCCTTTGTTGCCGCGCTCTTCCTTGACGACCTGAATCAACATGATCTGGCCGCGCTTCAGAACTTCCTGAATTTTGTAGCGCGGACGGTGGCGGTGCACGACGCGCTCGGCCATATCGCCGCCGACGCTTTCGACGCGTTCGGGGACCATCGGCACGTCCGTCATCGTCATCGAAGGGACGATGGCGTTGCCGAAATCGGTAATGAGGCCTTCGTGCAATTCGTCGTCGCCGAAAACGCTTGCGGCCGCGGGCGCCGGGGCGGGATCTTCCGTTAAGGGTTGCCCGTTTTCCGCATGATCTTCCGCGCTCATAACCTCACGGTCGTCTCCGGCGCCATCGTCGTTTTCGTGATCGATGTCGTCCGGGGGCAAGGTGCCTTCTTGGGGGGCATCTTCTTCGGAGGCGTCGAAGTCTTCGGCGGTTTCCGGCTCTTCATCTTGCGGCCGGTCGGCCATAGGAATGCGGAAGTAGTCCGCATGGATTTCCGAGAAGGGAAGGAAGCCGTGACGGTTGCCGCCGTATTCGACGAAAGCCGCCTGCAGAGACGGCTCGATCCGCATCACTTTGGCCAGATAAATATTGCCGCGAAGGACGGGTTTGCTCGTTAAGTCAAAATCAAGATCGTCCAACCGGTTGATATCGCGGTAGCTGTCAACAATAGCTACACGCGTTTCCTCGGGATGCGTTGCATCCACAAGCATACGCTTTGTCATTTTTTCTCTCCTGCCGGACCGTCGCGCTTGGGAGTGAATGGAGATCCCTGGCGCGCCTGAACCGGCAAATTCGTTGTGTCAATGTCATGCTGGCCCCCTGCCAGCTGTTAACAATTTCGCGCTGCCTTGCTTTCCATGCCTGTGGATAAATCCATGAGCACGGCTTTTACGGCGCGCTTTTCAGGTTCGATAAAACAGCACCCGGCAAAAATTAACGCATTGCTTTTCCGGGGTTTTAGCCATTATCGGCTATTAACTATTGCCAGATCTACCGCTCCTGTCGGGTATCATAACCGCAAAATGGGGCATAAAACAACCCGTTATTGACCGGGGTTGCAAGATTGTTGCCTTTTCCGGCAGAAGTGCCTGAAAGTTTTATGTTCTTGCCGCTGTTCGTATATTTTGTGCAACTGCGAACGCAATATTTAACCAATAGATACAAATGGATATTTCAATGAAGAATGCCTCCAATACAGGGGTCTTTGATTTTGTTTATACCCCGGCCCAGCAGACCGCCCGTTTGACGTTCAGCGCCTTTTCGGATTCCCGGCCCGACGATCAGGCCTCGTACTGGTTCAACGGTCCTTATTGCATGCTCCGGCGCTCGCCCCGGGAGCAGGTCATCCTCAAGATCCGGAGCCAGAGAATCGTGGAGGCGCTGCGCAGGGCGCGCGAGGTGCATGTCGCTGAGACCGGCAACGACAAGGTCGTCTGGAGCTATCGCATGACGCACCGGGAAAGGACGTAAAAACCTGCAGCCCTTGTGAGTTTCGTGCCAATGTAATAAGACTTTTTCTGATCTTATGCAGCATTGGCCGAAAGGAACTTGGTTATGACCGGCACAAGCAAATCATTTCCGCCCGACATTGGCGGTGAAGCCATCATTTATCTTACAACTAGAGAGTTCGAGCCTGACTTTCTTCTCAACGATATGTTGGAAGGAAGAGGCGACGCCGAGTGCTCCCATAAAGCAGTTCTGGAAAACCGTTTGAAGAATCCGCGTGAACCCTTGAGACAAAAAGATGTTGCGGAGCTTATGAAAGCGGCTATGGAAAAATATGGATTACACGAAGGCGATATTAAATATAACGAAAAAGAAGGACGGTTTAGCATAACAAAACAGGCACGGAACAAAATTAGAGGGGGGCAGCCAACGCCAGTATAAAACAGGCAAACGGCAACATTCGGATCATCCAGTTACGGAGAAAAAATCCATGAACACCCTACAAAAAATCGCAGGTGCCTTTTTCGTTGCTCTTATTGCCGCCTTGGTATCGTTTTCACCGTTGGCGCGCGCCGCCGAAAAAGACGAATACGTTTTCATCCTCAAGGGGCGCGGAAATCCCTACTGGGCGGCGATGGAGGACGGGATCAAGGAAACGGCCAAGGCCAAGGGCATTAAGGCCAGCATTTACCAGTCCGAAACCGATCGCGATTCCGAGGGCGAACTGAACCAGTGTCTCGCGGCCATTCAGCGCAAGCCCAAGGTGCTGGTGATGGGCGCCGTGACGCCTGCGGTCGGCATCCAGTGTTTCAAGCAGGCTGCCAAGGCGGGTATCATCGTTGCTGACGTCGATGCCGGCACGCCGGTGGCCGAGGCCGAAAAGGCCGGGGTCAGGCTTGCGTTCACCGTCGGTTCCGACAACTATCTGATCGGTCAGGAAGCCGCGAAATACGCGGCAGGCATCGCCGGGAAGCCGGACCCGAAGATTTTTATTCTGGAAGGGTTGGCCGGCAGCGCGCCGGGGCAGAAGCGCGTCGGCGGATTCAGCGAAAAGCTCAAAGAGGTCATGCCGGGTGCCAAAATTGTGGCCTCGATCTCGGCAGAGTGGGACCGCCTGAAGGCCATGAACACCACCGCCGACATGCTTCAGCGCGAACCTGATCTCGACATTATCTACGCGGCCAACGATACGATGGCGCTGGGCGCGGTCGAAGCCGTGCGCAACGCCGGAAAGTCCGCGCAAATAAAGATCATCGGCGTTGATGGAACCGTTGACGCCGTCAAGGCGATCAAGGAAGGCCGTTTAACGGCGTCGGTGGCGCAATTGCCCTATCTTATGGGCAAACGCGCCGTCGAACTTGCGCTTGCGGTGGGAGAAGGAAAAAAGGTCGATCAGGTGGAAATTACGCCGACTCCGGTGCTTACAAAGGAGAAATTTTCCTCTGTCAACGATCCGTTGATGCAGTATGTGCGTTAGGTGCAAAGCAAAGCCGTCATCGCGAGCCGCCAACGGCGGCGTGGCGATCCAGTCTCCAAACCCATGCTGGATTGCTTCGCGCCCTAAAGGACGCTCGCAATGACACGTTTTATAAGATTGAGCGTTTTATCCCAAAACCCCAACCGTCTTTACCTCGCGCAATGCCTGTTGTTTCTGGCGGCTTTGGGGATCGGTTTCTCGTGGGCCTCGCCGAGCTTTTTAAGTCTCGCCAACATCAGCAATATTCTGACCGCGAGCGCCGTGATCGGCTTAATGGCGCTGGGAACGACCTTCGTCATCGCCTCCGGAGCCATTGACCTTTCCTCGGCGGCGGTCATGGCGCTTTCCGGCACGATGGCGGCCTATGCCGTGCAACAAGGGCTTGCGGCTTCTCCCGCCGCCGCCGCTTTTGTTGCCGTGGCTACGGGAAGCCTATGCGGCCTTCTGACGGGATTTTTGATCAACGTGACGAAAGCGCCGAGCTTTATCGTCACGCTCGGCATGATGAGCGTGGCGCGCGCCGCGGCCTTCATCGTTTCGGACGGCAAGCCTTTTTATGGTTTGCCGGAGAACATCGTAAACGCAGGGCAGGGGAAATGGATGGGAATGCCCATTCACGTCGCTCTTCTCTTGCTCGGGGCCTTGTTCGGTTTTGTGGTATTGGCGAAAACGAAATTCGGCGCACACACGCTGATCATGGGCGATAATCCCCCGGCTGCCGAG
>JAQUPC010000065.1 GCA_028716765.1 Alphaproteobacteria bacterium | reverse complement strand
GCGCTAATCGTTCTCGTCACGTTCGATCCGGCCAACACGGATTTTCAGTTCGTTGAAAAGTTCAAATGGATCCCGTCCTTCGGCCTCGTTTATCAAAAAGGCGTCGACGGCATCTCCATATGTTTTGTTCTTATCACCGCCCTGCTTTCCCCCATCGCCGTTCTGTCCGGCTTTTCGGTCAGGCAGCGCGTCAAATCTTTCATGATCGCCCTGCTTGTGCTCGAAACGATGCTGATCGGCATGTTCACGACTCTTGATTTCGTGTTGTTCTACGTTTTCTTCGAGGGCGTGCTGATCCCCATGTTCCTCGTCATCGGCCTGTGGGGCGGGGAGAAGCGGATCTACGCCGCCGCCAAGTTCTTTCTCTACACCTTTCTCGGCTCCGTTTTCATGCTCGTCGCCATCATGGCGATGGCATGGAAGACGGGCACCACCGACATGACGGCCATGATGGGCGGAAAATTTCCGAAGGACATGGCCGTATGGCTGTGGCTGGCGTTTTTCGCCTCGTTCGCCGTCAAGACGCCGTTCTGGCCGTTCCATACATGGCTGCCCTATGCGCACGTCGAAGCGCCCACGGCGGGCTCGGTCATTCTCGCGGGCGTCTTGCTCAAGATGGGCGGCTACGGCCTGATCCGCGTTTCGCTGCAGATGCTGCCGCAGGCCAGCGCCCTGTTCGCGCCGCTCGTGCTGACGCTCGGCGTCATCGGCATTCTCTACGCCTCGCTGGCGGCGCTGGCGCAAACCGACATGAAAAAGCTGATCGCCTATCTTTCGATCGCGCACATGGGCTACGCCGTGATCGGCCTGTTTTCCGGCACGATTCAGGGGCTCGAAGGCGGCCTGTTCGTCATGATCTCGCATGCGTTCGTTTCGGCAGCGTTGTTTCTTGGCACCGGGGTCGTTTACGACCGGCTGCACACGCGCGAGATCGCCTGTTTCGGCGGCATGGCTATTAACATGCCGCGCTACGCCGCTTTGTTCATGATCTTCATGCTGGCCGCCGTTGGCCTGCCGGGCACAAGCGGTTTCGTCGGCGAGTTTCTGTCGCTTCAGGGCGTGGCCCGGACAAGCGCCCCGGCGGCGGCGTTTGCCGTCCTCGGCGTCGTGCTGGGCGCGGCGCCGCTTCTGGTCCTTTACCGCAAGATGTTCTTCGGTCCGCTCGACAAAGACGACGTGAAGGCCCTGCCCGATCTTACGCGCCGTGAAGTCGCGATGCTCCTGCCGCTGGCGGCGCTGATTATCGTCCTTGGTCTGTATCCGGCCCCGCTCCGCCATGTCTTCGCGCCAACGGCGGCGAAAGTGCTGGCCGATTACCGCGCACAGTCGGGAGAAACGCCGTGACCGGAGTCATGTTTGCCTTGCCCGAGATGTTTTTGGCGGCCACGACGTTGCTGTTGTTGCTTTACTGCGCATGGCACGGGGATAAAGGCGCCAATAACGTCCTTATTCTGGCCGTTGCCGCGCTGGCCGTAACGGGCTTTCTCGTCATCAATAATCCTTCGACGGGCACGGCCTTTCACGGCCTGTTTATCAAGGATTCTTTTGCGCGCTTCGTGAAAACGGCAATTCTTGCCGCCGCCGCGCTGTCGCTTTTTCTCGCGCCATCGTATCTCGAAAAAACAAGACTGGCGAAGCCGGAGTATTCCGTTCTTATCCTGTTTTCCGTGCTTGGCATGATGCTGATGGCCTCGGCGAACGATTTGATCATGCTTTACGCCGGGCTCGAGCTGCAAAGCCTGCCGCTTTACGTGCTGGCGGCGTTCCGGCGCGATCACGCGGCCTCAAGCGAAGCGGGGCTCAAGTATTTCGTGCTCGGCGCGCTGGCCTCCGCCATCTTGCTTTACGGGCTTTCCCTGTTTTACGGCGCGGCGGGAACGACGCAGTTCGCCGCGCTGGCAGCGGCGCTGAAAGGCGAGGCGGTACGAACCTCAGGGATCGTGATTGGCCTTGTGTTCGTAAGCGCGGGGTTCGCCTTCAAAGCCGCCGCGGTTCCGTTCCACATGTGGGCGCCGGACGTTTACGAAGGTGCGCCGACTCCCGTCACGGCTTTTTTCGCCGCCGCGCCGAAGCTGGCCGCTATGGCTCTTATGGCGCGCGTGCTGTTGCAACCGCTGGCGGAACTGCAGTTCGCATGGCAACCCATTATCGCGTTCGTGGCCGCCGCTTCGATGCTTTTGGGTAGCCTTGCCGGGCTTGCCCAGACCAACATCAAGCGCCTGATGGCCTACAGCGCCATAGCCCATGCGGGCACAGCTTTGGTGGGGCTTGCCGCGGGCGGCGAAACAGGCGCGCAGGCTTTGCTGGTCTATCTCGTTCTCTACGCCGGGGGCGCGCTGGGCGCGTTCGGCGTCATCCTGTGCCTCAGGCGGCAGGGCGAGATGGCCGAAGGCATCGCGGATTTCGCGGGCCTTTCGCGCACGCATCCGTGGCTGGCGGCGGCGATGGCCGTTTTCCTGTTTTCGCTAACGGGCGTGCCGCCGCTGGCCGGGTTCTTCGGTAAGTACGTCGTTTTTCTCGCTGCCGTGAAGGCCGGGATGGTTCCGCTGGCGGTTCTCGGCGTTATCACGAGCGTAATCGCCGCCGCGTATTATTTGCGCGTCGTCAAGGTAATGTATTTTGACGAACTTGCCGAAGCCCCGCTCGATCCCGTGCCCGAATGGGCGTTGAGGAGCGTTACGGGCGCGGCGGCGCTCGCTCTTCTTCTGTTCGTATTTTTCCCTGCTCCCTTGATGAACAACGCTCTTATGGCGGCGCGGAGTTTGTTCGCAACATGATCCCGCCGTTCTATCGCCTCCGTTTGCTCGATGTCACGGCCAGCACCAACGAGGACGCCAAAAAGGCCGCCGCAGCGGGCGAAGCCGAAGGCCTTGTCGTTCAGGCATTACGGCAAACGGCGGGGCGCGGGCGGCAGGGGCGAAGCTGGGACTCGCCGAAAGGCAACCTTTACGCTTCGGTTCTCCTGCGTCCGCGCTGCTCGCCGCAGGAAACGGGTCTTTACAGTTTTGTCGCAGCGCTGGCCGTTTACGATTGCGTGCGCGCGTTTTTACCTCAGGCAGACATCAGGCTCAAATGGCCGAACGACGTTCTGGCGAACGGAAAAAAGATCAGCGGCGTTTTACTGGAAGCCGCGCCTGCGGAAAACGGCAAGATCGAGTGGCTGGTGATCGGCGTCGGCATTAACGCAAGCCATCATCCCGAGAACGGGCTTTATCCGGCAACGTCGCTTAGAAAAGAAATTCCCCTCCCCTTGCCCTCCTGCGCTAAAGCTTCGGAGGGTCTGGAAACAAATGTCCACCAAAGCCTTGGCGTAGGTGGACGGGAGGGGTTAGGGGAGGGGTCAGCACACGATGGCGACGCGCAAAATGTTCTCACAAAATTATTAAGGGCCTTTGACGGTTGGCGCTTGGCGTTTCTGCGCGAAGGATTCGCACCCGTTCGCTCCGCGTGGCTGGCCCATGCGCAAACCGGCCCGGTAACAGCGCGATTGCCGCATGAGACCGTGGAAGGAACGTTCCAGGACCTTGACGAAAACGGACACCTTATCCTGCGTTTGCCGGATGGGACGGAACGGGCTATAGCTGCAGGCGATGTGTTTTTCAATTTAAGAGGTTAGATTATGCTGCTGGCCATCGACGCCGGAAACACCAACACCGTGTTCGCGCTGTTCGACGGCGCGGCTCTGGCGGGGGTATGGCGCACGACGACAAGCGTGCAGCACACGACCGACGAATACGCCGTCTTTCTGAAAACGCTTATGGCCGAGGCCGGATTGAAGCCGAAAAGCGTTACGGCGGCCATTCTGGGCAGCGTGGTGCCCGACGCCAATTTTCATTTGCTCAATCTTTGCCGCAAGCATTTCAATTGCGAACCTCTGGTGGTGGGATCGCCGGACGTGTCGCTGGGCATCAAAATCAAGATCGACCGGCCGGAAGAGGTCGGCGCTGACAGGCTGGTCAACGCCATATCGGGCGCTTTGACGCATAAGCCGCCGCTCTTGATCATCGACTTCGGCACGGCGACGACGTTCGACGTAGTCGATGCCGAAGGTAATTACTGCGGCGGGGCCATCGCGCCGGGCATCAACCTGTCGCTTCAGGCTCTGCACATGGCGGCGGCCAAGCTGCCGCGCGTCGGCGTGGCAAGGCCGCAGAAGGTCATCGGCACCAACACGGTCGAGGCCATAAAATCCGGCACGTTTTGGGGCTACGCCGGGCTCATCGAGGGCATGATCGGGCGCATCAAGGCCGAGTTCGGCCAGCCGATGACCGTCATCGCCACGGGCGGCCTCGCGCCCTTGTTCCGCGACGTCCTTCCGGCCATCGAGTATTTAGATTCCGACCTGAATCTGCGCGGCCTTTACGCGATTTACGAGCGGAACAAAGGGGGCTAAAGGCTGAGAAATTCTTGAAACGACGGAGGCTGATTTGATAGGTATTGATTTACTGCATCTTGCCCTTATTGAACGCAAAGATAGTTTGTATCCCTGTGAGAAGTGGGGGCGGTGCGCTCAGGATTTGTTGGCAGATGATCTTTTAGCCAACCATTTTGAATCTGCCATTATTATAGCGAACCAATTGGGAACTCACGGGATAGGTGGGCTCAAATTGCGTCAGCGCGTGGGATCGTCTTTGGTTATGGCCGCTCAGGATATGACGGGCAAAAGAAAGGCCGTGCGCATCGGCAGAATGAGCGATCCCCCGTTTCAATTCAGGTCTTCGGTGATCTTGCAGGCTGATGTTTGGGACCGCGAAGGCTCGTGGTGGTGGGCGATTATGCCGTGGGCCGAGACGAACAAAATCGGGAAGAGAGACCTTAACAAAATATGCCTTCAATTGAATGCCGAAGGCTTGGGGCTGGATGATTTTTCGAGCTGTTGGCGCGACCATTTGGATTGGCTCGGTCGCGTTAATGGAAAAGTTTACGTCATCAACCCGTGCATCGTCGGGCCTGTTGATTCCGACACCGGCCGCCCGAAGCGGAATATTTCCTTATTGGAAAAACTTTCCCGTATGTTTTGGCGCGGCAGCAAGCCCGGAAAGCCTGTTTTCGCCCCTGCGCCAGCCTAATCCGGGGCACGTCACGGGGCGGGCGTGTTTCCTTTTTTCTTGCCGCCCCAAAACCGGAACACGAGGTCTTTTTTTACAGCCCCCTCACGCAGAGCCATGTTCATGCTTTCGCCCTCCGCGGGCTGGGCCATGACGTTTTGCACACGCGGATATATTTTTGCCAAGCGAACGCCGAACATGTTTTCAAGATATTGGCCGTAGGTTTCGAACGTAAATTTTTGGTTTAAAATAACTTGCGGGGACGGTCCCGTCTCTTTGCCTTCTTTAAGATCAAGCAGGCCGATTTTCCTGGCTTGACCTTTGTTCAAAAGGAATTTTCGTTGAACGAGTTCACCGTGTTTATTTTGAGTGGCCGCCGTAACCAGATAGCATTCCTGGTCCTTGAACTTGGGGTCTTTTGCCAACAGTTCAAACTGTTTGGGGTGCACATTGCCAGGATTCACAAGCTCATAGGACGTCAGATAAAAGTCCCTATACGTGTCGAGCTTCTGTTCGACCCCCGCCAATTTGCCGATGCCAAAGGCCACCTTGAGGCCCGCGCGATTAAATATACCCATGGGAACACCCTCAAAAATTCTTGCTGAAAATTTTATTATCTGTTTCTTTACAAATTGTACTCTGTTATCGGGGATACATCCAATGCCCATAATACTTTCGAAATGTTCATAAACCGTAAAATAACTAGAGACTTATACAAAAAAGTTTGTATATCAGAGGGTTGAAAGGAACCCGCGTCCCATGAAAACACAGAAAAAAGACCCCTATCGCCCGCCCGAAGACGCGCTGTGGTTTCTGCCGCTCGGCGGCTGCGGCGAAATCGGCATGAACCTCAATCTTTACGGCACCGCCGGCAAGTGGCTGATGGTCGATTGCGGCGTGATGTTCCCCGACGAGAACGCGCCCGGCATTGAGGTCATCACCCCCGACATTTCCTTCATCGCCGAACGGCGCGACGATTTGCTCGGCATGGTCATCACGCACGGTCACGAAGACCATTTGGGGGCTATCGAATACCTGTGGCCGCAACTGCGTTGCCCCATCTACGCCACCAAACTTACGGCCGAGATGATCCGCTCCAAACTGGCGCAGGCCGGGATGAAAGGCCAGGTGAAGATCGTCGAGTTGCCGCTCGGCGGCGGGTTCGATCTCGGCCCCTTCAAGGGCGAGATGATCCCCGTGACGCACTCGGTGCCCGAATCGCACATGGTGCTGATTACGACGCAGCACGGCGCGGTCTTGCACACGGGCGACTGGAAATTCGACGCCGATCCCATCGTGGGCGGCCTGACCGACGAAGCGCGCCTGAAGGAGCTGGGCAAGGAAAATCTTCTGGCGCTGGTCGGCGATTCCACGGGCGCGCTTGAGCCCGGCCACACCGGCTCGGAAATCATCGTTCAGGAAGGGTTCCGCCGCTTGTTCGGCAAGATGCGCACGCGCATTATCGTCACCTGCTTTTCCAGCAGCATCGCGCGGCTCAAGTCCATTTGCGTAGCCGCCGAGGAGCATGGCCGCTACGTCGCGCTTGTAGGGCGCTCGCTGTGGCGCAACGCCGAGATCGCCGAGGCCTGCGGCTATCTGCCGGAGTTCAGCCGGTTTCTGAGCGAACATGAAGCCATGCAGGCGCCGCGCGACAAGATCGTCATGGTCTGCACCGGATGCCAGGGTGAGCCGCGCGCGGCTCTGGCGCGCATCGCGGCCTTCAACCATCCGGCCGTCGAGCTGGACGAAAAAGACATCGTCATCTTTTCCTCGCGCGAGATTCCCGGCAACGAACGCGCCATCGCGCGCGTGCAGAATCAGCTGCTGGCGCAGGGCATCAAGGCGCTGACGTGGGCGACGGAGCCCGTCCACGTTTCGGGCCATTCCTCGCAGGACGACATGGCGCGGCTTTACGAATGGACGCGCCCGCGTCTTGCCGTGCCGGTGCACGGCGAACTCAGGCACCAAACCGAACACGCGCGCATCGCGCGCAAACAGCAAGTTCCCTTTTCCATTATTCCGGCCAACGGCGAGATCATCCGCCTCGGCCCCGGCCTTCATGAAAAAGTGGCCGAAGTGCCTGTAGGCAAACTCGGGCTCGACGGCAAGGTGCTGCGCGCGCTCGACCGCGACACGATCAAGCACCGGCGCAAGATGAGCTACAACGGCGCGGCGGTTATTACGCTGGCGCTCGATCCGCGCGGTATGGCGGCGCAGGATCCGCAGGTGACGCTGCTCGGCATCGAGGACGAGCATCGCGTCGGCTCTCTACGGGAAGAAGTAATCGCCGAGGCGCTCGACGCCCTTGAAGGCATGGCCAAATCCGCGCGCATGGACGATGCGGCCGTCAAGCTTGCGGTCACAAAAACCATCCGGCGCTATCTGCTTGAAAAACATGGCAAAAAGCCGGTATTGGAAGTGCATGTGGTGAGGATTTAGGAGCACGGGATACGGGACAAGGGGTAAGGGATTTTGTATATTTTTATTCCCGAACCCCGTCCCCCGTGTCCCGATGTCTTGGTATTGCGCTTATTCCCGCTCCCGGCCTCTCCACGCCCGTTACCACGACACGGAATACGGTTTTCCCACGAATAACGAGCGCGTGCTGTTCGAACGCCTTGCGCTTGAGATCATGCAGGCGGGCTTGTCGTGGGACATCGTGATGAAAAAGCGCAAGGCGCTGAACGCGGCGTTCGATCGTTTCGCGCCAGCCAAAGTCGCGGCCTACGGCGCGCGCGACGTTGCGCGGCTTCTCAAGGACGCATCGATCATCCGCAACCGGCGCAAGATCGAAGCCGTCATCGAAAACGCGCGGCGCGTTGTGGACCTCCGCAAAACGCACGGCGGATTCGCCAAATGGCTGGCGGCGCACCACCCGCAACCGAAGGCCGCGTGGGTCAAACTGTTCAAGCAACAATTCGTCTTTACGGGGCCGGAGATCGTCAATGAGTTTCTGATGGGCGTCGGCCTTTTGCCGGGCGCGCACAAGAAAAGTTGTTTGATTTACAAGGCGATAACCAAGGCCACACGGAAAGAA
This sequence comes from Alphaproteobacteria bacterium, assembly GCA_028716765.1. Next base: position 4,373 of record JAQUPC010000065.1, on the reverse strand, counting down.
TCGCGCAGAAAAAATCGTTAAATACTTTCAGTATCCATCGCTATAGTGGGCATGAAATTTCACGCGTCTGGAATGCGGTGTTTTCGTTTAAAAACGTTTTCCAGCATAGAGACCCAATTATAAAAGAACGTAATTACGGGAAAACGCAATGGCCGGGTTAATCGAATTTTCGCAAGGCAACCCCTGTTTCGCCTTCAAGGCCGCCGCGCGGCATGCCCTCAAGGTTTCCGACAGGGAAATGGCCAGCTACTGGAATTACTCGCGGGCCCGCATGGCCAAACTTCTTGGCGACAGCTCGGACTTTCTTGACCAAATGGGGCTCAAACGGGAGGGGTGGGACGGCGTAGGGCCCGATTGTATGGCCATGACGGCGGGAACGACCCAGGGCTTTGCGGCGATTCTGGACATAATCGCCGAGCGCTTCAAAAAGTTTTGCGCAAACACAAAAAGGCCGCAGGCCGTTCCGGTTGCTATCTTGCCGGTCCCGACCTACGGCCTGTTTATCGAACCGCTTCGCAAAAAAGGGTTTGAAATCGTCAAAATACACAGAGATGTGAAAAACGGCTGGCAATTGAATCTGAAAGAACTGGCACACTCTCTGGAAGAAATTCTCCATTCGGAGAATCGAATTGCCACGGTTTATTTCGACAGCAACCCCAACAACCCGTTGGGTCTTGTGCGCGGCGAGGACGAGACGAAAATTCTTTCCGAGATCATTTTCAGATACAACACGATCATGGAAAGGCGCCATAGCACCGATCAGAAATGGTACGACGCCTACGGTCCGGCCTTCCTGCGCGTGATCGACGACATGGTCTATTACGGCCTTGAATACGACGAAGTCCGAAAGCCCGTTAGCCTTATGGCCGACGAAAGGATGTTCGACTGGACCTATGTTCTTTTGGGCCTTTCCAAAATCGGTTTGCCCGCTATTCGGGGCGGTCTTGTTATATGCAATCCGAACGATGCGCACAAAATCAACCTTGGCGTCGTCCACAATTGTTACCAGCCCAACATCACCGCCATGAAGGCCCTTCAATACGCTTTTTCCACGGGCAAGGCGGAAACCCGCGAGCGCGAGGCGCATCTTCAAAAGCTTCGCGAAGCGCACCGTTACGGCGAGCTTCTGATGCGCTCGCTCATCGACGGGGTCGAGCCGTCATGCATGGAAACGCCCAACGGCCAACGCATGATCAAGGACGTTGCGGCCATCACGGGCGGGACGCAGTCCGCCGTAAAGCTGTTGTCAGGCGGCGTGAAAGAGCTTGAGGTTTTAACCCGGCCCGAAGCGGGATTTTTCCATTATGTCAGGCTTCGCGAGGGCATTAATGTTCTGCGCGGCTCAGGACTATATAGTGCGCCGATTGAGTGCGATTTCGATCTTTATGAATTGTTCAAAGATCACAACATTGAAACAATTCCGGGACAATGGTGCGGCTCGAGGGAGGAAGACAACTATCTGCGCCTGAGTTACGCTCTCCCGGCGCCAGAGATCGTGCAGGGCATCGTGAGAATGAAAAAGGCGCTGCATCAAGCGCGGCCGCGATAGGCGCGCGAGGCCTTTTATACAAAGGGCGGGAAATTTTCGTGAGAACCTACGCCCGCCCGACTTGCTGGGCGATCGTGGCGACACGCTGGCGCAAATGCTCGACCGCCGCGACCATAATGTCTTCCTCGGCGCGCGTCGTGCGGCTGGCAATGCGGCGGGTTTCGATCAGCTCGTCCGCCAGCAAAAGGCAGGCCAGCATGAACAGGCGGGCCTCCGAAGCGCTGCTGCTCTTGGCGGCGGCCTCGTTCAGCGTGCTTTCGACCTGCCGGACGATCTCCTTCAATCTCAGCTCCTCGCCGGTATCGCAGGAAACAAAATACTCGCGGCCCCGGAGAGTGACGGCGACTTTCGTGGCGCTTGAGGACGCAGCGGCGGTTTTGGCCATGATCAACCTCTCAAAACGGTTTCGACATGCTGGATGGTCTTATCGAGACGGGCGGCGACCTTCTGGGTCACGGCGAGCGCCTGGGCCTCGCGGGCGCGGCTTTGCTTCAAAACCTCGTCCTGTTTTTTCTGGGCCTCGCGGCGGGACGACGTGTCCAACCCGATCCGGTCTTCAAGCGAAGAAATCATTTCGTCCAGTTGTTCAAGGGCGTTTTTGAGGCGTTTCATCGCGCGTCTCCAGATCTGATGCGTCCTTCCCACCCTAAGCAATAGGGCAAGGCCCGTCAACAGCCTTGCGCACCCGAAAAGCCTTACCAATGCTCCGTTTTAACGGGTTGCGTTAACCCTGCATTTTCGGCAAGGTGCCGCTGTCTATTTTCATTTCCGGACATGAGATTTCCCCGATGTCTTCGCCCGCCGTTGCCTCCTGCTCCTGCTGTTGTTCCCCCGCTTCCGATCCCCTTCACGAAAAAATGGCCAACGCCATACGCGCTCTGGCCATGGACGCCGTCGAAAAGGCCAAATCCGGCCACCCCGGCATGCCGATGGGCATGGCGGACGTGGCGACGGTATTGTGGACAAAATATTTGCGTTTTGACCCCACCCGCCCTGACTGGCCGGATCGCGACCGGTTCATCTTGTCGGCGGGCCACGGCTCGATGCTGATGTACGCGCTGACGTATCTTGCGGGCTATCCGATGATGACGATCGAGGAAATAAAGAATTTCCGCCAGTTGGGGAGCCTTACGCCCGGCCATCCGGAGCATGACGTGTCCCTCGGCGTCGAGAACACGTCCGGCCCCTTAGGACAAGGCATCGCCAACAGCGTCGGTTTCGCGCTGGCCGAGCGCATACTGAACGCCCGTTTCGGCGGCGGCCTTGTTGACCACCGCACGTTCGTCATCGCCTCGGACGGCGACCTTATGGAAGGCATCAGCCACGAGGCCGCCTCGCTGGCGGGTCACCTGAAACTCGGCCGCCTGATCGTCTATTACGACGACAACAAAATTTCCATCGACGGGCCGACCTCGCTTTCGTTTACCGAAGACGTTCTGGCGCGCTTTGCCGCCTACGGCTGGCACGTGCAAACGGCGGGCGCGCACGACCCTGCGTCCATCGCCAAGGCGACCGAAGCGGCGCTGGCCGTTACGGACAAACCTTCCATCATCGCCTGCCGTTCGATCATCGGCTACGGCGCGCCCAACAAGCAGGACACGCACGGCTGCCACGGCGCGCCGCTCGGCCCCGACGAGATCGCCGCCGCGCGCAAGCATCTGGGATGGGACGCACCGCCGTTCGTCATTCCCGGCGATATTCTCAAAGCGTGGCGTGACGCCGGAAAACGCGGCGAGTCCATCCGTCAGGCCTGGGAAAAGCGCCACGCCGCGTCGGGCCAGCGTCAGGAGTTCGACCGCGCGATGCGGGGCGATTTGCCGGAAGCGTTCGATGACGTCATCCTGCAATTGAAGAAAAAAATCGCCGCCGGGGCCCCCAAGGCTGCCACGCGGCAATCGTCCGGCGCCGTGCTCACGGCCCTTCTTCCGCTTATGCCGGAGATGATCGGCGGCTCGGCCGACCTGACGCCGTCCAACAACACGGCGGTCAAAGGCTTCGGCCCCATCACGGCGCCAACTTACAAGGGAAGCTATATCCATTTCGGCGTGCGCGAACACGGCATGGCCGCGGCCATGAACGGCATGGCGCTGCACGGCGGCGTGATCCCCTACGGCGGCACGTTTATGCAATTCGCCGATTACTGCCGTCCTTCAATCCGCCTTGCCGCGCTGATGAAGCAACGCGTCGTGTTCGTGATGACGCACGACAGCATCGGGCTTGGCGAAGACGGCCCGACGCACCAGCCGGTCGAGCATCTGGCGGCGTTGCGCGCTATTCCGGATTTGCTTGTGTTCCGCCCGGCGGACGGCGTCGAAACGGCCGAATGCTGGCAGCTGGCGCTGCGGAGCCACGACGCGCCGAGCCTTCTGGCCCTGTCGCGTCAGGGCCTGCCTACCGTTTGCCTCGGCGAGGAAACAAATGACAACATGTGCGCCAAAGGCGCCTATGTGATCGAGGAGGCCGATGGAGGCACGCGCGATGTCACGCTGCTCGCCACCGGTTCCGAAGTCATGCTGGCGATCGAGGCGCGGAAACAGCTTCAAAAAGACGGCATCAAGGCCGCCGTGGTTTCGATGCCGTGCTGGAGCCTGTTCAACAAGCAGGACGAAGCCTATCGCCGTGAAGTTTTGGGTTCCGCGCCGCGCATCGCCGTGGAGGCGGGAATCCGCATGGGCTGGGACCGTTATCTCGGCGAAAACGGCGTCTTTATCGGCATGAAAGGCTTCGGCGCCTCGGCTCCCGCCGATGTCCTCTACAAGCATTTCGGCATCACCACGGACGCCGTGGTCAAGGCGGCGAAAGCAATTCTTCGTTAGAAGAGGTT
>JAQUPC010000064.1 GCA_028716765.1 Alphaproteobacteria bacterium | reverse complement strand
AGCCTATGTCGGCTGGATGTCGCAGGACTACGGCAACTTCGGCTCCAACGAGGTCAACGACGGCGTGAAGTTCGGCGGCCGGCTCGAGTGGAACGTCACAGGCATGGATACGCTTGTTTTGGAGGTCAGCCGTTCCATCGAGGAAACCACGGACACCAACTTCAACAGCTATAAGGCCACGGGCGGATCGGCGACCTTTACGCACGAATTGCTGCGTAACGTCTTGCTGGAAGCCGATTTCGGCTTCACGCGCAGCGATTACAACGGCATTGGCGAACGTCAGGACGACAACGTCCTTGCGGGCGGCGGCGCGCGCTGGCTGATCAACCGTTACCTTTATTCCGACTTTATCTACAACTGGAGCAACCGCGATTCGGACGCTCCGGGGTCGGATTACTCCAGGCACCTCGTCACGCTGCGGCTCGGTGTACAGTTGTAACGGTTGCCGGGCCGTTCCCGGCATAGGACGACAGACGGGATAACATGCGCGCAAAGGGACTACTGTGTCTGCTTCTCGGGATGGCATGGCTTTGCATGGCTGGCCACGCATGGGCGGATAACGTCCCCAGAAGGCCCGCGCCTCCGCTTCCCGCCGCTTCTTCGGAACAGGCCGTCAATCCGGTTTTGCCGCCTATTTCCGGGTCGATTCAGGAGTACGTTCTCGGCGTCGGCGATCGCTTCCGTTTGACCGTCTATGGGGAAGAAGACCTGTCCGGCGAGTATGAGGTCAACAGCACGGGCCAAGCCGCCTTGCCGTTGATCGGGAATATGCCGGCGGCCGGGCAGACCGTTCACAGTTTTGAACAAGCCGTGCGGGATAAGCTGTCCGCCGGCTATTTGCACGACCCCCGCGTCAGCGTGCAAGTCTCGAACTACAGGCCCTTTTTTATTCTGGGCGAAGTCAGCAAACCCGGCAGCTATCCCTATGTCAACGGCATGACCGTTCTCAATGCCGTGGCCATGGCGGGGGGCTATACCTACCGGGCCGACAAGAGCGACGCCGTCGTCATTCACGCCAACGACGCCAACAAGATGGAACAGCCAATTCGGGAAGAAGATACGGTAAAGCCGGGCGATATTATTCGAGTCCCGGAACGCTTTTTTTAATAACGGCGGCATTGTAAACGAGTCCATTTAAAATCCATTTAAGGGTGATATTTTATGCTGGTCACGAAACCTTCCTCAGCTTTACTGGAAAGCACAAGCGCGGCCCTTTCGTCCCGGCCGCAATGGGCCGATCCTTTTCTCAACAGCATGAACTTGCGCGAGACCGTGCGCCTTTTGCGCCGCCGCCTGCCTTTGATCGCGGGCGTCATGGTCTCGGGACTGTTGCTGGGGCTTCTTGTGGCTCTCATCATGACGCCGCAATACCGGGCCAAAGCGGTCGTTATGCTGGATTTGAGGCGCGCCAACGTCGTCGAGGCCGGATCGGTAAGTTCCCGTCTGCCGGCCGAGAACACGGCTCTGCGCAGCGAGATGGACATCATCGCTTCGCGCGCCATCATCGATCGCGTCATCGACAGGCTTCATTTACTGAACGATCCCGAATGGCGTCCGGAATCCGTGTGGAAGAAGCTGAACCCCCTGGCCTGGTTTCGCAAAGCGCCGCCGACGCAAGCCCAGCTTGAGCGGCAAAAATCCGAAGTGGCCAACAGCATAACGAAGCGGCTGAAGGTTGAGAACGACGGCCGTTCTTTCAGCATCAATATTTTCTTCGAATCAAGGGATCCCGTTAAGGCAGCCCTGATCGCCAACACGTTCGCCGACGAATATCTGGTGGACCAGCTTGAATCCAAGTACGAAGCGGCGTCGCGGGCCAGCAAATGGCTCGACGAGCGCCTGCAGACCCTCAAGAAGCAGGTGGAAGCGTCGGAAAAGTCCGTCGAGGAATTCCGCCAGAAGTCCAGGCTCATCGACATCGAGGGCACAACCGTGGCCGCGCGCCAGATGGACGACACCAACTCGCAGCTGACGGAAGCGCGCGGCGAAACGTCGCAGGCCGAAGCCAAGTTGCGCAGCGTGGAAAATATGCTGCATTCGAAGGGCGGCATGACCGGCGCGGCCGACGTGCTGGCTTCGCCCCTGATTCAAAAACTGCGCGAGCAGGAAGCCGATCTGCGCAGCCGCGAAGCCGAAATGGCGTCGCATTACGGCGATTTGCATCCCAAGCTGATCAAGATGCGGGCGGAATCGCGCGAGCTACAGAGCAAGATCGCCGAAGAAGTCCACAAGATCGTCCAGGGTCTTTCCAATCAGGTCGAAATCGCCCGCGCCAAGGAAAGGCAGCTGGAAAAAGAACTGCAAAAACAGGAAGACCGGGCGGGCGTCGAAATGAAGGACAGCGTCACGTTGCGCCAGTTGCAGCGCGAAGCCGATGCCAACCGCCTGCTGTACGAAAGTTTCCTCAATCGCTTCAAGCAGACGAGCGAGGCGCAAAGCCTGCAAACGGCCGACGCGCGCATCATCGCCCGTGCCGAAACGCCTTTGTCGCCGGCCTATCCCCTGAAGTGGCTGTTTATGCTTCTGGGCGCCATACTCGGCGGGCTGCTGGGGCTGATGCTGGCTTTTCTCGTCGAGTACTTCGATCACGGCTTCCGCAACGCGGCCCAGGTCGAGGACATGACGGGGCTGCCCGTCATCGGCCTCGTGCCCAGCCTTGCCGGGATCAGCGCGCGTTCGGTCGAGGACTATGTGGTCGACAAGCCGCTGTCATCCTACAGCGAAGCGCTCCGCACCGTCCGCACGGCCATTCATTTCTCGAACGTCGACCAGCCGCCCAAGACGGTCATGGTCACGAGCGCCATGCCGAAGGAAGGCAAGACGAGTTTCTGCCTGTCGATGGGCCGTTCGCTGGCCAAGGCCGGCAACAAGATCCTGTTGATTGACGCCGACTTGCGCCGCCCGCGCATGGCCGAAGTTATCGGCCTTCCCAAAAAGGGCGGCGGTCTCGCGGCGCTTTTGGCCGGCGACAGCAAATTAAAGGAAGTCATCAAGCGCGATCCGATCGTGGCCGGGCTTGATTACATTCCCGCTATGGGCAAGACTCCCAACGCCCAGGATTTGCTGGGTTCGCAGCAAATGCAAAAGCTTCTGCGCGAGGTCGCGGCCCATTACGATCTGGTCATCGTGGACACGCCTCCCATACTGGCGGTTTCGGACGCCGCCATGGCGGCGCGTTCAGTCGATACAACGCTCTTTCTCGTGCGTTGGGCGACAACGCCGCGCGATACGGCCATAGAGGCGATCAAACGTTTGAACGCTTTCGGATGCAAGATCGCCGGCGTCGTGATGACGCAGGTGAATGTCGCCGAACACGCCAAATACGGCGAAGGCTATTATCACCACAACTATGAAGACTATTACGCAAACTAAAGCTGCCGCCAAAAAAGAGCCTGCCCCGTCGATGCGGGTTCCGGCGCTTTTGATCGTCCTCGCCTGCATTGTTCTCGCAAGTGCGGTGCCTTCGCTGGCGGCGCGCGTGGCGATGTTGCCGGGCAATGCGGTGCGCGACGCCCTGCTTACGCGCGGGACGGCACCTGACGACTCCCTTAAGTCCTGGGCCGCGACGCGCATGCGCGCGCTGTCCTGGCGGGCTATGGCCGATGTTTATAACGATCTTGCCTTGTATGCCCTTGCGCAAGCACGGCGTGCGGGCGTCGAAGACGGCGCGTCGCCGCAAAAGGCGTGGCGCGAAGCGCTCCGGTGGCAAGGCCTTGCGCTGGGCCGGTCGCCGGTCGATACCTTCGGGTGGACGCGCCTGGCCTACATGATGATGCAAACGGAAGGCTTGACGGACGCCACGGCTTCGGCGCTGACCCATTCGTTCGAGACCGGACCTTATGAACCGTCGTTGCAGACGTTCAGACTCGTCATGGCCGTATCGATGCTCGACAAGCTTGCCCCCGATATGAAGGACTCCATGCCGTTCATGATCCGGGCGGCGTGGGAATACGATTCATCCAGCCTCGCCAAGGCCGCGTACGAAAACCATTTCATCAGCCTTGTCGAACAGGCTCTGGCGGACAACCCGGAATATCTGGAAGATTTCCGCGGGAAGATTTCGGCCTTTAAAGCGGAAGACAAAGCCCCCTCGACGAACTAATCCCGGCCCCTGCCGGGGCGTGTTATGACGATAGTGCAGTGCAAAAAAGCACCTGATCCGGCGCAGGGCGGCGTTAAGGGCAAGACCGCTATCTCATTGACAATAAAAGATAAATATTTTGTGCTTGCCAGAATCAGGCCGGGAAGTGTAGTTTTTGCACTGCGGGATAGGGTCATATGTGATGCTGGACCGCAACGCTTTTTATGGCGTTTCCTCCCTGAACTTCGGCCGCGGTGTCCCCGCGGCCTTTTTTTGCCTTTCGGGGGTTGTCCGGGGTTCTTTTGGCGCCCTTTTCGACAACGGACATTGCGCCCCGGCGTCCGGATTGCTATACCGCCCTTTCCGGATTTTCGGCGCCGGGCGCGGAATAAAAGCGCCGCGTAAAGGGCGGAAGATTTGGGTGCGTAGCTCAGCGGGAGAGCACTACCTTGACATGGTAGGGGTCACAGGTTCAATCCCTGTCGCACCCACCACTTTTTTCAAAGGGTTAGCGGCGAATTTTGCAAGCACGCCGTAAACAGGGGCGTGATTACGGGCGAAACTATATCGCTTTGCCTTAAAACACGCGCTTTCCTGCAATTTGAGGGTAGAATTTTTTGAGATAAGCAACGGGAAAATCGCGTTACTTATTGAACTGTCCCACATAATTCCTGCCCGTCAAAAAATTGGCGGGAGATTAAGAGTCTGCTTGACTCTATTTTACGCAGGGAGGGATAGTTACAAGATATTCAGAGGTTCAATTATGGACTTAATTAATATTAATAAAAGCCGGTCTTTCGAACGAGCCGATTTTACAAGGCTGTCGGCGGATGTTGTTTTCGAAAGAAGCAAAGAGACACGGACTTACTGGATCGAGTTCCCGTCAGAATATCATGACGAGATTTCGACGGACGGTAATTGCTGGCTGATTCTGCTCAACGCCCTGGCGGCCATCAATGGCGAAGACATCACAATCAGGCAACCCGTCGATCCCTATCTTCTGGAAAACATAAAGTCTTTGCGCCGCGAATGGCATGCGTGGAATAAATCCTGGAAGATTACGAATTTCAATTGCCCCAATCTCGTATCCCTTGAACGCACCGGACGAAATACCGGTATGTTTTTTTCCGGCGGAATCGACTCCTTTTATTCGCTGCTTCGCAACAACAAGGAGCCGAATGATGAAGGCGACGCGACAGGGTGCGTCACGGACCTCATCACGGTCTGGGGGTTCGAAATTAATCTGACGATGGCCGGCGAGTTTGCGCGCCTGAAAAGACACATCGAGAATGTGGCTGAAGTGTTTCAGAAAAACCATATCGTCGCGATTACCAACATCAGGTCGTTCGACGACGATTTTGCCAAACTCTGGATACCCGTCGGCCATTCCGGAACCCTGGGCTTCGTCGGCTATGCCTTGCAGGGAAGGTTCAGGGAAATCGTGATCGGTTCCACTATGCCGTACGGCATGCTGAAACCTTATGGCTCGCATGCGCTGACGGATACGCTTATGAGTTCAAAAGCGCTTCGGGTTTTTCATGACGGGGCCATCGCAAAACGCACCCAGAAAACGGAGCGCGTCGCCTTTTCCGGCGAAGCGCTCAAAATCATTCATGTGTGCCTTAGAAAAGACGAAGGTAAAGACGGAACGTCCTCATATTTAAATTGTTCGGCTTGCGAGAAGTGCGTGCTAACGATGGCGGCGTTGGATTTATCGGGCAAAAAAGGCAAAGCAGCCAGTTTCGATTGGTCGAACTATTCCGCCGCCGCCCTGGGGGAGCAACTTATACGGCGCGGCCCTCTTTATCATTTGTGGCATGAACTTCACGAGGCGGCAAAAGCGCAAAATCGCCCGGATATAGCCGCCGCCATTGCAAAAGCAATCCGCAAATCGCGGCCCTTCTGGATCCTGAGCGATGCCGAAGACTGGATGAAGAGGAATTATTCTTTCGTCACGAAAAACAAGAAAACGCTTCAAAAGATAAAAAGAGCGTTTTATGCCGCGTTTCACATGAGGGCTTAAGCTGCATTATTCTTTTAAGTAGTTAAGGCGCGGTGATTGGTATAAAATCGGCGGCGAAACATATCGGCCCACATCTATTCAGGAGAACAAACGATGTCCGAGCTCCTTGAAAAACTACAGACCGACTCCGGCATTGTGCACGGCATCCCCCTGAACTATTTCGATGAACATTTTTTGCGGCCTGTTACCGGCGGCGAAGTCCGGGGCAGAGGCTTGATTATGGAGGTATGGGATATAACGCACTGGGAAATTTTCGAGTGCATGCCGAAGGGCGAGCTGAAAAGTTTCGTCCCGCAGCCATTGCGGGTCCGGGGAGGTACGCTGGCGTTGATAAAGTCCGGAACCGGCATCGCAGGGGGCGTCCTTGCCGCCGATTACCGAAAAGGGGAATCGATTAAGGGATACGAAATTACTCCCGGAAATCCGGCGGACTTTGCCGGCCTGTATACCGTTAATGGCAGCAACATAGCGACCCTGACGACGCAGATGGTTTTGCGCGTGCCGGTCAACGGCGCCGCCGATGCCCTGCGGGGCGTGCATCGGCCTATGGGCGAATTCCGGCTGATGGAAAGAGCATCCGACGGAAAGGCATTTTTGGCGGGAACGTTCGTCAACACCAATTCCGCCCCGCAACGGGAGCATGTGTTGTCCCTTGTTTCTTTTCGCAAAAGCCTGACCCTGAATTTGGAATGACTTAGGGTCCGTCAGGCTCAGCCGCCGGAGTATCCTTACGCCCGCTTCACTCCTGCAAAATTTTCCGGGCGCTTAAAAGAAGAGGATCGGCCGGATCGACGGCAAGGCCTTGCGCGACGGTTTTTCGCGCCTCGGCATGCTTGCCAAGCTTTATCAGAACCATCGCGCGTCCGTAATAAGCGAGCAGGTAGTAGGGACTCATCTCCGCCGCTTTCTTAAGCAGAGCTTCGGCCGCCGCGAGATCGCCCCCCGCCGCTTTGAACCGGCCGTACTCGTACACGAGCGTCGCGTCTTCCGGAAACAGGGAAAGGCCTCTTTTCAGCAAATTCTCCGCTTCAGTCCTGCGGCCGAGTTGCTCTTTGGCATAAGCGCCTTTCGCGTAGGCCGTGCTTCCGGCGGTTCTCGGATTGATGGAAAGCGCCTTGTTGACGGCCGTTAGGGCTTCCGCGTAACGCCCGCGCTCCGTCTCGATTTTTCCCAGCATGGCCCAGTCATAGGCCTCCAGATTTGGCCCGTGCGCGCGCGGCCAGATGCTCGCGCCGAACGAAAGAACGGCAACGATGACGGCAAGAGCGAGCCGCGCGTCCTTGTTCGCGCGCATCAGGCGCCACATGCCCACGGGCGCGGCTCCCGCAAGCGGCAGAAGAAAAACCAGCAGGGGCAGGCGGTAACGGTCGGTGACATAAAAAACGAGCAAGGAGGCCGCATAGGCGGCGGCCAGGAAAAGAAGCGCGGTTACGGTCCGGCGCCGCGCCGCAGCGAAAGCGACGGCGCCAAGAGGAGCAAGAAGGGCCAGGCTCCAAAAACCGGGCAAAGGCGCATTCAAAATTGTCGTGAAATTCTTTTCGATAAAGGGAACGTCGTAATTGTCGAACGCCTCGGCGTTGTTCCAAAGCCCCGCCAGTTTGTTGCCCATAAGCCTGAATTCGCGGGCCGGGTCGTTCGCTATGGCCTCAAGGGCTTTCGTGCGCCAATAGCCGGAGACTTCGGACGGCGACAAGTTGCGGCCCGCCTCGCGGGAGGCCAGCCACGTTGTGTTGAGTTCTTCGAGCGCCGGATCGGAATCCGCCTTTTCCGGAAAGGCGTAGGAAACGCCGTCGGCTCCGGCGAAATGCCCGATGTACAGGTTAAATCCATCCGCGTAGTTTACCGGCACGAAATCGCGGCTCGCCACGGCGTTGTGAAGCGTGACGGGAAGAACGGGCAGCAAGAAGGCCAAAACAAAAAGCGCGCCGTTCTTTACGGCCGTCTTGCGAAAAGGGCGATGACGGAAAGCTTCCCAAAAAACCAGGCCGAGAAAGGCGGGGAACAGGAACACAGCATTGCCGCGCACCAGCGCCGAAAGACCGAGCAGAAAGCCGCTGCCGAAAAAAGAGAACGGCTCTTTCTTGCGCAAGGCCCTCAGAGCTAACAAAAGAAAAACCGCAAGCAGGAACAATCCCAGCGGCTCTTTCATCACCGGCGCTGTGTAAAAAATCATTTGTTTGTTGAAGGCCGCAAGAAGCCCCGTTGCCAGAGCCGCGAGAGGGCCGAACGCGCCGAAGGCAATCAAACCCAAAAGCGAGCATGCCGCGGCGCCCAGAACCGCGTTGAAGAGCGACGCCAACAGCGGGCTTGGGCCGAAAAGCGCGTACAGCCCCCCAAGAACGTAAGGGTAAAGCGGAGACTGGTAAAAAGCCCGCGCCCGGAAAAGGTGGCCTTTGGCGATGTCCTGCGCCCATTGATGATAACTTGCCGCGTCAAGAAGGGGCGCGCCGCCATAGGGCGTGCCGTGCCATTGCAAGGCAAAGACCAGACGCACGCCGAACGCCAGCAGGAATATAATAACGGCAATGGCCGCCGGCGAAGAAAGCTTGAGGCGCATGTCCTTATTGCGTTTGCGAAGATCGCAGGCGGCGTTGTCCCGCGCGCCTTAGCATCCCGAAGTTCCCGAACAACTATTCGGCTTCTTGGCTTCGGCTTTTTGAATTTCCGCCCATTCCTGATAGCCGCCGGAAAGATTGATGACGTTTGTGTAACCTTTTTCGCGCAAAAAGGACACGGCCTCGGCGCTCCTTCGTCCCGACCGGCAATAAACGACGATCTTTTTGTCCTTCGGCAATTCCTTGTAGCGGTTTGGAACGTCGCTCAGCGGCATCAGGACGGCGTTTTTGATATGGCCTTCGTTATACTCTTCCGGCTGCCGGACGTCGTAAAGAAGGAAGGAATCCTTTTTCGTGACGAGCGACTGCAAATCCCGGGGAGAGATCGAAGGGGCGCCTACCTGCGCGGCGGCTTCGTTCGCAGAGGCATGCTGAAGCGCGGCGAACGGCAGGCCTGTCACGAGAGAAACGCCCAATATGAGCGAACGGAGGTAAATCCACATGACGCGCATCCTTGCAAAGAGAGAGAATCAAAACATTATATGGCTATCTTATCCTCCGCAGACCGTGAAATAAAAGCCCTGATTCAGGCCCGGGAGTATCAATGGGCCCCAAAAACCGTTATAATCGGGGATCAGGACGAACCCGCCCGAAGTGCTGAATAAATTGGCACTCTTTCAATCGAAGACGGACCGGAAAATGCCAGCAAGCCGCCAAGCCTTTAGAACCCGTTTTGGCGCGTTTTGCCTTGCCCTCGTTTTGCTTTGCGGGGCTCCTCGTGCCTTATTGGCCGCGACGTACGCGATTGAAGAAGGCGAGGACGTCGTTGGCGAACAAATGCATTATGCCGTCGAGGCAAACGATACGCTCTACGACGTGGCGCGCCGGTTCGATCTGGGGATCGTCGAACTTCTCGCGGCAAATCCGGACGTCGATCCGTGGATTCCCGGCGAAGGCGCGGAACTCGTCTTGCCGACGCGGCACGTTCTTCCTCCGGCGGCGCGCGAGGGGATCGTCATCAATCTTGCCGAGCTGCGGCTGTATTATTTTCCCGATCCGGACGCCGTTATGACGTTTCCCATAGGGATCGGCAGCGAGGGATGGCAAACGCCGGAAGGACAAACGTCCGTTGTTCGTAAACGCAAAGACCCGGCGTGGATTCCGCCGCCGTCCATCCGGCGCGAAGAGCCGGGACTGCCCGCTTTTTTCCCGCCCGGGCCGGACAACCCGATGGGCTCCTACGCGCTCGATCTCGGCTGGGAAGGGTACAGGATACACGGAACCAACAAGCCGTACGGGATCGGCAGCCGGTCAAGTCACGGATGCATCCGGCTTTACCCGGAAGACATCGAGCCTTTGTTCGCGCAGGTCCGAACGGGCGAGCCCGTTACCGTCATCGATGCGCGGTATAAGCTGGGCTGGAGCAAAGGCGAACTTTGGCTTGAGGTGACGCCGACGCAGCAACAGGCGGACGTCGTGGCCGACTACAAGGAGCCGGAAGCCATCGATATCCCGGGAATTTATTCGGCCATCGAGGACATGGGCGCCGAAACGGAATCGGTCAACTGGTACGTCGTAGACGAAGCCATTAACCATCCCGGCGGCATACCTGTTGCCGTTGCCGGGCGGGAGCGTCCGTAATTTATTTCTTCTGCGATTGCCGGAAAATACGATCCGCCTTTTCGGCAGAGGCCTGGGCCGCGGCGGCCGACTGCGCGGCGCTTTGTTGCGCCTGTTGCGCGGCCTGCGCGGCCATAGCCGACTGGTTCTTGGCCTCCATCGCCATGTTTCTCGTATCGTTAAGAAGCGCTTTGTCTTCCGCGCTCAACTGCGCGCAACCGGTCAAGGCGACGAAGGCAATGACGGGAAGAGTCCTTATAATTTTCATGATGGCTCTCCTTCATTATAGGTGGGATGAATAAGCACTCCTTTTTTATAAGCTCATTTTAACCAAACTTCAATTTTTAGAAATGGCCTCACATGAAAAATGGCGGTTCCGTTCTTCTTTGATAGTTAATAGATAAGCCTAGAAGTGTTGCGAGAGCGATTCGCGGCATGGCCATAAAATCTTGTCCGGCAAGGGAAACACGATAATACTCGATTCTCTTATGATTGAAGGGAATCGCATGGCGCAGCCGGAAGAAAAATTTCTTACAAAACTGGAATCGGCATGGCTGCACGATCTTGATTTCGTTGACCTTTATGTGTCTCTCTATGCCGACCTTCCCGGCTACTATCAAATCGCCGAGCCCGGCAATTTTAACGTGATGCCGAGAAATCTTCCGGCGGAATACCGTGCCGACGTCGCGGAATTGCGCCGCGAACTTGAAACGGCCATGCAGAATGCGGATGAGGCCAGCATCACGTTTGACGGCATGCGGTTGCGGGCCAGCAAGGCGTTAACGACGCGCGGCGAAACGTGGGTCGCGTTGCGGCGCGTAGGCGACAAGCCCCCCGTTCTCGACAAGCTCGGCTTTACAACGCCCACCGTTCAGGCCCTGCGCGATATCGGAAAACGCGACGGCCTTATCCTGATTTGCGGCGGCACGGGGCAGGGCAAGACGACCACGGCCAACGCGTTGCTTTACGACTACCTTAACCGTTACGGCGGCGTGGCCTTCACGATCGAAGATCCCGTCGAATATCTTTTGGACGGATGCCACGGCGCCTCGGGCCTTTGCTATCAGGTTGAAGTCAAGGAAGAGGACGACTGGGGGAAGTACCTGAAACGCGCTCTCCGCTGGCACCCGCGCTATATCATGGTCGGCGAACTGCGCACGCCCGAAGCCGTCAACCAGCTGTTACGCGCCGCAAACTCGGGCCATCTGGTCATCACCACGATGCACGCCGGATCGATCGAGGAAGGACTTGACGGGCTGCTGCAGCTTTCCCGGCAATCGGTCGGCGACATGGGATCGACGCTTCTGGCTTCGGGGCTCACCGCCGTCATGCACCAGAGCTTCATGCTCCATTCCATCGCGCAGCGGCTCTATGTGACGGAAAGCGGCAACCTCGGCGATCCGGCGCGCGCGCTTATCCGCGAGCGTCAGGTCGGCCAGATCACCACCTTCGTCGATCAGCAGGAAGCCCGCCGCGCCGCGGCAGCGGCGAAGGCGGGGCGCTAACGCGAACCGGTCTTTGCCCATTATATCATTGCTGAAGAAAACGGGTCAGAAGCGGATCTTTGCTCTCCAAAACGGCATTCGCGGCGGCGTCATGGCCCGCGACGTATTTCTCCAGAAAGGCAACGGAATAACGGTTGATGACGTCGAACTGTTCCCGGGTTCCGCTGAAGAACCGGGACGCAAAAGTATTGGTCAATTGGTTATTGAAGGAAAAGTGGCCGGCGCCCTTAACTTCGAGAAAATATTTCGGCGAAGGCAGGTGCTGAAAAAGTGAACCGGTCAGCGCGCCCATCGTTTGCTCGCCCCTTTTGTCTTCCTCCTCTTTTTCGCCGATAAACATCATGGAAGGGATGCGCACGTTTGCGATCTCTTCGGGCCTGTACAAATAACCCGAGGCGCCGGATGAAAACACAAGAACGGCCCTGATGCGCGGATCGTGGCGATCCGGAATCGTGCCGCAAAGCCCAAGAGCCGTGAAGCCGCCGAAGGAATGCCCGCCCACGGCGATCCGGTTGTTGTCGATCATCGCGCGGAAAGGCTCCACAGCCAGCATACTGTTCAAGGCAAACTGCATTTCGTCCAGACGATAAAGGTATTGCGGACGATCCTTGGGGCTGGAGCGGGTAATTTTCTCGATTTCGCGCCACGCGTCCCTCTTGTCCAATTTAATGGAAGGATCCGGCCGGATGCGGGAAAAAGAATATTTGTCGTGATGGTCGGGGGCCGCGACGATCCAGCCGTAAGACGCCATGATTTCATTG
>JAQUPC010000063.1 GCA_028716765.1 Alphaproteobacteria bacterium | reverse complement strand
ACAGGTGAACGCCGCGGATCAGGTCCAAGGCGCGCGCCAGCTGATAGTCGAACGGCTCTTTCTTTTTGCCCGATTTGTCGTCCGGCTTGTCCTTGGCCGGTTGCGCGTCCCCGTTGTCGCCGTCCTGTTTCGTTTTTTCCGGCTTGTCCCCGGAATCCTTGTTGTCTTTCGATTCCCCACCCGGCTTGACGGTGTCGTTCGTCAGGGCGCCGCGCAAATCGGCTTCGCGCAAGCCCTTCCCATGTTCCATTTCCTCGAGCTTGGCGGGCTCCACGGCGATGTCGGGTTCGATCCCGAGTTGCTGGATGGAGCGGCCGGACGGCGTGTAGTACCGCGCGGTGGTCAACCGCATGGCGCCGCCGCCCGCGATCGGTATGATCGTTTGCACGGAGCCTTTGCCGAAGCTCTTGGTGCCGATCAGGATGGCGCGGTGATGATCCTGCAGCGCGCCCGCGACGATTTCCGACGCCGAGGCCGATCCGCCGTTGATCAATACCGCGATCGGCTTGCCGCCCGTCTTGTCGCTGCTTTTGGCAACATAGGACTGGTTGTCTTCCTTGTGCCGTCCGCGCGTCGACACGATTTCCTTGCCCGACTCAAGGAACGAGCCGGCGACGGAAATGGCCTGATCCAGAAGGCCGCCCGGATCGTTGCGCAAATCCAGCACGTAGCCCACGATCTTGTTTCCCATCTGCTTTTCGATTTCACCGAACGCCTTGTCGAGCCCCGGCTGAGTTTGCTCATTGAACGTGGTAATGCGGATATAGGCTATGTCCTTTTTCGCCTCCCAGCGGACGGACTGAATATGAATGACGGCGCGCGTAATCGTGACGTCGAACGGCTGGCCGCTGATGCCGCCGCGTCTCACGGTCAATGTGATTTTCGTGCCCGGCGTGCCGCGCATTCTGTCCACGGCTTCGTTCAGCGTCAATTCGGTCACCGGCTTGCTGTCGAGATGGGTGACGAGGTCGCCCGGCTGCAGGCCGGCTTTGGCGGCGGGTGTGCCGTCGATCGGCGAGATGACCTTGACGAGATTGTCCTCCATCGTCACTTCGATGCCAAGGCCGCCGAACTCGCCGCGCGTCTGGGTCTGCATGTCCTCGAAGCTTTTTTTGTTGAGGTAGCCCGAATGCGGATCGAGCGAACTCAGCATGCCGTTGATGGCGTACTCGACCAGCTTCTCGTCCGTGACGGGGTCGACGTAGTCCGCGCGCGTGCGCTCCAGAACGTCGGAGAACAACGTCAGCTGCTTAAAGGTGTCGTTGGCGCCGGGATTTTCGCTTTCCGCCGCGGGTTCGGCGGTTTTCGCCGTGCGCGCCAGAGCGGACGGCGCGGCGTTCGTAAACGCCAGCGCAAGAAGGAGAACCAACAACAAACGTGCAGACAAACGCGACATGAAAAAACCCCGGCAGGAAACAACGCAGGAAGAGAGAAACGAGAGGGACAGTTTAGTGCGACCCTGCGCCGGAAGTAAAGAGAGGGACCTCTCTATTTATAGACAGGAAATTAGCCGGAAAGAAGGCTCTCGCCGTCCATTTCGGCCGGTTGCGGCAGGCCCATGAGCGCCAGAAGCGTCGGCGCCACGTCCGCCAGTTTGCCGTTCCGCAGAGCCGGGGCCGAATCGGGCCCGTTTATCAGTATGACGGGAACGGGCGCCAGCGTATGGGCCGTGTGAGGGCCGTGCGTGGCATGGTCGTCCATCGTCTCGCAGTTGCCGTGATCGGCGGTGAGAAGAACGAATCCTCCCGCCCGTTCAACGGCTTCGAACAAACGGCCGAGGCAGGCGTCGACGGTTTCCACCGCCTTGATGGCGGCGGGCAGCGATCCCGTATGGCCGACCATGTCAGGATTGGCGTAGTTCAGGACGATGAAGTCGAACGCGCAGCTTTCGACGGCCGCCACGACTTTATCCGTCACTTCGCGCGCCGACATTTCCGGCTGAAGGTCGTACGTTGCCACCTTGGGCGAAGGCACCATGATGCGCTCTTCGTTTTCGTAAGGTTCTTCGCGCCCGCCGTTGAAGAAAAAGGTGACGTGAGGGTATTTTTCCGTTTCGGCGATGCGAAGCTGCCTGAGCCCGGCGCGGGCCGCGATTTCCCCCATGCCGTTTGCAAGCGGCTTCGGCGGATACAGCGCGGCCATGAACGCGTTAAGCCGCTCCGAATATTCGACCATGCCGGCCGCCGCCGCGAAACGCACCGTTTTCTTGCGGGGAAAGCCGGAGAATCCGGGATCAAGTAATGCCAGAAGAATCTCCCGTGCGCGGTCGGCGCGGAAATTGGCGAACAAAATACCGTCGCCGTCTTTCATGCCGCCGTAACCGCCAAGCGCGACGGGCAACACGAACTCGTCGGTGATTCCGTCCGCGTAACTTGCCTTGATGGCGGCGACGGGATCGTTTGCCGACTTGCCTGCGCCTTGCGTCAAAAGATCGTAAGCTTTCTCGACGCGCTCCCAGCGCTTGTCGCGGTCCATCGCGTAATACCGCCCGCACAAACTTGATAGCCTGACGCCCTTTATAAGCGCACAATCGTTTTGCAGTTTTAAAATCTGTTCCGCCGCGCTTTGCGGCGGGACGTCGCGGCCATCCAGAAAGGCATGGACGGCGACCGGCACTCCCTCCGCCGCCACACGCCGGGCCAGCGCCACCATATGACCCTGATGCGCGTGCACGCCGCCGGGCGAGGCCAGTCCCATAAGATGGCATGTCCCGCCGCTTTGCTTGAGTTTGGCGATGAAATCCAGCAGCGCCGGGTTGTGATCTATCCCGCCTGTGGCGATAGCGCGGTCGATCATCGGCAAATCCTGAAACACGACACGCCCCGCGCCGAGATTCATGTGCCCGACTTCCGAATTGCCCATCTGGCCTTTGGGCAAGCCTACGGCTTCGCCCGAGGCGTCGAGCAGGGCATGCGGGCATTTGGCCCAATGCTCGCGAAACACAGGGGCGTTGGCGCGCATCGTGGCGTTGTCGTCGGCATCTTCGCGAAAACCCCAGCCGTCGAGGATACAAAGAACGGCGGGACGGGGGCGGTTATGAGAGAGCGTCATGAAGGACATACTCAATGTTTAGCAATGGCGGTGTGCGGAATGTTCTGGTGCCAGGATAGTCTTGAATGGGCCATGTGTCTGCCCCTTGATCTGCCCATAATCGTTGAAAGGAAGCGTTAAGTTTTTCGTAATACTTGGTGGCCATGATAATTGAGCGATTTTGCCTTTAATGGAGGGATTTCCATGCGCCTTCATCTCGTCCTTGCCGCTCTTGTCTTTATGGGCGTTTCCTTTCCGGCCTTGGCCACACCACCAGCACCAGCCGACACCTTTCGCCCCACTGAGGAGTGCCGCACGCTCGGCGCGACGCATATGTCGGCGGACAATACCGGCCTCGTCATCTGCGCCCTTAATTTTGGCGTGGAATCAAGCGCCGCTACCTGTGAAACTCCGGAAGGCGGCGGGTGCACATGGAAGCCGATGTCATCATCTGGGGGAGCAGGATATAGCTTTACATATTATTGTTATACTAACACGAATGCAAACTATGGCGGGGTTCTATGCGCTGATGCTGGTGGAGATCAGAAATTTTGCCCAACGGGATACAAACAACAAGTCGCCCTTGGCTCTTGGGGCGCTTGCGAAAGCTATAGTGTTCCAATGGGATGGGTTCTTGCCAACTATTTTCGCCCTCCCGGCGCAGATTGTGGCCCCGGTTACTACGGGTCAGGCGGAAGATTTGAGATTGGCAACGCATATATTTGCTCAAGGTAATACCCGTTCGTTAACTTAGCTCGGCAAGTACACTACCCGCCTCCTGCGCCGCTCTTTAAGCAGACCCGCGGCCTTATCAGCCCCGCACTCCGCCCCATTTCGGCGGTAGGACGGTTAATCAGGTGTATTAAACTTTTCATAACCTTTGATGGGCACCATGAGCGGGCGTTCTCGCCTTTAATGGAGGGATTTCCATGCGCCTTCATCTCGTCCTTGCCGCTCTTGTCTTTATGGGTGTTTCCTTTCCGGCCTTGGCCACGCCAGCACCAGCCGACACCTTTCGCCCCACTGAGGAGTGTCACACGCTCGGCGCAACGCATATGTCGGCGGACAATACCGGCCTCGTCATCTGCGCTCTTAATTCTGGCGTGGAATCAAGCGCCGCCACCTGTGAAACTCCGGAAGGCGGCGGCTGCACATGGAAGTCGATGACAAGCGGGGGCGGCGTATCTTACACATATTACTGCTATTTTAACTCATATGCGGGCACCCCGGTCTGTCCGCCGTCTGTCACGATGGGAACGCAAGGGCCGTGCGACGCAGGCTTCGTGGCCAGCAAGGATTTGGGGTCGTGGGGATATGCTGCCGGATACACAGACGGCAATTTGGTAAGCGCCCTCATTCCCTATGGGGGAGGATTGAGCGGACCATCCTTTGACCGAGGGGGGTGGGACATCGGGGAGGCCTATGTTTGTACCGGCGGTCCGATAGCAACGGGAACTTCAAATCCATATTCCGTTTGCCCTTCGGGCACGACTATATCGAGCATTGTTGCAATGTGGAACAACCCGTTCGTTCCTAGCTGTGTGCCGGTATCGCCTTAAACTTTCGTTCCGATTCTTGCCCGTACGGCGGCCCATCAATCTCTGTGATACGGATGGCCGCTGTTGATTTGCTGCGCGCGGTAAAGCTGCTCGAGCAGCATAACGCGAACGAGCTTGTGCGGCCATGTTTTGCGGCCAAGGCCGAGCGTAACCCCGGCTCCGTTTTTAACGGCTTCGGATACTCCGTCCGCGCCGCCGATGACGAAAGCAAGATCGCCGACGCCCTGATCCTGCCATGCCGCCAGCTTAACGGCCAGCTCGCGGCTCGACAGATCCTTGCCATGTTCGTCCAGAACGGCAACAAAGGCTTTGGGCGGCACGGCGGCGAAAAGCGCCCTGCCCTCGGCTTCCGGCGTTGGCGCCGTCAGTTCCTTGATAATGACGCGCGGCGTTATCCGTTTGGCGTATTCCGCGCAAAGGTCGGCGTGCGCGCCGCGCAACCGCCCGATGGCAAGGATGTGAATTTTCATTCCGGCTTGTCCTCCTCCGGCGGCGCGGAGGACTGCTCGCGCGATTCTTCTTTTTTCGCGGATTCCTTGCCGTCCAAATCCTTTTCCTCCTTTGGCGGAAGGGCGCGTTTGTCTTTTTGCGACGCCAGTTTCTCAAGCGCTTTTTCGATGGCCGCCGCGCCCGCTTTGTCCGTTGCGGGCATCTGGCGGGACATGGCGATGGCCTGCGCCGAGGCGGTTGCCGAAGCCGTGGCGGAACTTCCGGCTGCTGCGGCTGCGGCGCCGCTACGGCTGCCGGCGGCGCTGCCGCTTTGTTCGCTGGCGGTTGATTCTTCCTTGCCGCCGATGACGACGGGCTCTTCGGGCCGTTCATGGATGGCGGGCAACAAGGCGGCTTTCAGGCCATGCGCTCTGGCGGCGGCTTCCTCAGCCGTTGGCGGCCTGTCCGCCGCGCGCGATCCGGGCGTCGCGCCGGAGACTGAAACGGCCTGTGCTCCCGCAAGGAAAGCCGCGCCCGCCGGGCCGCGCAAAGACATAGACGGCGCTCCCGCCGCGGATGCGCCGGGCGCCGCCGCTGCCGCCGAAGGGAATTCAGCCGGAGACAGCCATCGTAAGATTCGATCGGGAAACCACGAAACGCCCTTGAACGCCAGATTCGTGATCGCCAGAGCCATAACGGCGTACGCCAGCGCCAATCCGACGCGGACGGGCAAAAACACATCATCCGGCGCGACGGTCAGGGCATGCGTCATCGGCACGAAAAGATTGTTGAGGAGGGCAAGGGCGAACACAAGAACGGCAAGTCCCGCCACGAAGCCGAAAAGAGTCAGAAGGGGGCGCATAAAAACGCCGAGCCACAACCAGTAGGCGCGCCGCGCCAAAGGCCCGCTCAGACCTTCGCCCGAAGGCGTCAAATGCGCCAGCGCCACGAGAGGCAAGGCGGCCACGGCCTCGAGCACGGTCAGAAGCCAAACCATAACGCCCAGAAAGAAGCGGAACAAAGGCAGGAGCGGCACGATGAAAAGAAGAAGAAAACCGGCGGCGCCGAACATGAAACCCGTGATCGCGAACAACAAGGCGCTGCCCATGACGCCGGGCTCGGCCAGGCCAGGCCCGGCCATGCCAAGCAAATAATTCCCGAGACCCCCGTACCGCCGCCCCAACTCCGCCAGACCCGCGACGGGGTTCGCGGCCATCGCGCGCGCAAAGGCGGAAGCCGAGCCGTTGGCCCCGGCGCTCCGGGAAGGGTCCGCCCAAACGCCGTGCGCGGCCATCGCGCCGTTTAAGACGCGGGCGAAGAGAAAGGCGCCTGCGGCGGAATCGCTCACGGGGGTAAGCCTGTCGCCGACGTCCAGCGAATCCGCAAGAATCAGATCGGCGTTTTTCACCTGCCGGCCGTAAAGCCACGCGCGCACCTGTTTCATCGCCCCCGCCATCTGACTGTAAAGCAGATAGAGCTTGTCGAGTTGCGCCGCCGGCGCGTTGCGCAAGACGGGATCGGACGCCGCGGCGTCCGAGATCATGGAGGCCGTCAAAGCCTTGTGGCCGAACACCGGCGCTTGCGCTGAAGGGACGGCGTAGGCCGTCAGCTCGCCGAAAACCGCTTGACGGCGGACAAGGCTGCCGATGAAAAACCCGGCGGCGATCCACCCGGCCGAAGCGGAATCGTCCATCGCCTGTCCGACAACCGGCGCGTTGCCCGCGGTCATCGCTTTTGTTTTGCCGTCAATCGCCTTTTGTTGCTCCTGCATCATCGCCGTCAATCCGGAGCTTATGTCGTTTGCGAACGGCGCCGCGCCGGACGCGCCGTTCAAAAAGGCCGTCGCCGCTTTTTCGGCCAGCGGCCGGGTTTGCATGATCAGGCGCTCGGCGTCGGCGCGGGCGAACGCGGCCAGTTCGGCGGGCAATTGCCCCGTTTCATCGGTGCCTGCCCCGGCGGCGGCGGTGCTGCGCGACAAAAAGCGATACTCGCCGCACAGAGGAACCGGCGCGTTAAGATTGTTGGTGTAACGCCATGTTTCGGGTGCAAGCCGGTCCATAGGAAGTTTTTGAATGTCGCCGATATCCCCGGTCCGGTTCAGGGCGGCGTCGGGCAGAAGCGCGGCGTAGAACTGCCTGTAAAGTATACGGCACATTTCCATTTCGGCGGCCACGGCGGTCAGGCGGACAACGTCCGGGCCGTACGGCGGCACAAAGCGGTCCAGGCTTCCCTTCATGGTGTCGACGGCGCCGCGCCAGGCGTTGCTGGCGAGAGAAGACCCCGCTCCGGCCAGTTTGACGACGAGAAACTGGCCCGTGTTCAGCCCTCCGCCGATGGGCACGAGCAAGCCGATCGCCAGAACGAAACGAAGCGGCGCCCAAAACATGTTCGTCCGGCGCCCGAACGCGGTGCCGTGCTGCGCCGTTTCCGTCACCATGGCGATGACGTGATAGGCTACAAGAAATCCGGCGAGAACGAGCATGCCGAGGCTGTAAACGCTTAGCGCCTCGCGCAGCGCCGCCGCGAGCGCGGAAAAGGAAGCGTCGCTTCCCGTCAGGCCTTGCGAAAAGGCGCCGCCGCGGAAGAGGGCTTCCAGCCAATCCAGCGCCCAATCCGTTTCGGGCGCGCCGCTCAAAAGGCCGCCGGTTTGCGCGGCGGCCGGGGTTGCGGCGTGTGCCGCGCGAATCGCGAACGGAATCGAGCCCGCTATGAAGAACGCCCCCAAGACCCTCTCGATACGGCGATTCATGTTATCCCCTGCGCGGGTAGAGGGCCCGAACTCATGAATAGCATGGGTTTTGCGCGTAGCGAAAAAGGCGATCCGGTTACGAAAAAAGCAAAGCGTGTACTGGACGTACAAGCGAGCTTTTTGAGGCAGCCGGGCGGCTTTTTCGCCGCGCCCTTCGGGTTTGCGCAGGATAAAAAATGACGGCGTCAACTTCGCTCGCTGTAGGTGTGCTACAGCTTCGCTTGTTTCCTGGCCATTTTTTATCCTGCGCAAACAGAACCTCATGCTATTCATGAGTTCGGGCCCTGATCCAGATGTCTTCGATGTTGTAGTAGCGGCGCACTTCGGGGCGGAAGAGATGCACAAGAACGTCGCCGCCGTCGATCAGAACCCAGTCGCCTTGCGCCGCGCCCTCGATCCTGATTTTACGGATGCCCATTTTCACGAAGGCTTCGCGCAGGTAATCGGCCATCGCGGCCAGCTGACGGCCGGAGCGCCCCGTGGCGGCGATGACGTAATCCGCCATGGCGCTGCGGCCGCGCATGTCCACCGTCATCACGTCGCTGGCTTGCCGCTCGTCGAGAATTTTTAGCGCGGCGTCCCTCTGCATTTCGGGCAAGCCTTTGGCCGCTTGCTTCGGCGTTTTGCGCGCCGTTTTTTTGGCAACCGGTTTTTTGGGCAAGGGCTTGCGAACAGGTTTGGCGCGCTTCAGTGCGGGTTTTTTTCGTGGGACGGCGGGTGAGGCTTTCTTTTTCTTGAGCGGCTTCCGCGTTGCGGATTTCGTTTTTGCTGCCGGTTTCTTTTTTGTCGCCACGTGTCACGATCCTTTTCGTTTTAAGGTTGTCTGCCGCCGGACTTGCGTCGCCGACAGCGGGTTAGGCCGGTTGTCGAGCATCAGCCAGGCGGGCGGCGTCATGACGGCCAGTTGCCCGGCCGCGCCCGTTTTTTGCCGCGCGGCGGCGAAGCGCTGCGCCGCCCTGCCGTCCCGATGCCCCGCAGCATAACCGGGGCGGCGAAAAACGGCAATCGGAACGGTTTGAAAAAGCGCCTCCCATCGCTGCCAAAGGTGGCATTGCCGCAGATTGTCCTCCCCCATAAGCCAGACAAAACGGGCGCGCGGCATCCGGCTTTGCAGTTTATGGACGGTGTCGATGGTGTAGCGCGTGCCCAGCCGTTCCTCGATGGCCGTGACGGCAATGCGCGGGGCGGCTTTTGCAAGAAGGCGGGCCTGCCGCAGCCTTTCGGCAAGCGGGGCCATGTCCGCGGCGGGCTTCAGGGGGTTTTGCGGGCTGACCAGCCACCAGACCCGGTCCAGACGAAGGCGTTTCAGGGCGTAAAGGCTCATGGCGACATGCCCCTCGTGCGCGGGATTGAACGAGCCGCCCAGAAGGCCGATGCGCGCTCCGGCGAAGGTGGAGCCGGAAAAGGGAGTGGGATGGATCATGTTGCGTTATATGCTATAGTTTTCAGCATGATAGCAAAAGGACCATTTTGCGCCACCTCTTCCGGCGGCAAGGACGACGACGCCGACGTCATCGGCCCGCGCACGGCGCTGGCGGTCAAGCCCCGACCGAAGACGAAAAAGCCGTCTCTTTACAAGGTTTACCTGCTGAACGACGACTACACGCCGATGGAGTTCGTTGTGCAGGTTCTCGAGACCATCTTCAACAAAAGCAACTGGGAAGCCACGCGCATCATGCTGCACGTTCATAAACGCGGCGCGGGCCTGTGCGGCGTTTACACGCTTGAGGTCGCGGAAACCAAAGTGGCGCAGGTGATGGCCGCGTCCCGGCAGGCCGAGCATCCGCTGCAATGCACGATGGAGAAGGAATAGGGATCAGGGTTATAGCTATAATTATAACCGATCCTTTTAATCCGGTTTCTAACCCCTAGCCCCTTCAATGCCTTGGTCTTGAAGAAAATTTGTTTGTCCCCATCTGTTAGTGGTAGATTTGGCCGGGAGATCGTTGATGCTTTCACGCCACCTTGAACGCAGTTTGCACCGGGCGCTGGCTTTGGCGGGCGAGCGGCGGCACGAATACGCCACGCTCGAGCATTTGTTGCTGGCGCTGACCGAGGATCCGGACGCCGTGGCCGTCATGCGCGCGTGCGGCGTCGACCTCGATCGTCTGCGCGCGGACCTTGGCGGTTATCTGGACGAAGAGATGGCGAGCCTGCGCGCCGCCGCGGGCGCCGATCCCCAGCCCACGACCGGTTTTCAGCGCGTCCTTCAGCGTGCGATCGTCCATGTGCAGTCGTCGGGGCGCGAGGAAGTGGACGGCGCGAACGTTCTCGTGGCGCTGTTCGCCGAGCGCGAAAGCCACGCCGTTTATTTCCTGCAAAACCAGAACATGACCCGCTTCGACGCCGTCAGCTATCTTTCGCACGGCATGACGAAAACAACTTCCTCGCCCGCGGGTGCCGCCGTGCACGGCGCGGACGAAGACGCGGCCGCCGAGCGCGTTGCGAAAAAGGGCAAGGAGGCGCTCGAGGCTTACTGCGTCAACCTGAACGAGAAAGCGCTGGCGGGAAAGATCGATCCGCTGATTGGGCGTGCGGCCGAGATCGAGCGGACGATCCAGATTCTCTGCCGCCGCCAGAAAAACAACCCTCTTTACGTCGGCGATCCGGGCGTCGGCAAAACGGCGATTGCCGAAGGGCTGGCGCGGCGCATCGTCAAGGGCGAAGTGCCGGATGTGCTGAAGCCAGCCGTCCTCTATGCCCTTGATATGGGGGCGCTTTTGGCCGGCACGCGCTACCGCGGCGATTTCGAGGAGCGGCTCAAAAACGTTCTGGCCGAGATGAAGGCGCTTCAAGGCGCGGTTCTTTTCATCGACGAGATTCACACGGTCATCGGCGCGGGCGCGACGTCCGGCGGCTCGATGGACGCTTCCAATCTTTTGAAGCCCGCGCTGGCCGACGGCGGGCTGCGCTGCATCGGCTCCACCACCTACAAGGAATACCGCAATTATTTCGAGAAGGATCGCGCGCTCGTGCGCCGGTTCCAGAAAATCGACGTTCACGAGCCTTCGCAGGACGAGGCCGTAAAGATTCTCGAAGGTCTCAAGCCGTATTACGAAGACCATCATCGCGTGTCTTATACAAGCGCCGCCCTGCGCGCCGCCGTGGAACTTTCCGCGCGCTACATCAACGATCGCAAGCTGCCGGACAAGGCCATCGACGTGATCGACGAGGTGGGAGCCTCGCAGATGCTTTTGCCGCCGGAAGAGCGCAAAAGCAGCATCGGCGTGAAGGACATCGAAGCCATCGTCGCCAAAATAGCCCGCATACCGGCGCGCTCCGTCAGCCACGACGACCGCACAATGCTGAGCAGCCTCGAGCGCGATTTGAAGGCGATGGTTTACGGACAGGATCAGGCGATCGGCGCGCTCGTGGCCGCCATCAAGCTGGCGCGCGCGGGTTTGCGCGAGCCGGAAAAGCCCGTCGGCTCCTACCTGTTCTCCGGCCCCACCGGCGTCGGCAAAACCGAGGCGGCGCGGCAACTGGCGGCCAGCATGGGCATCGAACTCAAACGTTTCGACATGTCGGAATACATGGAAAAACACAGCGTCGCGCGCCTGATCGGCGCGCCGCCGGGCTACGTCGGCTTCGATCAGGGCGGCTTGCTGACCGACGCGGTGGACCAGACGCCGCACTGCGTGCTTCTGCTCGACGAAATCGAAAAGGCGCACCCCGACCTGTCCAACATCCTTTTGCAGGTGATGGATCACGGCAAACTGACCGACCACAACGGCAAGAGCATCGATTTCCGTAACGCGATTTTGATCATGACGACGAACGCGGGCGCGGCGGAGCTCGCCAAAAACGCCATCGGCTTCGAGCGCGCCAATCGCGCGGGCGAGGATTCGGAGGCCATCAACCGCCTGTTCACGCCCGAGTTCCGCAACCGGCTCGACGCGATCATTACGTTCAACACCTTGTCGCCCGAGGTCATCGGCCGCGTGGTGGACAAGTTCGTGATGCAGCTCGAAGCGCAGCTGGCGGAGCGCGACGTGACCATCGAGCTCTCAAGCGAAGCGCGTGCATGGCTCGGCAAGAAGGGCTACGATCCGCAAAACGGCGCGCGGCCGCTGGCGCGCATGATGCAGGAGCACGTAAAAAAGCCGCTGGCCGAAGAACTGCTGTTCGGCAAGCTGCAAAAAGGCGGCACGGTGATCATCGGGTTTGACGCCGGCGCCGACATCCTCACCTTCCGTTTCGAAGAAGCGCCGGAATCTTCGCCGCCGTCCGGCGCGGACGAGAAGGAAGAGGCGTTGATGGAAATCAATCCGCGCGGCTAAAATTTTTATCCGCACAGGGCGGCAAGCGCGGCGGCCAAGGCGTCCTTGACCATTCCTTCATAGCCGGGGAAGCAATAACGCGGCACCGAAAACTCTTTTCGCAGGGCGGCAAGCCTGTTCCGGATTTCCGGACTATTCCCGCGCTTTACTACAGTGACAAAAAGCCCGGCCAGTTCCCGTGCCGCTTCGGCATGAACGCCGAACCGCGTCATCTCGTTAAAGCCGAGCCTGAGGCCGCCTTCCGGAAAAACGGGCAAACCCCCGAACGCGTTGACGAGAAATCCGGCTTCGTAAAGGGCATTTGACGTCAGTTGACCGCTTACCGGCTGTGCGTTCGCGACCCAGACTTGATGCGTAGCCGTAAAGGCCCTGTCGGCGCCCGCGACGGTCAGGCCTTCCTTGTACAAAACTCCGGCAAAGGCCTGGGCGTTGCCGACGGTGCTTCGGGCATATCCGGCGCCGTCGCAACGCTCAAACTCGAGAAGAGCGACGGCAAGCGCCAAAACATCGGCGGCATGATGATGGCTGATGAGATGGGCGGCATTGTTGGCGAAAGATTCGTAAATTATTTTGTCGTTTGTCGCAAAAAAAGCCTTGTGAGGCCCGGGGAAACTTTTGTGCAACGATCCGCCGAATGAATCGGCGCCTGCCAGCAAGGGA
>JAQUPC010000062.1 GCA_028716765.1 Alphaproteobacteria bacterium | reverse complement strand
CATCTGGGCCGATGTTTATGCCCAAGGCTTCGAACATTACTTTTTAGGCTCGATCCGCAGCGCCGTTGAGACCTTAAAGATTGTTTCCGCGCATGCGCCTGAGAGCGCTCTCGAACGCACGATTGTTGAACAAGCCATACTTCCGAATATTGGAAAGTTGAGTGAAGTTAGCCGCCGGATTGCTGACGAGGTGCTTAATGATCTCAAGTCGATCGGCTACGAAGCGATAACGCAAAGTGGCGAACTTATGCTCCTTAAGCTGAAAGAGGTTCCGCACAGGCCTCTCGCCGCCGAAGCCGGACAAGGAACGCCTCAAACGCTCGGCAAGGGGCCAACAGGCCCTAATTGATCAGGCGCAGCTTGTCGGCAAGGTCTTCAGAAAATTTATCTGACGCGCGTAAGGGAACGGCTAATTTGTGCACAAAATTCCTCCCGGTTAAGTGCATTTTTATATAAGACAGCATTTTGGAGGCTAGAATGGCTGGTGCCCTCAATCGTTTGAAGGATAGGCTTGTATTGTCCTAGCCTTTCAGGGTCGCGATCGAATGCATAAGTCATGAAAATGATATTGACGTTCGCGTCCTTCACATTTTTCGAGCACATAAAGTCAGCTTCTTTTTTTATGTATTTGTAAACCTGTTCTTGAATGACGGCGACAATTTTCGTTTTCCAGTGGTGATGAAAATATCCTTTGGCAATCAGTTGGGTTATATAACGCTTGTATACGTTTTTCCAGTTTAATCCAGAAGTTGGCTTTTTGTCCAAAAATCTGTTGGCCAGAAGAGCATCATAAGCATCCATCACAGAGCCAGTGATATCAATTGACTGTAGTTCGACAGATAAAAATTGGGCGATAGATTGGTCTTTTTGAACATCAGCTATCACAAAATCTACATTGCCAAAACCTTTCATTTTGACTTCTGGAGCAATTCGTGGATTGGAAGGATGGCTCCCCGGCCAGCAATGGTGCACGACATCTTTTAGAAAATCGACCGCATAAAATCTTTTCGGACATACACAAATAAGATCTTCCAAGGCTATTTGCTTATTATCGGACTTTTTCCAGATGCTGCATACAGGATAGGGATTGTGTTTGCCCAGTTTTGTGCTGCGCTTAATGCATCTTGAGTTGATATAAGGGCAGATGAAATCAGCGGAAGCCGGATTATATCCGAGCACTGCAGTTCTGCCAAGGATCTCACCGATAATGTGTTCTGGATTATATGGCAATTAAATATTCCCCTAGATCATTATCGTGTTTTTGTTTAATTGCGGAGGTGGTTTTCCCATATTTTATAGCGGATATAATTGCCTCGGCCACTCTTCGCCCCAACAGAGGGGGGACAGCATTGCCTACTTGAACATACTGTTCTGTTTTTGGACCTTGGAATTCGAACCAGTCAGGAAAAGACTGGAGGCGGGCCGCTTCCCTGACTGTTAGGGCCCTGTCCTGAGTGGGATGAATATAAGCACCCCAGTGAATATCACATTTTGTCAGCACGGTTGATGATAAACCTCTTTTACACAGGCGACCGTACCTTTTCGTGTGATCGCTACGTTTGGCTTTTTTCATTCCAGCAGGGAGCAATGCAATGGGTATATCGCGCCAACTGCCTCCTTGAGGAATGTATTTCATTCTTTCTAGATTTATAGAGGATAAGCGAGGAGCCGAATGATTGGTGATATTTTTAGACCCTTTTCTGAGCATTTTTTGATACCCGGATTTTGGCGGACCGGGATAGAAAGCTTCGCCAGCATCTGCACCATTCTTCAATATAGGCAAATCACTGATGGCATCCCACACAGTTACGCAGGAATTTAGTCCAATGCCATGATCCGGTTTTGGCCAGAAAATTGGTTTTCCAATGCGATTACCAATAAAAAAAATTCTTCGACGCTCTTGAGGTACCCCGTACTCTTCAGCTTTTAGTATGCGGGTTTCTACGTGATAGCCAAGTTCTGCCAACCCTTGCTTAATTGATTCAACTGGCTGACCGCCACAAATTGACATTATTCCGGTAACATTCTCCAT
Organism: Alphaproteobacteria bacterium; assembly: GCA_028716765.1. The sequence continues at coordinate 10,837 of JAQUPC010000062.1, read as the reverse complement.
CACAACCCATTTGGGTTGTATGCCTTTTACAATTCTAAGATATTCACGAAAAAGTACGCTACGCTTATCGTGCATTCCGCGCTGATGGTTGTAAACACTGAAGGCCTGACAAGGTGGGCCACCTATCAGGCAATCAAGTTCACCAATGTTAATTTCTGCTGCATTCAAAAAATCTCTGGCAGTTAATTTCTCAATAGGTCCGGGAACGAAAACAGCCTCTTGGTGTGTATTTTCATAAGTATGCCCCGCATATTTATCAGAATCATTGCCTGCGAGAACATGAAATCCTGCTTGTCTAAACCCTTCAGACAAACCACCAGCACCGCAAAAGAGATCTATTGCTGAAAGCATTTGGATCGCTAGATTCATTGGTAGGAGAGAATCAACTGAAATAAAATAGCACACTGAAATCTTTTTGAAAATAGGATTTCGTTCACTCTTTGTTCTCAAAGGCTTAGCCCTATGGGCTCTGCAAGATCTTAAGGAAATCGGTTACGAAGCTATAACGCAAAGGGGCGAACTTATGCTCCTTAAGCTGAAAGAGGTTCCGCACAGGCCTCTCGCCGTCGTAGCCGGACAAGGAACGCCTCAAACGCTCGGCAAGGAGCCAACAGGCCCTAATTGATCAGGCGCAGCTTGTCGGCAAGTTTAAGATGATTGGCGTGGGAAAGACGTGACATGTAAACGGCCCTAACTTATCGCCTGAACCTATCGTTAAGGAACGGGAGGGGCAAGAAAGAAAGGTTAAGTTATCCGTCTGATAAATCAGCGAAAGTATAGCACAAGCTTGATCAATATTCGCCTGCATGATAGATATTTATTATTAAATTTCATGTTGTCACAAGAAAATGGCACCAAACGAATATAAAGGGGAATTTGATATGACCAATGGCGGGTTAGCGGCTATTGCAGATACTTTGTTTGAGTATCAAAAAACTGAATTTGTGGATGAATTCTCTCCCCAAATTGCAGACAACATCCAGCACACACTCATGCTGTGCCAAATGGCGCTTGATGATGATGGTTATGAAAGCTTGAAAAATAATTTGGTTACGGCGTTACACCAATCCAAAGAGGAAAATTACAGGGCCGATTATCCAGAATATTATCTGCGTGGGGTTTATGGGAATCTTACCCACGAAAATAAAATATACCTGCTTGAAGCCTTTGCTTCGTCCCCCATTCTGCAAGGCGAAAACGAACTGATCCAAACTACTAAAATGTTGACCCTTGAAGAGAGGGCTAAACTTGAAAAACGAAAAAACATTACTGAAAAATTCCGGAAATACTCAAAGAAAATATTGGGCCATGTTGGCGGCATCGGGGCGATTTGTGCAATTGTTGGTTTGGTTGCCTACAACGTCATAGATAAGTATGATTCGTTGCATAATTACGATCAACTCAATAATGTAATTGGGGAGGTATCAGGTGTCGGGTTTGTTGCAGCATTAGTTGAAACATTAGTTGTATCTCCGATTTCACGCCTTGTTGAAAAGGCAATCGATCGCGGCGCGATTAAAAAAATTGCTGCCGATATAGATCTGGAGCGCGATTGCGATAAAACGTTGGGCGCATTGCTTGAAATGCCCCGTCTTTCACAGTTGGCTTTTCAAAAGCAATATGAAGCTAGAAACAAACCCGTTCCTTTAGCTCGTTGAACAATAAAATCACTTATATTCAGAAATTGTTCCGCAAGAGGGACAAAATGGATCCGGAATGTAATAAGCAGGGGCGATATGAAGGCCGGGCAGGTTTACCTTCCCGGCTTTTTTTGTCTACTTTAAGTTGTTTATTCTAGCTTTTTCCACGCCTTGCCAGCCTAGCCTCAGCCTCCTAGAGTGCCTTTGATTCAAAGGATTCTTTTTCCCGGAAGGCAGGGCACGCATGGAAGCGGCAGTCATCATATTTCCCGGCTCGAATTGCGATCGCGACACGGCGGTGGCGCTGGAGCGCGCCACGGGCAAAAAGCCGCGTCTTATCTGGCACGCCGATACCGAATTGCCCAAACTCGACCTTATCGTTCTGCCCGGCGGGTTTTCCTACGGCGACTATCTGCGCACGGGCGCGATGGCGGCGCATTCGCCCATCATGCGCGAGGTAATCGCGCAAGCGAAAAAAGGCGTCCATGTCCTCGGCATCTGCAACGGCTTCCAGATTTTGTGCGAAACGCAGCTTTTGCCCGGCGTTCTGTTGCGCAACGTCAGCCTCAAGTTTATTTGCCGCACGGTGACGTTGCGCGTCGAAAGCAACGACAACAACTATACGCGCCTCTACCGGAAGGGGCAGGAACTTCGCATTCCTATCGCGCACGGAGAGGGCAACTATTTCGCCGAGCCCGAAACGCTGAAGCGTATCGAGGATAAGGGGCAGGTGGTGTTCCGCTATCTCGGGAACCCGAACGGCGCGGCGCACGACATCGCGGGGCTTGTGAATGAGGCGGGCAACGTTCTCGGCATGATGCCGCATCCGGAGCGGGTGGCGGAAGAACTGCACGGCGGCACCGACGGCGCGGCGATGTTCGAGAGTTTGGTGAAGGGGCTGGCGTGAAAAAGCTACTCGGCCAAATTTTGCTGATTGCTATCGTTGCGGCCGCGATGACCTTGTTGGTTATGCGCGCTGTCGGCATGCAGGAGCAGGGTTCGGCCGTTGCCAAAGCCGAAAGCGTTTACGAGCGCGTCATACGTACGCGCACGGTGCGTTGCGGGTATATTATTAAACCTCCTTTTATCTCAAAAGATCCCAACACGGGAAAAGTGGCGGGTTTGTACGTCGATTTTATGGAAGCTTTTGCCGAAGTCACGGATTTGAAAATCGAATGGACGTCCGAACTTAACCTCGGAACCTATCTTGAAGATCTGGCGTCAGGGCGTTACGACATGGAATGCGCCGCCGGGTGGCAGAACGCCAAAAGAGGCCAGCGCGCCTTCTATCCCCAGCCCTACGCCTATATTCCCCTCATTGCCTCCGTGCGCCCCGAGGACCACCGCTTTGACCTCGATTCCGCGCCGATGAACAGTCCCGAAGTCAGGATCTCGACGCTCGATGGCGACATGGCCCAGTTTGTCCGGAACATTCGTTTTCCGAAAAGTCAGGATATCAGCTTGCCTCAAACGGCCGCCATCACCGATGAACTTCTTAACGTGGTCACGAACAAATCGGATATAGCCCTTACCGACATTTTGACGGCATCAAAGTTCCTGAAAAACAATCCCGGCTCGATCCGCATTATCAAACACAATCCCCCGCTCTATATGGTCGCCCTTTCTCTTTCTCTCCCGCCCGATATCCGCCTTAAGCAAATGGCTGACGTGGCCACAACTCAACTTTTGAACACCGGGAAGGTCGAGGAGATTCTGCGCAAATACGAAACCGAACCCGGCCAGTTCTTACGCGTAGCGCACCCGTTTCAAATCGAACAGAGGCATTGATATGCAAATGAAACCGACAGCCAAACAAGACACCATCCCTCCCGATATAGAGCGCTTGATCGCCGAGCACAACATGGCGCGGGAGGAATACGGTGTTTTGCTGGACATTCTCGGACGCGAGCCGACGGAGGCCGAGTTTGGCGTCGCCGCTGCGATGTGGTCGGAGCATTGCTCGTACAAATCCACGCGCGTATGGCTGAAGACGCTGCTGACTACGGGGCCGCGTGTTTTGATCGGTCCGGGTGAGAACGCTGGCGTTATCGACATCGGCGACGGCCTTGCTGCCGTGTTCAAGATGGAAAGCCACAACCACCCGTCGTTCATCGAACCCTATCAGGGCGCGGCGACGGGCGTCGGCGGCATTCTGCGCGACGTATTCACGATGGGCGCGCGGCCGATTGCTAATCTCAACGCGCTTCGCTTCGGCGATCCGTCTCATCCCAAAACGCGTGCGCTCGTGGCGGGCGTGGTGGCCGGCATCGGCGGTTACGGCAACTGCGTCGGCGTGCCGACGGTGGGCGGCGAAACCAGTTTTCATTCAAGCTACAACGGCAATATTCTCGTCAACGCGATGACGGTCGGCATCGCCGACAAAAACCGCATTTTCACGTCGCAAGCGGCGGGCATCGGCAATCCGGTCGTTTACGTCGGCTCGAAGACGGGCCGCGACGGCATCAAGGGCGCGACGATGGCGTCCGGCGAGTTCGATGCCAACACCGACGCCAAGCGTCCCACGGTTCAGGTTGGCGATCCGTTCACGGAAAAGCTGTTGATCGAGGCATGCCTCGAACTTATGGCGACCGACGCGATCATCGCCATTCAGGACATGGGCGCGGCAGGGCTGACGTCGTCGTCCGTCGAAATGGCTTCGAAGGGCGAATTGGGCATTGAGATCGATCTCGACAAGGTGCCTCTCCGCGAGACCGGAATGAGCGCCTATGAGATTATGCTGTCCGAGAGTCAGGAACGCATGCTGATGGTGCTGAAGCCCGAATGCGAGGCCGAGGCCGAGCGCATCTTCCGCAAATGGGAACTGGACTTCGCCGTCATCGGCAAACTGACGGATACGGGCCGCCTCGTCTGCAAGCGAAACGGCAAAACCGAAGTCGATATGAAAGTCGCGCCGTTGGTCGAAGCCTCGCCTGTTTACAACCGGCCCTGGGAGGCCACGTCGCCGCAGCCGGAAATCGACGCGGCGAAGGTTCCGTTGCCGAAGGGCGAAACGCTGTTCAGCGTTCTGGAAAAGATGATGGGCTCGGCGGAACTGTGTTCGCGCCGCTGGATCTGGGAGCAATACGATAGTCAGGTCGGCGCGGATTCCGCTCAACGGTCGGGCGGCGACGCCGCCGTCGTGCGCGTGCACGGCACGAACAAAGGACTGGCCATGACGACGGATTGCACGCAGCGTTACTGCTTCGCCGATCCTGTTATGGGCGGGCGTCAGGCCGTCGCCGAAAGTTATCGCAATCTGTGCGCCGTCGGCGCGACGCCGCTCGCGATCACGGACAACATGAACTTCGGCAATCCGGAAAAGCCGCGCATCATGGGCCAGTTCGTCGGCGCTATTCAGGGCATGGACGAAGCCTGCCGCGCGCTGGATTATCCCGTCGTTTCCGGCAATTGCAGCCTTTACAACGAAACCAACGGCCAGCCGATCATGCCCGCGCCCGTTATCGGCGGCGTCGGCCTGCTGGAAGACGTGACACGGCATGCCACGATCGCCTTCAAGGCCGAAGGCGAGGCTATCTTCGTCATCGGCGCGACGAAAGGGCACGTCGGGCAATCGCTTTATTTGCGCGCTATGTACGGCAAGGAAGAGGGCGCGCCGCCGCCGGTCAGCCTGACGGCCGAGCGCCGCCATGGCAAGTTCGTGCGCGGGTTGATCCATGAGGGCGCGGTCACGGCTTGCCACGACGTGTCGGACGGCGGCTTGCTTGTCGCCGTCGCCGAAATGGCCTTGGCCGGCGATACCGGATGCAAGCTGGAAGCGGCGGCGGACGATGCCGCCTTCTGGTTCGGGGAAGATCAGGCGCGTTACGTTATCACGGCGCGCGATGCCGACGATTTTCAGGCAAGGGCCGACGCGGCTGGCGTTCCTTATCTTTTGCTGGGACGCACGGGCGGCGAAGAACTTGTGCTTAACGGAACGAGCCTCGACGTCGTGCGCTTGCGCAGCGTCCATGAACGCTGGCTGCCGGACTATATGGGGGAAAAGGGCGCATGATAAAATCCGAGAACGTCGTTCGCCTGATCAAGGGGGCTCTTCCCGACGCGTGGATCGAAGTCGAGGACTTGCGCGGCGACGGCGATCATTTCGCGGCCTATGTCGAAAGCGGGGCCTTCAACGGCAAGACGCGTATCGAGCAGCACCGCATGGTCTATGCGTCCTTGCAGGAAGAAATGGGCAAGTCGATGCGTTCGCTGACGCTGAAGACGGCTTACCCCTCATCGCATGAAGAAACCTGAGCTGGAGACGGCCTATGGCAAACGATCCCGGCACCATTGAGCGCATACGCGCCGAAGTCGAAAACAACAATGTCGTGCTGTTCATGAACGGCACGCCGGTGTTTCCGCAGTGCAGCCCTTCCGCGCAGGCCGTGCAAATTCTCAGCATGCTGGGCGTAAAGTACCGTTGCATCGACGTTCTGGCCGATCCGGGGTTGCGCCCGGTTCTGGTCTCCGTCAGCAACTGGCCCAACATGCCCCAGCTTTACGTGCGCGGCGCGTTCATCGGCGGGGCCGATATCATGCGCGAGATGTTTCAAAGCGGGGAATTACAGGAACTCATAAGGGCCAAGAAGCCCACGCGGGTGGAGTAACTGCGGGAAGACGAAAGCGGCTATGCCGATTTTTCATAACTCTAGTGCCGCGCTGCGATAAAATATTGTCCCTTGCATTCTGCTCATAGTTTTATCGACTATGACCCCTCCTTTCTCCGGGGCCCTTTCGGGGCGGCAGAAGGGGGTTAAAATTTCGGCAAAATGCGCTGCAAAATGCTCAATATTTATTCCAAAAGCCTGATTCAAAGCCGGCCAAACAAGCTGACCCGGGCCTTCGTCTGTATTGATTGCCTCTGTCCAATGGCCATCCGCTCCGAGGGCTAAGCCATGCTTGATGCGAAAAGCGCGTTCACTTTCCGTTGTGAAAGATGATCTAAACTCATAGTCGGCAAATTTATAGAACGTTATCATTCTTTCCGGATTTGAAATGACTTTCAGCCATGGCGAGCCCGTCATTTTTATTTCGATCGCCCATTCACGATCGTCCCTACGTTTGATAAAGAGAGTAGGCGTGACGTTGTATTTTGCTTCCAGGTTATCGCTATAGCCACAGACGATGGGGCCCAGTCGAACCATCCAATCCGAAAGATACCAATCGCGATAATAATTTTCAGGGTATAGAATTGCATCGTACGGATCTGAAAATTTACGTCTTTCTACGACTGAAAGCGCTGATCGAATATCATTCTCAAGTTGCGCGTTGTGCATTATATCTCTCCAGTGACGTAACAAAAAAAGGAAAAACAGCCTTCGATAATGCGAATAACACGACCACCTCCGCGCGCGCAATTCGGTTATTATTTTCATCGTCGTTATATTCACAATTTTGAAGTTTTCCCTGCTATTGCGATTTGCTTTATGGTTAACACGCCGCGTCTGGTCTCCGTCAGCAACTGGCCCAACATGCCCCAGCTTTACGTGCGCGGCCAGTTCATCGGCGGGGCCGATATCATGCGCGAGATGTTCCAAAGCGGGGAATTACAGGCATTGCTTAACCGTTAACCATAAAACGGATTTTGCTTTGAAAATTATGAACGGATTGTTATGGGGTGAATGAAGAACAATTCATCGCAAAAGAATATTCGAGGAGACAAAACAATGTCCGTTTTTGACGCCATACGCTTGTTGCATGAAATCAAGGAGATCATTCGGGAAGATAAACTGCTCAGTGATTTGCACCCGACGGCGATAAATTTATTAAATGAAACCGCAAAGCTGCAAGAGACGGAACAAAGAACGCTGGCCGGTTCTTTGCTGTTTATTGCCGGCATCCTTGATAATGACGTAGGTTTCTTTGGCGAGGGACGTTATCATTTTGAAACGGCATTCGAAATCTACTTCCTTGTGACCAAGGTCGCGGGTCCCGGCACTCTTGAAGCCGTCAAAGCAAATAAGGGCATTTTGAGACATTGCGATGCCATGGCGAGAAGAAAACCCGCCGTGGCTATTGAGGTGTTAGGGGCGGCTCTTCAAAACGAGCAGCCAGACAGCGCACGGGGAAAAGAGATCATTGAAAAACTAATTCCCATTTGCATGGCGGCAGCCGAAAAACATCCTGAAACAGTCTCTACAGTTATGAATGCCGTGCAAGAAAAAGAGCTTTCTGATCCGTCAAGGCAACATCTAAGGCAAAAGGTGGCGGACGCCTTGGAAGACATGGGGCCTTATATTGACGTGGGGGCCGCCGTGCGCGATTTCACCAAGGGCGTGGCCGGATTTAAGATTCCGAAACCGCAGCCCTAATTAAACTGGCACTTCGCCGTGCCGTCCCCGCCGTATTGCACCTCAAGGGACGAAGACGCCTTTTGCGGCAGGGGACAAGAGACCACGTTCCTAAGCTGGACGGAAAGCTTGTCGCCGACCTTTCGTATGATGCCGCCTGTTTGCGGAAGAGAGCCGGAGGGCGGATTGCATACGGCGCGCGGAACGAAACTCACTTCCTTTATCACGCCGTCGAACTTTACCGCTGATCTTTGCCCGGCATAAATAATCGACCGGTAGGTGCCCTTGTCGGTTTTTATGCTGCCGTCGAGGCGAAGCTGGCAAGAAGACGGTATCTGCTGCGGCGTAAAGCCAAGAACGCCGTTAATTTGGCTGACGTCCTTTGCGCCCCAAAGGTAGCCCGGCGCCAGAGCCATCGACATACCATAAGGCAAGGAACTTTGTTCCGAACCACCGCTGTAAGAATCGGTGTCGTTCAATATAAGGGGCGGTTTGATTTTGGCCCGCGCTTGATCTTCCATGTATTTCTGAAGCCGGGGATCGTTGACGGCGCTTTTACCGGTTTGGGGGGCCATGCCTGCGGCGCGCATAAAATCGTTCATTTTATTTTGTTGCGCGACGGCGTCTTTGGATACGGTGCCGCCGGGAGAAATATTGGTTTTAACGGGATTTGTGTCGTTTGACGTTTTGGCCGCGGCCGTTGGAGCCGGAGCCAGGGTGGCAGCAGGAAGTCTGGATGTGGCGCCAGAAGGCGCCGCTTGCCGGGAGTCCGTCGTGGAATCTTTCTTCTGTGGCGCAACCGGTTGCAACCCGTAGTTGGGCAAGGTACCTGCCGTATCCGGGTTCGAACTTGACGTTGAAGGTTTTTTGGGCGCCGTGCCAAGCCCATAATTCGGGGACGAGCAGTTATCGTTTTCGCAAGAAGGAAGTAAAGCGCCGCTGCCCGCTGTTGCAGGCAGCGCGGCTAAAAAAACAAGGGCCGCAAACAAGCATGATAACGGACGCATGGCCGACTCCTTTTTATCAGACCCTTTATGCTAAAACCGCAAGTCTTCGGGCGCAAGCGGTCTTCCCGGGGTTAAACGTTTAATCCGGATGGCGCTATCCGCGGTTGCTGAACGGCCCGGGTTAGGCTAAGAATAGAGCCATAAAGCGGGTGTAGCTTAGTGGTAAAGCTCCAGCCTTCCAAGCTGGCTATGAGGGTTCGATTCCCTTCACCCGCTCCACTTTCGTGAGTGCAGCGAGCGAAGATTGCCGCGGCCCGGCCGGGGCGAAAGCCAGGCGTTTCCCGCGCTTATTACGGCTCGGCAGGTCAGCCTAAGCATTGTAAACAGCCAAAATTTTCCACTGGTAACAAGCTATAAAATAAGATAAAAAGACATCATTCCCGACAAACAGTAAAGCTTGGTCCGACGCAAACCGCCGGACGGCGAATTGTGAGCGGGAGCAGGTTTCGGGTTCTAGGAGTGTAGCTCAATTGGTAGAGCACCGGTCTCCAAAACCGGGGGCTGTGGGTTCGAGCCCCTCCACTCCTGCCAGCCTTCGCGAACATTGTAAGCGAAGACTGTCGCGCCGTAGCCTGAAAAGCGAAGGCGGGTTCGCCATGATGAATGAGTTAAGGAACGAACATGGAAAACAAGAGCGAGAAAAAGAACATCAACCCGGTTGAGTTTTTCCGGGAAACGAAACGCGAGGTTATGAAAGTGACCTGGCCGGCGCGGCGCGAAACGATCATGACGACGGTCATGATTCTCGTCATGGCGCTTGCGGCGGGCGTGTTTTTCCTCGGCGTCGATTCTTTTCTGGGATATGCGGTCAGCCGTATTCTCAGCATGGGGTCTTAAGTCAAATACAAAGGAGTTTAAGGTTATGGCGCACCGCTGGTATGTCATTCACGTTTATTCGGGTTTCGAGAAGAAAGTGGCGCAGACGATCCGCGAAACCGCCATCAAGAAAGGTCTTGAAGACTATTTCTCGGAAATCCTCGTCCCGACGGAAGAGGTCGTCGAATTGCGCCGCGGCTCGAAGGTCAAGGCCGAGCGCAAGTTCTTTCCCGGATACGTCCTCATCAAGATGGAGCTGACAGACGAAAGCTGGCATCTGGTCAAGAACACGGCCAAGGTCACCGGCTTTCTCGGCGGCGGCAGCAAGCCCTCGCCAATTACCGAAAAGGAAGCGCAGCGCATCCTGCATCAGGTTCAGGAAGGTATCGAACATCCCAAGCCTTCCGTTATGTTCGAGATTGGCGAGCAGGTGCGCGTGGCCGACGGTCCGTTTGCCTCGTTCAACGGCATCGTCGAAGACGTGGACGAAGGCAAGGCCCGCCTGAAGGTCGCGGTGTCGATCTTCGGCCGCGCCACGCCCGTCGAGCTGGAATACAGCCAGGTGGAGAAGATTTAACCAATTTTACAAGACTCTGGACTTTCAGGCGCGTTTTTGCCTATAAACCGCTTCGATAAAGGCGTGGGAGGTTGTTCCCTAAAGCGTTCCCTTGGGAAGCCGCACCACGCGACCAGTTAGCCTAAGGCGGTTGGCTGGAGGGAAGGGCGATATCCCTTTCGAAATGTAGAGTTGTGTCATTCCCGCTTACGCGGGGATTGGCGCAAACGAGTCCCCCTCCCCTTGAGGGAGGGGTTAGGGGAGGGGTATGTGAGTCAAATACAATTTGACCCCTCACCTGCAAAAACTAATGGCTTACTTTGTAAGCCAAAGTTTTTGCTTCCTCTCCCTCAAGGGGAGAGGGCCTGAAGAGAAGCAAAGGAGAAGGACACTATGGCAAAGGAAATCGTAGGCTACATCAAACTGCAGGTTCCGGCGGGCGCGGCCAATCCGTCGCCGCCGATCGGCCCGGCGCTCGGTCAGCGCGGCCTGAACATCATGGACTTCTGCAAACAGTTCAACGAGATC
>JAQUPC010000061.1 GCA_028716765.1 Alphaproteobacteria bacterium | reverse complement strand
CCGTCGAGGAGATCAAAAAGCTCAACGAACTTGACGAGCGCGGCAAAAGCAAGAACATGATGATCGCCGCCCCGCTCCGCCTTCACGACTGCTCTTTGGTGTCGGACGGCGCGGCGGCGCTGGTGATAACGCAGACCGCCAACGTCAGCAACCGGGCCCGCGCCGTCGAAATAGCCGGCATTGGCCATTCCTGCGAACGGCTGCCGGAGAATGTGCGGCCGAACATGCACGAACTCATGGGCGGCAAGAACGCCGCCGCCAAAGCGTACGCGGAAGCGGGCATCAAGCCGGTAGATATCGATTTTGCCGAGGTGCATGATTGCTTCACCATCAATCAGATGCTCTGCACCGAGGCGGTTGGCCTCTCCGCCGACGGCCGCGGCGGCTTCGATTACCTTGAGGGGCGGTTCACGCGCGACGACGCGAAGGTCGCGGTCAATCTCTCCGGCGGGCTCAAGTCCAAGGGACATCCCGTCGGCGCCACTGGCGCTTCGATGCACACGCTGATCTACAAGCAGCTCATCGGCGAGGCCATCGGCGTCAAGGCAAAGAAAGCGGATATCGGCGTCACCCTGAACGTCGGCGGATCGGCGGTCACCAACTGCGTTTCCGTTCTGAAAAAGCTCTGATCAACCCTGCGGCGGAGAACCGATGTGACAAAATTTATCTACAACGACACGGAGTATACCGTCGAGCCGTCAGGTTATGATATTTGCCGCCTGATGCCGGACGGCTCCACCGCCTATCTCGGCGCCAATTTGTTTCCCGGCATGGCTGCCGCCGAGGCGGAGGCGCGGGCGAAGGCGCTGATCAAGTCGGTCCAGCCGGTGGGCGTTAAAGTCGTCGGGCCCGACGTGAGCCGCCCGAACATGGTCGGCGATCTCAAAATCGTCGGCCCGGACATCACGCGGCCCAATTTCGTGTATTGGGACAAGGACAGCACCTCGTTTTCGAAATCATCGTGAACCAAACTTGCAACTGGGGATAGCGTCATGAAAATGAAAGACAGCGTGGCCATTATAACGGGCGGCGGCAACGGCATTGGCGAGGCTGTCGCCAAATACTTCGTCCAGAACGGCGTCAAGGTGGCCGTGGTCGATATAGCGCAAAGCAACATCGATCGCGTCGTCAAGGAGATCAAGGCGATGGGCGGGGAAGCCATCGGCGTTCAGGCCAACGTCTCGAACGAAGCCGATACCGCGAAGTATATCAAGGCAACGCTCGACGCCTTCGGCAAGCTCAACATCGTCGTCGCCTGCGCCGGCATTATTCGCGACGGCACCATGCTGTCGCTGGACAAGGAAACCGGCAAGGTCACCAGAAAAATGGGGCTCGATAAATGGCAGCCAGTGATCGACATCAACCTGACCGGAACTTTTCTGACCATGCGCGACGGCGCCGAAGCGATGGTCAACGGCGGCTGGGAGGGTTTGCTGGTGACGATCTCCTCGGTGAACAAGGCCGGACAGGTCGGGCAGCTTAACTATTCGTCGACCAAGGTTGCCGACGCGCTGATGCCCAAGATCATCGTCGGCGAATTCCAGATGCGCGGCATCCATAATATCCGTTGCGTCGGGATTGCGCCCGGCTATACCGCGACGCCGATGCTGACCGGCATGAATCAGGATGCGTTGAAGAGCCTCCTTCATGAGGTGCAGATCGGACGCCTTGTGCAGCCGGAGGAAATCGCCGCCCTGATCGGGCATTGCGTCGAGAACGGCGCCATCGACGCCACGACCATCGAAATAACCGGCGGGTTGTGTTACGAGCACGGGATCGCCAAGTAGCCAGCCGGGGCTTATCGTACGCCGGAGCCACTTATCCTTCGTTCAAAAAGAACAAAAGAAACACAGGGATTCCCGCAATAGCCGCGAGAATCCCTGTTATAGTCTGCCGTAACCGGCCTTATTGCTGATGCAGGCGATCCCTGTCCTGATCGCGAAGCTTGTCTTGATCTTGATCTTGATCTTGATCTTGATCTTGATCCTTATCCTGAAGCCGGTCGCGATCCTGCGTTTGCAGACGGTCGCCCGTGGCCGTTCCCTGGCTGTTTTGCGTTTGGGCCTGATTTCTGTATTGGCCGGCGTTCCCGTTCATGGTGTGTGAAGAAGAGGACGGCCCGGCATGTCCCATTCCTCCTCCGCCGCCGCTACCGCCGCCACCGCCGCCGCCTCTGGCCAGAGCGGGAGAAGACAAACAAACAAGGGCAGCTAAAATTAAAATCCGTTTCATGGCGCATCTCCTTTGTTGGCGATTGAGCAAACGCGTTAACCTGACGCATGCTCAAGGTTAATATCGGAATAATGGCCAAATTGTGAGAGAGGATATGACAAGAAAAACTTGTTTGATGTGAGGTGGTTGAAGCTTTGTATCTTTTAAGAAAAATCCGTTGCCGCGTTTTCCGGCGGGACAAGAAAAGCAAAGCGAACAAAAAGAATGCCGATACGGTTTTCGTATTTTTCTGAGATCTCAGTTTTTTTGTTTAATGGTGCTGCCGCGCGGAATTGAATCGCGGACCCCGTCCTTACCAAAGCGCCGCCAAGCCCCTGTTTTTGCTATACTATTTTGATATTTTTGTCGTTTCTTGTTCGTTTTTTACCAAAAAATACCCGTTTCACCCATTTTATATACCCATGTTACACCCATGGTATAAAGAAACCCGATCATTAAGTGTCGAGCCCTTAAGCCACATTGAACAAGAAACATGGGGGATGGTGAAATATGAACTTTGATGAAAAGATGAAGAATTTAATCAAGGGTCGTTATATCAATCTTCTTGAGAGCCTCAAGGTTAAAGACGGCGTTGTAAACATTTGGGATAATGAAGTTGACTCACTTCTGTTGCCACTTATCGATATAATCAGAAAGAATAAAGATATTGCCGAACACATGAACTTCGGTGAAGTGCTTTCTGTTCTTAATTATGAGCCCCAAACTTTTCTTAAGAAAAGCGGGAATAAACAGAATGGCCTATTGAAGGAGCTGCTAGGTCGTGAAGAGATAAATATGATGGCTTCAAACGTTATAGAATTGTTTGAAGGACTTCCTTATGAAAATCTTTCCTATTTCAAACTTCCCTTCAATTTATCTGAAAAAATAAACGCCATTTTTTTAACGAACGAGGCACAGATTGTCAGGATGGATGACAATGAAGTCCAGAACATAAATGTAGGGAAAGGTCTAAACCTTGGAGACCTTTTCGCGGGGAAAAAACTTGGGGACATAATCGCTAATGATATTTGTTTTAAGGTCAAAACGTCTGGGTACGGCAAAGCCTCTCGCGCAAAAGCACTTACAATTCTTAAACAATTTGCCTACTTGACTAGTGCAAGCGGTTTTATCCAGTCTCAAACTTGGGATAGGCGGGGTGATCTTGCTTTTGACGTTCTCCCCAAAGCCGGGTTAGTTTGAGGTAGAGTCTTTCGGGTAAAATAGTCATGAACCGGCCTGTCCGCAAGCGCCAGACTGCGCGACCGCCAGAGTCGGACACAGGCTGGCGCGGAACGCAGCCGGGGTTTGGTGACCGAGGCTGCCGTGAGGACGGACATTGTTGTAATCCTGTCGCCATGCTTCGATCAGATGCCGAGCGTGAGCGAGGCTTTCAAAAACATGTTCGTTCAGACATTCGTCGCGGATACGACCGTTCAGGCTTTCGGTGAAGCCGTTCTCACGCGGCTTGCCCGGTGTGATGTAATGCCACTCCACACCGTTCTGCTGTGCCCACATCAAGACGGCGCGGCTGGTCAGTTCCGTGCCGTTGTCGCTCACGATGCATAGCGGCTTGCCGTGTCGCCAAACAAGGCTATCCAACTCGCGCGCGACACGCACACCGCCAATGGAAGTATCCGCCACCAAGGTCAAACATTCCCGGCTGCATTGATCCATGACGCCAAAAACGCGGAACCGCCGCCCCTCCGACAAAGCATCGCTCAGAAAGTCCAGGCTCCATACCTGATTGATGCCGTCCGGCTTCGGCAGCGGCAACCGCGTGCCAATGGCGCGTTTGCGGCCTTTTCTACGCTTCACCATCAGGCCTTCCTCCCGATAAATCCGGTATATCTTCTTCAGATTATGGATGTGCCCCTCACGGCGAAGCATGACAGCCAGCCTTTTGTAGCCAAAACGCCGTCGCTCTGCGGCGATACGCTTCATCGCTGCTCTCAAGGCCTCGTCGTTACGCTTGGACTTGTAATGCGCCGTGCCACGGCTGAGCCCAACGACCCGTTGGGCTCGCCGCGCCGATATATCGTGCTTTTCTGTCAGGATTTTTACTGCCTGCTTCTTCGCAGCAGGCTTTACCAGTTTTTTGACAGAAGCTCCTTCATCATGAGCTTGTCGAGCTCGGCGTCTGCCAACAACCGTTTGAGTTTAGCGTTCTCCGCTTCCAGCTCCTTTAGCCGCTTGGCGTCTGACACGCCCATGCCACCGAACTTGGCCTTCCAGTTATAAAACGTCGCGTCTCTGATCCCGTGCTTGCGGCATAGCTCGGCTGTTTTGATCCCGGCCTCATGCTCCTTCAGCACCCGGATGATCTGTTCTTCCGTAAATCGCTTCTTCATCAGTCTGCTCCTTCTCAGGGGTTGCAGACTCTACCAGAAAATGGCTCAGTTTACGGGGAGAACGTCACTGTTGATAGGAGAAATTTTTTTGCACCCAAGCTCAAATTATTACAGCTGTAATAATTTTTCGGGGTCGCTAAAAACCTAACCCCTTGAAAAAACTGGTGCTGCCGCGCGGAATTGAACCGCGGACCCCGTCCTTACCAAGGACGTGCTCTACCCCTGAGCTACGGCAGCCTAAGCGCTGATATAATACGGGCCAACTTCTGCCATAGCCGCGCCGTCCGCGCAAGCCAACAAGCGCATGTCTCGAGCGGCTAAAATCGTCATTGCGAGGGCCAAAGACCCGAAGCAATCCAGAAAAGAGAGAATTGGCTGATTTTACTGGATTGCCGCGCGCCCCAAGGGGCGCTCGCAATGACAGCATTTTTTAACCTAAGCAAGGATCTTCAACACTCTAATACTCCCCGCCTTCTGGCAGCCACGCGCCGGGGCCGTTGATGCGGTATGTGGCGCGCGTCAATTCCTTGTGGCTCCACGCCGAACGGACGACAATCGTCAAAAGTATCGTTTCGACCATCGGGTTGTAAGCCATGATTTTAACCTTAAAGCCCGGCTCGCGCTTCCACCCGCTCTGAAAAAGCGTGTGGCCCTTGTTCGTTATCTCGTAGCTGAACTCGAGGTTGTCGTCCGGCGAAAGGCCCGCCACGTCGTTGCCGAGGGATACAAGGGCGCCTTCGTCGATCGGCGTCGTCGAAACCTGCGGAATGATATAGCCGGAATGCTCCGGATGCCTTTGCTCCACGCCGTTGCCGGTCGCGAAGATGGCCTCGCGCCCGATCGCGCGCACGGCGCCGATATACGTCAGCCCGGGGGTCGCCTTGCCGGGAATTTTGAGCGGCATGAAACCGTAGCGGTCGAGCCCCGAGATGGTCAGGACCTGCAAAATCTTTTCCGGCTCGAGCAAATCCTTGACGGGATACGGGCTGTAGAAACGCGCGTTCGGGTGCCAGTGCATGTAGGCGAAGTACGGCGTCTTTTCATGCAGCATGGGAATACGCATGCGGTCGGCGAGGCGGATTTCCTCGATGATGCCGGGCTCGGCAAGGTCCCAGTCATACGGCCAGGTGCGCGCGTAATAAAGATCGGGTAAGGCGCGGAACCCGCTGAACATCAGCATGTTGACGCTGATGATAAGGTTCGTCAGGGTCACCACCAGAACCACGACCCACCGCAATTCGCTCCAGAACGGCTTTTGAATAGGCGTAAAGACGAACACCGCCGCCGGAGCCGCGCAGATCAGGTAGAACGTGAAATACGTTGCTGTGCCTTCCATATAAAGCGTGCTGAACGACCACAGCAGCAGCCACACAGGCGGCGTCATCGCCAGAAGGAAGAACAGGGATCGCAAGGGGAACTTCTGCCTGAGCGTCAGCCACGCCTGCCACGGCCACAAAAGCCACACGAACGCCGACCACAGACTAAACTCGACGAAACGCACCGAGACCGGGATCGTGATGCCAACGAAGCGATAGCCCATGTGATAGAACGAAGGATCGTCGCTGATGAACGGCTTGATCAGAGGATAGAAAACGGCGTTCAGGATATTGTTGAAGTGTTGGCGGTCATTCGCCACGGGCCAGCTGTTCAAATCGGCGATCGGCGAAAGGACCATTTGCGACGCGTAGATCAGCAGATTCTGCAGACTGCCGCGCAAGCTCGCCTTCAAATTAAAAACGTCGTTTGCGAATTCGCTCACGAAGTAGAACCGGCCGCTTGAGATATAATTGTAGAGCAGGAACGGCATGATCATCACGGCCGCCATAAGAAGACTGACAAGGCCCGTGCGCCAGCCGACGGCGCCGAGCCATTCTTTGAACCGCGAAGGCTTGCGGCGGATGTGCCATAAGGCGATCCCCATCGCGGCCAGAATGACGGGCGCCAGAAATACGATGTGCAGCTTGGTGCCGACGCTAAGGCCGACGGCGATGGCCGCCAGAAGAAAGTAACCGTGCCGCCCCGTGACCAGCCAGCGCCACCCCATATAAAGGCCGGTCAGCAGCGCCACGGCGCACAGGATCTCGTCGTTGGTCGACGTCGCCTGCGCCAGAATGCTTGGGGTCACGACGACCAGCCATGCCGCGAAGAGCGCGACGAACCGTTCCGCGCCCAGTTCGCGCGCAAAGCGATAGGCGGTGTAGGCAAGCATCATCCACGTCACCAGCGACGGCAGCGCGTGCAGGGTTCCGGGAAGATTGTAAAGAACCAGCGGCACATAAAGCGCGACGCCGTCGAGGGGGTAGAACGTGATCCGCTTGTCGATCGAGTCGAAAGGATGCAGAAAGCTCCCGTTGCTTACATACCAGAACGCGCGCGGAAGCCTATAAATCATGGAGTCCGCGTTGTCGGGATAAACGCTGAACCCGATGACGATACTGGCCAGGGCCACGAACGCCAGCGTCGCTATGAGAAATACGGTCAGAAAGCGCCGAGCCTGAGGGTCTTCCACGGTGGCGAAGGCGAGCGGCGGCATGGCCAGAAGCGGCGGCGACGGGCGCGCGCGATCGACATACCGGAAAAGCGCCAGCAGCAGGGCCATCGCCGCAAAGGTCATCGCGGCGTAGATGCCCGGCTGATCCAGCGCCTTGACCAGACTTGCGAAGTGGCCCGCCAGAACCAGATCGGCCCAAAAAACGATATAAACGGCGAACGGCCAGTCACGCCGCGGCACGGCCCATCTGCGGCACGCCCAAACGACGGCACCCGCCAGAAGCAGGGCATGGGCGAGCGCGGCCAGCGTTATCAGCGGGTCATACATCAGGGCTTATCCTTGACGGCAAGAACGGGGTTGTTGTCTTCGATTTCTTCGTCAAGGCGCTTTTCCTCGACGCCGAGAGGGTCCTGATGCACCAGAACGTCCGCGTTCGGAAAAACGCGGTTGATTTTTTCCATGACGTTTTCGGCTATGTCGTGCGCGGCGCGCACGGTTATTTCCGGATCCACCTCCAGATGAAGCTCGATAAAAGCGCGGCCGCTGTCGGAGCGCGTGCGCAAATCGTGCAGGCCGCGCACGCCCTCCTGCATCATGGCGACCGAAGAAATCCTGGTGCGGTCGGCCTCGGGAAGTTCCCGGTCCATCAGGACGCTCAGCGCCTTCCGGCAGATTTTGTAGGCCCCCACCAGAAGAATCCCGCCGATGACAAGGGCGAACAGCGGATCGAGCCAAATCTGTTTCGTGTAGGACTCCAGCGCGTACGTCGCGCCGACGGCGAGATTGATGAGGACGTCGCCCGAATAATGCAGGCGGTCGGCGCTTATGGCGAGCGATTTCGTGCGGTGGATGACGTAACGCTGGAACAGGAGAAGCGCGAGCGTCAACACGATGGCGAAAACAACGACGGCGTACCCGATGCCGGTGTTTTCAATGGCGCGGGGCTGGTAAAGACGTCCGAGCGCTTCGACGGCAAGAAGAATGGCCGAGCCGACGATAAAGGCCGCCTGCATAAGCGCCGCAAGAGGCTCGGCCTTGCCGTGTCCGAAACGGTATTCGCGGCTGGGGGGCCTGAGAGCCCGCGCCACGCCGTAAGCCGCGACCAGCGAGGCCACAAGATCGACCATCGAATCGATCATCGACGACAGCATGGCGACGGAATCCGTGAGTACATACGCCGCCAGCTTGGCGAGGATAAGCGTCATCGCCACGGCCACGCTGGCATACGTGGCGTAACGGCGAAGGTTTCCGTGAGCGGTTGTTGTCGCGTCTTTAGACATCAGGGAATCCGGGTCAGTCCATCATGCCCGCCTTTTTGACAGATTCCCCCGCCTTTGGCCACAGTTGCGCCACGATCAATATTTACGCTAGACTTTCGTGGCAAGCCGGGCTGTTGCTTCCGGCGAACATTCACTTTCACACCGCATGAGGTTTTTTATGATTCGCAAATCTCTTCTCGGCACACTGGCGCTTGTTATGCTTCTGCCGGCCTGCACCGAAAACGTCGGCACCAAACAGGGCGTCGGCACGCTGGGCGGCGCGGCTCTGGGCGGCCTTCTGGGCAGCCAGATCGGCCACGGCACAGGACAAATGGTCGCCACCGGCGCCGGCGTGTTCCTGGGCGGCCTGCTCGGCAGCGAGCTTGGCAAATCGCTCGACAGAGCCGACCGTCTGGCCGCACAGGACGCGGAACAGCGGGCCTATACGGCTCCCATCGGCCAGCAGATCACATGGAACAACCCTCAATCCGGCAACGCGGGAACAATCGTTCCGGTGCGCGACGGCTACGCCTCGACCGGCGCTTATTGCCGCGAGTTTCAGCAGACCATCATGGTCGGCGGCCAGCAGCAGCAAGGCTTTGGCCGCGCCTGTCAGCAGCCGGACGGAAGCTGGAAGATCGTTCAGTAGGCAGAAGACAGGGATCAGGTATCAGACTATAGTGTCTGATACCTGTAATCTGCATTCTGACATCTGAAATGCCCGACCCCTATCAAACCCTCGGCGTCAGCAAAAACGCCAGCGCGGCGGAGATTAAGAGCGCCTACCGCAAGCTGGCCAAAAAACTGCACCCCGACGTCAATCCGGGCCGCAAGGACATCGAACAGAAGTTCAAGGAGGTCACGGCCGCCTACGATCTGTTGTCCGATACGTCCAAGCGCGCGCGCTATGACCGCGGTGAAATCGACGAAATGGGCAACGAACGCGGCTTCGCGCACGCCGGGGCCGATCCCTTCGGCGGTATGGGCGGCAGGACGCGCACGTATCGTCACGCCGCAGGCGATGCGGGAAATCATTTCAGCGGCCTCGATATGGAGGATCTCCTCTCCGGCTTTTTCGGAGGCGGACGGGGCCCGCGCGGCGCAACGCCACGCGGCAGCGACGCCACCTATGCGCTGGCCATTCCTTTTGCCGAAGCCTGCCTCGGCGGCAAACGGCGCTTCACGCTCGCAAACGGAAAAACCGTGGACGTCAACATTCCCCCCGGCTCGAATGACGGCGACAAGCTGCGATTGCGCGGCCAGGGCGCATCGGGCGCAAGCGGAGCCGGCGACGCCATCATCGAAATTCATATCGAGCCGCACCCTTATTTCACGCGCAAGGACAGCGACATTCATCTCGAAGCCCCCGTCAGCCTGTCCGAGGCCGTTCTCGGCGCCAGCATCCGCGTGCCGACGTTAAGCGGCCACGTCGCGGTAAAGGTTCCGAAAGGCGCCAACACCGGCACGACGCTTCGCCTCAAGGGCAAGGGCGTGCCAAAAACGCACGGCGAGCCGGGCGACATGCTTGTGAAACTCAAAATCATGCTGCCCGATACGGTGCCGCACGATCTCGCCGAAGCCATTGAAAAATGGGCGAAAAAGCACCCCTACGACCCGCGGAAAAAATTGGGATGGGGGTAAGAGGAACGGGATACGGATCACGGGGTTTTGGCATTATCCAAATCCCGTACCCCTTATCCCGTGTCCCGTGTTCCTTACCTTGAATAGAACTCGATGACGAGGTTCGGTTCCATCTGGACCGGGTACGGCACGTCGGCCATCGCGGGCGCGCGCAGATAGGTGCCCTTCATTTCCTTGTGGTCCACCTGAACGTAGTCCGGCACATCGCGTTCGGCGAGTTCGGCCGCGGCGAGAACGCTGGCGAACTGCTTGGCCTTGCCGCGCACTTCGATCACATCGTTGTCCTTCACCTGATACGAAGAAATGTTCACGCGCTTGCCGTTCACCGTCACGTGGCCGTGGCTGACGAGCTGGCGCGAGCCGAACACGGTGGCGGAAAATTTCATGCGATAGACGACGGCGTCGAGGCGGCGCTCAAGAAGCTGGATCAGGTTCTCGCCGCTGTCGCCGCGGCGGCGCATGGCTTCCTGATAATAGCGGCGGAACTGGCGCTCGCCGACGTTGCCGTAATAGCCGCGCAGGCGCTGTTTCGCGAGCAGCTGTACGCCGTAGTCCGACGGCTTCGAGCGGCGCTGGCCGTGCTGGCCGGGGCGGTAATCGCGCTTGTTAAGAGGGCTCTTGGGGCGGCCCCAGAGGTTGACGCCGAGGCGGCGGTCGATCTTGTGCTTGGATTCAAGGCGCTTGGTCATGGGTTTTCTATCCTATGTTTTTGTGTTGTCCCGATAGTTCGTCCGCGCGTGTCGCCACGCCGGATGACGGGTAAAGCCCTTTTCAGGTCTCACCGCATTCTCGGGAAGAGCGGGGTTTATAGCCATTCAAGGCCGGGAGAGTCAAATCCCGCGAAACAAGGGTTAATAACCCCTTATTGGTTCAGCCAAGGCGCCAAAAACCGCCGGGTCCGCGCGACATATGACGCGCAAAGTTGGCAGCTATCCTAAGGCTATAGACTTGGCGCCTATAATATCAAGTTGTCTATTTGCAGCAAACCACGAATACATTTCCCGTTCCCGGATATCCTCCGGATGCGCACCCCATTTTCCAGCCGGTAATCGGGCCGGGATGTGCAACCACGCCGGCAGGGATGCCAATACCGGCAAGATCGGCAGTAGGTTCACCTGGGAGCGTGACAGGTACGGGGTGCGAAAACTGAAGGTAAGTACTTCCATCGTCGCAGCTTCCGCCGCCTCCGGTCGCAGTGTATCCCGCAGGGCAAGTGATTGTGGGATATCCACCATGCATGTACATGGATATGCAAGATGGTGCGCTTCCCCCTGACATAGACTTCCAGACAGGTGTTGAATCGATTTCACTGGTTTCTAAACAAGCGATGAGATTAACTCTGTTGCTGTCCATTGTCGTCATGCCGGGTGTAGTACAGCCAGAGCCTAGACATTTCGCGCCGCCGGGAGTCGGGGTGCATATTTCCGCCTTCGCCTGGGGAGCGCCGAGAAGAACCAGACCGCAGAGAAAGAGCGCGAGGGTGAAAAGAAAAAACCGCATGGGCTGGCCCTCTACAAGAGAAAATGCGCGCTTATTATCAAGTGTCAATTATTACTAAAGTGTTAATAACCCCTTATATTACACCAGCCACAACGCCCCCAGCGCCACAATTCCGGCGGCGATCCGGTACCACGCGAACGGCGCGAAGCCGTGGCGGCCGATAAACCCGATGAATGTCTTCACGACGAAAAGAGCCGACAGGAAAGCGGCGATAAAGCCCGACGCGATGATGAGCCCGTCGCCGTCGGAAAGGCTGTGATAGTTTTTGTAAAGGTCGTAGGCCGCGGCGCCCGCCATCGTCGGAATGGCGAGGAAGAAGGAGAACTCCGCCGCCGCCTTGCGCTCGACCTTAAGCATCAGCGCGCCCATGATCGTCGCCCCCGCGCGCGAAACGCCGGGAATCATGGAAATACATTGGATCAACCCGATGCCGAGCGCCGTTTTGAGCGGCATCGTTTCGACGGATTCGATCTTCGGCTCCGGCGCGTGTTTTTCGATCCAGAGGATCAGGAACCCGCCGACGATAAACGAAACAGCGACAACCGTGGGATTGAACAGTACGCCCTTGATAAACCCATGCGCGAACGCGCCGATCACCATCGCGGGCAAAAACGCGATCAGCACGGCCAGAATGAAACGCTGCGAGTTTTTGTCGCTTCGCGCCGTGATTAAAACCCGCCACAAACGGGGAAAATAGGCCGCCACGACGGCCAAAATCGCGCCAAGCTGGATCACGATCTCGAACACATGCCCCGGAGGCCCTTGAAACTTCAGGATTTCATCCATCAGCAGCATATGGCCGGTGGACGAAATCGGCAGGAACTCGGTCAGGCCTTCGACAAGGCCGAGGATCAGGGCATTAAGCCAAGTTGAGAACATGAACACTTCTCTTATGAGCCAAAGTTGGGGCAAGCTACCCCTTCCGCCGCCCCCTTGTCACGCTGAAATCCAAGGCTAATTAAAGACGGAGAGAGCCATTTGACCTGCACTATCAATGGTGTAGATTGGCGCAGGTTTTACAGGATGAAAACAAGGGGTTCTCATGAACAACCATTCACCTTCCACTCCGCTTATGGGCCAGCTTTTGGCCAACAAGCGCGGGCTTATCATGGGCGTGGCGAACGACCGGTCGCTGAGCTGGGGCATCGCGCAAGTCGCGGCTGCGCACGGGGCCGAGCTGGCCTTTACCTATCAGGGCGATGCGCTCCTGAAGCGCGTCAAGCCGCTCGCCGAATCCGTCTCGGCCGAGATCATCGCGCCGTTCGACGTGAGCGACGAAGCCAGCGTCGATACGCTTTTCAACATGTTGAAGGAAAAATGGGGTTCGCTCGATTTCGTCGTCCACGGCGTCGCGTATTCGGACAAGACGGAACTCGACGGGCATTACGTCGACACCTCGCGCGCCAATTTCCTGAAAACGATGGACATCTCCTGCTACTCCTTCACGTCTCTCTGCCGGCACGCCCTGCCCCTGATGTCGAACGGCGGCAGCCTGTTGACGCTAAGCTACATCGGCGCCGAACGCGTCATGCCGCACTACAACGTCATGGGCGTGGCCAAGGCTGCGCTGGAAGCCAGCGTCCGCTATCTGGCGGTCGATCTCGGCGGCAAGGGCATCCGCGTGAACGCCATCTCGGCGGGGCCGATCAAGACGCTGGCCGCTAGCGGCATCGGCGATTTCCGCCACATCCTGCGCTGGAACGAGGTCAACGCGCCGCTCAAGCGCAACGTGACGACGCTCGAAGTCGGGCACAGCGCGCTTTACCTGCTGAGCGACCTTAGCTCCGGCGTAACGGGCGAAGTGGTCCATGTCGACGCGGGATATCACAACGTCGGCATGCTAGCGGTGGACGAGATCAAGCAGCTTGCGGAGCTTATGAGCGTATTCGCCGCCACGGCACAGGGCGGCTGAGGCGTCATGGCCAGCAACAGCTTTGGCAATCTTTTCCGCTTTACGACATGGGGCGAAAGCCGCGGCCCCGCTATCGGCGCCGTCATCGACGGCTGCCCGCCGCTTCTTCCTCTTGCCGAAGCCGATATTCAACCGTGGCTCGACCGGCGCAAACCGGGTCAGTCGGCTT
>JAQUPC010000060.1 GCA_028716765.1 Alphaproteobacteria bacterium | reverse complement strand
TTTGGACATCCCGTTTTTTTAGCCTATAGTCCGTCGCAGCGTTCCTTAAATGGCTTAGCCTTGCGAGGTCTTTATGTCCCGTTTTTCATCCACGGCAGGTATCGCCATCGGCCCTATTTTGTTCGTCATAGCCCTTCTGGGCATCCTTGCGGCTGTCTTTGCGGCCGGCACAAGCAGCTTCGGCGTGGCGACGATGGCGGATCGCGTTACGGCGGACATCAACAGCCAGGCGAATCTTATCCGTTCCAAGATCAACGAATGCTACATGCAGTCCATAGCAAACAACGTGGATAACTCCGCCGCCCCCTGCGCCGGGGACACTTATCCGTGCTCGGACCAGACGGACGGTACGCTCGTCGTCGATCTAACGTGTCCGGGCGATTCCCTTGTGGATTCCGCGCAACAGAACGTCTGGACGGGGCCGCGCAACGCTCTTCTGCCTCCCCCCACGTCGGGCTTCACGCCCTGGCGGTACATGAACGCGGGCGCATCCGGCGGCCGTTGTTTCTGGACGCAAATAACGGGCAGCAAAAACGGAGGCGTTGTAAGCGGCCTTGTGAAGGTGGCCTCCAAATTTTCCAGCCAGGAAATCAGCTACGACGAAAACAGCGATACGCAGAAGTTCGTGGTCTTCCTCACGACGCCGGCCGGCGCAGTCGATAGCCACTGCACGGTGCCGTAAGCAGAGACGTTCGCCCCAATTTTTTATTATCCTGAATTCCGGCTCGACCAGCTTTGCGCGACGCCGAGCCCGAGCAGGGCAGCATAGGTGGCGGCCACGGCGGGGATCTGCATGCTGAAATCCGCCAGCGCATGGAGGCCGACGGTCACGCTGGCGCTGAGGCCGAGCGCGGAATAAATCTCCTGCCGTTGCCGCCGCCAAACGCCTCCCGCGCAGCAGCTCGCCAACAGAAGGATCGCGGTCAAAAACATAAGCGCCGCCGGAAGGCCCAGTTCGATGATGAGTTCGAGATAATCGTTGTGCGCATGCTGGAACCACATGCCAAAACCGGGATCGCGGTAAAGCCTAAACGCGCTTTCGAAGCCGCCGAGACCGAAACCAAGCCAGGGGTTGCTGGCGATGGCGCGCAGGGAGATTTCATAGGCGGCAAGGCGCATCGGCGTGTCGGCCTGAACCTGGCTTTGGTCGAGCCTGTCGAGGATGGGGTTGCTGCCCGAGAGCGAGAAGCCGGCGATAAGGGCGAGGCCTAACACAAAAACGAGAAGCCATACGGCCCAGCGCCCGCGGCGGTTAATCGCCAACGCCAACAGGAATACGACACAGCCCGCCAATGAACTGGCCATGCCCGCGCGCGAACCCGAAAGAATGAGGCCGCCGAGAACGATCAGGCTCATAAGGATATAGATGCTGTCGCGGCGCAAAATCTTTTCGAGCCACGCCGCCTTGAGCGAGCGCTTGGCCAGATCTCCCGAAGGCTTGCGTTTCATGCGTTGCCACAAAAGAGCCAGACACACCTGCAGGCCAAGGCCGGCGTATGTCGCGTAAGAATTTTTATTGACGAATGTCGAGGTCAGAAAATCCTCATACGCCCATTTGTCGAACCACAACACCATCCGAAGGCCCGTCGATTGCATCAACAGGCCGTATAGCGCGTACACGACGGCGGCTATTCCGAGCCCCTGCAACAGAAGGCGGGCGCGCTCGTTGTTTCTGCCGCCTACGTACGCCAGAAGGAAACAGGCTACGTAGGCCATGATGCGCGACAGGGACTCGGGAAACTGGCCGGGATCAATGGAAATGGAACCGGCCAGGGCCTCGGGCATGGTTTGCACGTCGCTCCAAAGCGGGTGATGCCACGCCGCAGGCATCCAGCTTTGCGTCTGCAAAAAAGCCCAGACGGACGTAAGCGCGATCAATGTTGCGCTTACGCCAAGCCGCCGCGCGGGACCGCCCGCGGGCCAAAGTGTGGGCTTGAGATATATATCGATCGCCATGCCGAGCAGCAGCAAGGCGCTTAGGACGCTGAATAAATCGCTGGCCCAGGGCCGGTTGGCGCCGAACGGCAGGGGAAGAAGCACCAGCAAGGCGGCAAAGCCGGTGAACCAGAAGGTTCGGGAAGAAACCGAAGCGGCGGAAGAAACGGAAGCGGACATAAGACCTCAGGTTGAAAGAAAACGTTGTTTCGAGCCATGCAGAACAAGACAGGTGAGCGTGCCGGTGGCGTAGGCTCCCGTGTCGATGCCTATGCGGTTGGGTTGAACGTCGGGCTCCGGCAGGATCGAATGGCCATGCACGATCATTTTGCCATGATCGGTTTTCGATCCCAAAAAATCATACCGGATCCATAAGCGGTCTTCCCGTGTTTGCTTTTCAAGCGGAACGCCCGGCCGCACTCCGGCATGCACAAAGTAATAACCGCCCCGCGCGGCGTCGATTTTCGTGGCCGTCAGGAACGCGCGATGATCCTCGGGAACTTTTTCAAGCACGGCGCTGTGCAGCGCCTTCAGATTCTGCACGACGTTGGCGCGAAACGGGTTGATGCCATAACTTACCAGCGTCGCCGTGCCGCCCAACTGGAGCCAGTCGTTGGCCTGCGCCAAATCGCCTTGCAGGAAACGCAGCAAGGCCTCGTCATGATTGCCGCGCAAAAACGTCTTTTTCATATCGGCCGGAAGCCGGGAAAGGAGATAGCTGATCACGCCTTTCGAATCCACGCCGCGATCGATGTAGTCGCCGAGAAAGATCAGTTCTTTCGACGCGGCCTTATTGGCCGCCGCATCGGCCTCGATAAGCTTCATAAGACGCACAAGGAGATCGACGCGGCCGTGAATGTCCCCGACGACATACAGAAGCTGGTCCTTGGGCAGGCGAGGGGGCGTTGGCTTGTCGGTCATGGGGCTAGAATGGGGAAATTCGAGCAGGAAAACAAGCCGTGGCAAGGGCTCTTGAGGGAAAGTCTTCAAGAATTCTGTCGCCCGGAAACGGCGATTCCTGTATAAACCGCCTATGCTTGATGCCTATGACATTATGGGATTGCTGGGCGTTGTTCTTAACCTTTACGCCTATGGCCGCGTTCAATGGCAGCGCGAATATGCCAAGCGTATGGGCTATTCCCTGGCCAATCTGGCGGGGGCCCTGCTTTTGACCGGGTCGCTTTTGAACAAATGGAATCTTGCTTCCTTCACCGGCAACGCCATATGGGCGATGATCAGCCTTTTCGGCCTCTACCGTTGCGCCAGGTATTTGCGGCAAAACCGGGGGGTGGAGGAAAGGCTGGCGGAAACCCCGTCGTCAAGCGGCTAGGAAACCGTAGGCATACCACTGCGTCATCGATTTCCGGATAACGTCCTTTACCATATTCTCCGCCATACCCTCCGTTGGCTCCGCTGCATCCATAATAAGGGAGGCCAGCGCCGGATCGCGCGCGATGCGTTCCAGTTCCATAAACACCGCCCCGGCCGAATTGGCCATGCCGACACGGTTAATGGCTTGCATGACCAACGCGTCGCGCGCCGGAACGGCAATACTCCCTCCGATGACCTCGGAAGCAAGAAGCACCTGCGCGCTTGTGATCGCCATTTCGTCAAGACGGCGGTTAAAGGCCGTTGCCCATTTAAGTTGTGCAAGCTGAACGGTTCCCTTGGTCTGATGGTGGCTGCGCATAGGGCGCGCCAGCCCCGTGGCGACAAGGATTTGAAGCGCGGCCACGGCATCCACAGGATCTATCTCTTGTCCTTTGGTGTGCTGCAGGAAATCGCCGATGTTCATCGGCAGGACGGTCATGACATCGATCATTTCCGCCAAAAGCGGCTGCTGCAAATCGATGATCTTCCCCAAGGCGTGAATAGACTGGGGAATCTCCTCACGGGGGGTGATGATCCCATAGGTAAAGGGCCCGAAAAGAACGGCAGGGTCGTTTGTTTGATCGGCGGGAAGGCGGCACCAGACGTCATGCCGCACGAGCCGGTTCATGGCGAAATCCTTGATGGGTTCGTACAACAAGTGGGCGCGGCATTTTTCCAGAACGTCGTGAGCCTCCGGCGGCGCCGCCAACTCCATATAATTGGAACCGATGTCGGCGGCGCCGGCAAAAGCGAACTGACGCGGCAAAAGGCCCGTCATAACATCGAGCGTTCCCGATCCGGTTTTTTCGCCGGATTCGCAGTCCATGAAAAACGCGTCGGCATTGCCGCCTTCTATGGCGCGGTCAAGGGCTGTGCGCGTGATCGAGTGATCGGCAAAATACAACGTGCCCAGCGCCTTGATTTCGGAAAGAAAGGTATTAGCTTCCCTGGCATCCATTTCCGGCGAGAATTCGCTCACAAGAAAACGGAGAATTTCATCGGGGTTCGCGTAGGCCCGGTACGAACAAACCAGCAAGCCGCCGGGTTTGACGGTTTGTTCGGCGAACGCAAAAAACGTCTCCCGTTCCGCCCATGCTTGCGGCTTATCGATCGTGTCCCACACCAGATAATCCAGTGGCGGAAGCGTTTTCCGGGCCAGCAACTGCTCGAACGGCGCGGCGAGAAAAAGGATATTTTCAACGTGCCGCGACGTTGCAAGATCGTTGGCTTTGGCGGCCTCGGCGGCGTCCTCGACGATGCCGAAGAACCGGCCTTCGGGGTTGCTCGCGGCCCGGCATATCAATTCGTGCATGTCTTCGGCATTGACGTGCGCGTAAGCGAAGCCGGTTCCGGGCGCGCGCGGGGTAACTCCCCGCAAGGCGGCTGTATAGCTCAGGGAAACCGGGCTCAAATCAACGGGACGGGCGGCGTCAAAAGCGGTCATAGAGAATCTCCTGATGAGACGTTTGAAGCAAAAGACTAGAGATTAAAGGAAAGCATTAAAAGAGGATTTCCCTCCCCGCTACAGATATTTCAGGATGCTTAGGGTCGTCATTTTTCCTGTGGCGGCGTAGGAGGCTTCGAGTTCGGCCTGAAAGGTATTGATTTTTACGGCGATTTCATTGATGTCGACGCTTTGAATGTTATCGATTTGGCCCTGAAGATTATTGATCGTATCGTTGTGAAGGGTTTTGGTCTGATCCAATATCGTGTTGGAGCTTGCGACGCCGGTATGAATGGCGCGAATGCCACTTATTCCACTGGTGATCAGGGGCCGCGCCGTGTCCATATATGTCGAATAATTGGCCTGATCCTGCGTCGCGGCATAGGCCCAGCGCAAACCCATAATGAGTTGTTGAAATCCTTCTTGCGTGCTGGTGACGCCATAGGTCAGTTTTTGCGTCGTGTCGATGGAAACCTGATCGCGCACCCATGCCGCCGGGTCGCTGTTGACCGCCAGGGCAAACGTTTCGCCGTCCGTTGGAATCGCGGAACCGTCGCCAAGCGCGGCGGCCGTGATGAGGGTTGAGGGGTTTGTCGGCGGAGCAGCCAGAGGCTGGCCGTTGTTTACGGCGTCTACGAGGTTGTTCCAGAAATCCTGAGTCGTTCCGGTGGCGTCGATGTTGTCGTATGTTTCCGTTGTGCCCGCGCCGTCGTCTATGACCGCAGTATACGATGTATAGGGACCCCCAAGAGGCGCGCCTGTCAGCGTCACCGTGATGTTGCCGCCAGCCATTCCCGCCGTCAGGGCCGTGAAGGAAACGGCGTTCGGCGTCGTGCTCGATGCCGTGGGATTCGCGGAATAGGCGGTGTCGTAACTCGGCAACGCGGGGCTGGCGACCGTGTAGGGAGCAACTTCCGTCGGCGGAACGGGAAGCGTGGTTATATCCACGACGGGCGTCGTGCCGTAGCGGGAGCCGGCGAATATATAGCGGTCTCCCACCTTTTGATCCAGGTAATAAGTGGCCTGTTGCATGAAGCCCTGAATTTGCATCGACAGAGATTCGTTTTGCTCGGAATTGTATACGGAGGAATTAAGCGCAACGGAGTTTGCCTGGCTGGCGATATCCTCAAGCGCCGTCAGGGACGAGTCGTAGATTTTAATTCGCGCATCCAGAGTATCGGCCACATTGAGAAACCCTTGGCGGGACGTGATCGAGTTGCTCAGATTCATCAGTAACTGCGCTTCGCTGGAACTGTAATCCGTCAAATCCAGCGATTTTTTACCCGTCGCTAATTGCCGGTTCAGCAAGGCCAGTTTGCTTTGGCCCGCCGTGAGATTGTTAATACTTAACAACTGTAGGCCGAGGGTGCTTATGGCGCTGACCATGTCCGTTCACCTCATAAAATGTTTTCCAGCGTCGTAAACAGCTGGTTAATAATTTGCATGACATGGGCCGACGCGGCATAGGCGTTTTGCAGCGTCGTCAAAGCCACGATCTCGTTGTCGACGTTAACGCCCGTGTCGTTCGTCAGGCGCTCTTGCAGATAATCCCTTTGGTTTGAAGCCGTGGCGCTCAGGGTTTTGATGCTGGTTGCCGCTTGCTGAAAGTTCGTCAGGATGCTGGACGCCAGCGTTGCGTAGCTGGCATTCGTGACGTTGAGGCCGTCCGCCGAAAAGCTTTTGGTCGCGTCGTTGAACGTGTCGACAACCGGGGCCGAGCCCGCCAGCTTGATGGTTTCCGTGCCGTCTAGAAGAGTCGAGTTCACGGCAAAGGAAGACGAGTCGGTGCCGCTTAAAATGAACGCGGCTTCGCCGGCGTTGGATGCGGCGTTGGCGTAGGCATAGGCAAAGGATTCCGGCGGCCCGGCGTCGACGGTTGTGAACGCGCTGACGACCGCATCAAGCTGCGACTTCAGTTTTTGAATGACGTTTGTGGCCTGATCGGTGCTTGTCGGCGTGGTCACGGCGCGAAAACTAACGAGCGCCTGAAGTTTTCCCCCCGTCAAGGTGTTGTTAAGCGAAAGCGCAGGGTCGCTGTTGGCGTAAACATTGGCGCCGTCATAAGAGAAACTTTGGGGTGCGCCATCGAGCAGCATATAGCCGCCCGGCGTGTAAAGGGCGATTTGTTCGTTGGCCCGCTCCATGACCGTCACGTCCATGACGGCGCATACTTTCTGTACAAGCAGGTCGCGCTGGTCGATGAGGTTGCTGATGTCCATCCCGGTGCCGAGACCCATCGAGATTTTATTGTTTAAATCGTTGATGCTCGCAAGATTGGAATTCAAATCGCTGAGGGTGTTGTTGACGTCGGTATAGCATTGACGGTCGAGCGTATCGATATTTCCGGCAAGGGTTTGAACGGTGGACACCAGCTGCGTGGCCGCCTGGACAACCTGGGTCTGGTTCACATTGCTTTCAGGCGCCGCGGCCAATTGCTGCCACGCCGCCGAAAACTTGCTGATGGCGTCCGACAGGGCGGGATTGCTGCTGTTGTCGGAGCCAAGAATGTTCTGGACTTGAGCCAGATAGTCTTCCTGGGTGTTGCGCAGGCCCGCATCGGAAATGGCGGTGTTCAACGTCGTGTACAACGTGTCGTTCGTGGCGCGCATATAGCCCATGATTTGCGTGCCGCCGCCCTCCATGCCGAGGGTAACGGCCTGCGACTTGGCGGTTTTGCGCGTGTAGCCTTCGGTCCCGGCGTTGGCGATGTTGTTTGACGTTATCAACATCTGGGTCGTCGCCGTTTGAAGGCCGGAAAGCGAAATGTTCAGGGCGGTGAACAGCGACGACATCGAATTTTCAACCTTCGGGCTCTTTCAAAAGCCTACCTGATGATGTTGATGACTTCCTGCAGCATGTTGTCGGAAGTCGTGATCGTTCGGGCATTGGCCGAATAAACGCGCTGGGCCTGAATGAGCTTTGTAAACTCGGTAGCGATATCGACGTTCGAGCCTTCGAGCGAGTTGCCGACGACGATGCCCGCGCCGTTGGTTCCGGGCGCGCTGTAGCGGGCCGTGCCGGAATTCAGGGTCGCCAGGTACACGCCTCCCGAAGCGCGCTGCAATTGATCCTGGGCGAAGAACTGCACGATCGGAATCTGCGCGATGATACGGTTTTGCCCGTTATCGTAATTGAGCGAAACGAAACCGTTTTTGTCGATGGCGAGGCTTTGGAACGAACCGCGCGGAATGCCGTTCTGGTCGAAGGAACTGACGGAAACGGAGCCGGCGGTGTCCGCGTACTGCGTGACGCCCTGGGCGCTGTCATAGGTGCCGAAGGTCATCGTGACGGTTTGCGCGCCGGTGCCCGCGAAAGACGTGTTGAACCGGATTTGCGCCAAATTGACGGCGGAAGCGCTGTTGTCGATGACGGTATAATTCGCGCCAGTCGTCAGCGTGTCGATCGTGCCGTCGGTGTTGAAGGAGAACGGAACCGTTGCCGAGTAGCTGCTGTCCGGAACATCGACAGAGAGGCTCCATTCATTGACGCCGGTTTTCGACCACGTAAAGGTCAGGTTGTGCTGGCCTCCGAGGGTATCGTAGATCTGGATGGTGGAAGGGGACGACGCAAAGGCAAGATCGGCGCCGGCGGGCAGGTTGCCGGCATAGTTGACGGACGTGGTTGCGACGGGGTTGTCCAAAAGTTCCGAAAGCATGATGGCGTCAGTATGCGACGTGTCGACGACGCCGTCGCTGTCGACGTTGTAGCCGGTCAGGTAATAGCCCGAGGCGTTGACCATGTAGCCGTTTTTGTCGAGCGAGAAATCGCCCGCGCGCGTGAAATAGGGCGTGGTGCCGATCGCCGTCGTGCCGTCGGCGTTGGCGATACCGGCGCGCACCGGGAAGAAGCCCTGACCACTGATGGCGAGAGCGGTCGCCGATTGAGACTGAATAAGGCTGCCTTGAATGCCGTTCGTGTAGTGCGGCGTGGCGCGCACGCCGCCCGGATCGTTCAGGAACGCGTTGGATTGGGTGACAAGCGATGAAAATTGCGTGTCGATTCCCTTGAAGCCGTTGGTGTTCGTGTTGGCCAGATTGTCCGACACGTTGGCGATGGCGCTTGACTGGGCGGCCAACCCGCCGACGGCGGTTGTCAGGGCTGAAAAGAGAGACATCGTTTACCTCACAAGTTGCGCGCTTTGTGATGCCGGAACGGCGAGCGCAGAAAATCATGAGGTTCTAAGCAAGTGCTGTGCCAACGCGTAACGCATTGATTTATATTATATATATTGAATCTTTTTTTGTCTCTCTAACGGGAATCGGCGGCAATTATTGCCCCCGCATGCAAAAAAAGCGCGTGGGCTTGACAGCGCTTTAAGAACTAAAGTAGAACATTGTATTCCCGTTTTGTTCTCTCACCGGGGATAACCACCCATTATCGGCGGAGGTTCCATCATGCTGACCCGCAAACAAAAAGACCTTCTGCTCCTGATCCGCGACCGGTTGGCGGCGGACAGCGTTCCTCCTTCTTTCGACGAGATGAAGGAAGCGCTCGGCCTCCGCTCCAAATCCGGCATCCACCGCCTGATCACCGGGCTGGAGGAGCGCGGCTTTATCAAGCGCCTGCCGCACCGCGCAAGGGCGCTTGAAATTTTGCGTTTGCCGGAAGGCGCGGAAAGCAAGGGGGCCAAAGGAGCGAAGCGCGGGCGCATGCCCTTGCCTACGAACTTGCCTGATATGGCCGCTATATCGGCCATCATCAGTTTACCTCTTTATGGGCGCATCGCCGCCGGTACGCCGATCGAGGCGATCAGCCATCCGCATGAACATATCGAGGTTCCCGCTGGTTTATTGGCCGGAGCAAAAGGCAAGCGCGCGGTTGATGAGCATTACGTTCTGGAGATCGACGGGGATTCCATGATCGAGGCGGGCATCATGAACGGGGACCGCGCGATCATCCGCAAGGCCGATACCGCCGAGAATGGCGCCATCGTCGTTGCGCTCGTGGACGACAACGAGGCCACGCTGAAGCGTCTTGAACGGCGCGACGGCAGCATCGCGCTGATACCGGCCAACGCGCGCTATGAAACGCAAATCTACACGCCCGGCCGCGTCAAGGTGCAAGGCAAGCTGGTGGGGATCGTGAGAAAATATTAGAATGAAGCAAACAACATATACAAAAGAACAGTTTTGGGCTGAGTTGGACAGCGATGGGGAAGACAAAGTACGGCTTAACCTTGCGCTTAAAAAATACGGAGACGTTGGAGATAAACGCGCACTCGTTGAGGAATGGCTCCACTCCCAAGAACGACGCCGAAGGAATAATTCAAATTTCGAGCAAATTCGCATTGCCTTGAGCACGAGAAATGCCGCATGGATAGCATCAATTTTCGCAGGCGTTTCCGCGATGGCTGCCATTATAGCTGCAGTTAAGTAATTATTTTCTAACATCACCGAGAAAATACAATGCGTCATCCCCGTGAAAACGGGGATCCAGTTTATCCGCCGAAGCCTTGGCGAAGGCGGGCGGCCCGCGTCTGCGGGCCGAATAAGTCATGTGCTCCCCCGGATCAAGTCCGGGGTCGCATTGGATTCCCGCTTTCGCGGGAATGACACACTGTGTATTCTTATCCCTTATCCCTAACCCCTAACCCCACATATTCTCATGTCCGTCACCGTCCGTTTTCCTCCTTCGCCCACCGGGATGCTGCATATAGGCGGCGCGCGCACCGCGCTGTTCAACTGGCTGTTCGCCAAGCATCATGGCGGCAAATTCCTGCTGCGCATCGAGGACACGGACCGCGAACGTTCGACGCCGGAGTCGGTGCAAACCATCATCGACGGCATGTTGTGGCTGGGGCTGGAGTGGGACAATATGAACGCGCCCGGGAACAACGGTAAAATTTACTATTCGCAATTCGAACATCGCGAGCGCCACGCTGAGGTGGCGCGGCAGATGCTGGCGAATGGCAACGCCTATTTCTGTTACTGCTCGCCGGAAGAACTGGACGCCATGCGCGAGGAGCAAAAGGCCAAGGGATTGCCCCAGCGTTACGATGGCCGCTGGCGCGGCCGCCCGGCCAGCGAAGCTCCCGCCGGGGTCAAACCCGTCATCCGCCTGAAAGCGCCGCAAACCGGCGAGACCGTCATTCACGACAAGGTCATGGACACGGTTACGGTGCCGAACAGCCAGCTCGACGACATGGTGCTTTTGCGCGCCGACGGCACGCCGACCTACATGCTCGCGGTTGTGGTGGACGATCA
Source organism: Alphaproteobacteria bacterium (assembly GCA_028716765.1). The sequence goes on along the minus strand of JAQUPC010000060.1, from coordinate 2,753 downwards.
CGACATGGGCGTCACGCATGTGATCCGGGGCGACGACGGATTGACGAACGCCTTCCGCCAGCTCCAGATTTACCGGGCGATGGGCTGGCCCGAGCCGGTTTACGCCCATCTGCCGTTGATACTCGGCCCTGACGGCACGAAGATGTCCAAGCGCCACGGCGCACCGGCCGTCAGCGATTACCGCGACCGGGGCTATCTGCCCGAGGCGATCCGCAACTACCTTTTGCGTCTTTGCTGGGCGCACGGCGACGACGAGATCATTTCGGACGAACAGGCCATCGAATGGTTCGATCTGGATCACATCGGCAAATCTCCGGCGCGTTTCGATTTTGCCAAGCTCAATCATGTGAACGCCCATTACATCGGCCTTGCCGACAACGCGCGGCTTGCGGGGCTGGCGGCGCCGTTTCTGTCCGATGAACTCGGAAGGCCGATGACAGAAAACGAAAAAGAATTGCTGATCAAGGCTTTGCCGGACATCAAACCGCGCGTGCAAACGGTGCGCGAGATCGCCGAAGCGTCTCTGTTTTATTTCCATCGCCTGCAACCGCATGAAAAGGCACAAAAATTTCTAACGCCGGAGGCCAAGGCCTATCTTGGCGAACTCTCCGGCCGTATCGAAGCGCTTGCGGACTTTTCCCACGATGCTCTCGAGGCCCTATTCCGCGCTTATGCAGGGGAAAAGGGGCTTAAGCTTGGCGCCGTAGCCCAGCCTTTCCGTGCCGCGCTTACGGGTTCGGCAGTCTCGCCGCCCATTTTCAGCGCCGCCGTTTTGCTCGGCCGCGACGAGGTTCTGGCGCGGATCAAAGCAGTCCTTTAGGACGTTAATGAAAATTTGATGAATTTGGCGCTAATTGCTGAATTACTTTCATAGGGCGGGGACAAGGCACGTTCTCTCCGGAAAATTGGCAAGTGGCGCATTCATGACGGACTCATCGGCCGATACGACGATTTCCGTAACGGAACAAAACTCTGAAGCGGGAAATGTACAGCAGTCTCCTCTGAACTGGCTGGATCAGGACGGGCTTCTTCGCGAAATGTGGCTGCGCAACGAAAAACCATCCAAAATCGCGGGCCAGCTTGGGCGCTCCGTTGCGGCCATCATGACCCGCGCGGCCCGCCTTGGCCTGCCGCGCCGTTCCGCGCCGGGACGCAAGCCCGGGTATCAGAGGAAAGATACCGTCAGGAAGGCGGCCGCGGCCTTGTCGCGGGTTTCAGCGCCCCTGGACAGAAACGGGGATCGTGACGTGTCTGCGGAGCCCGGCATGCACAGCGTACGCGTTTGCCTGATGTGTTTGAACCGCTTTCCCTCGGAAGGACGGCACAACCGCATATGTCCGGGCTGCAAAGGATCGGCCAATTACAACTCGGGGAGCAGCATTCCCGACATGTTCAAGGATGCTTGACATGACGTTGCCGCCCATTGTGTAAGATCAAGCTGCCGCTTCGACGGCAGGCGTAGACAGGAAACGAAGAAATGGCCATCAAAGATGCCGTTGCAACCGTTTTGAACCGTAATGCGTTTTACCGCGACGGCTATCGGTTGCTGCTCAGAATAAGCGTTATTCAAGGCATCATCCTCGTTTTGCTGGTGGCGTCTCTCGTGGTGATGCTTCTATCGATGCAAACGCGGTATGTTTATTTCGCCACGACGTCGGACGGACGCATCATCGACATCGTGCCGCTCAACGAGCCTTACAAGCCGCGCGCCGAGGTCATCTCCTGGGCCGCGGGCGCGGCGCAGAACGTCATGCGCTTCGGCTATAACGATTACAGGCAGCGCCTTCAGCATGCCGCGGCCAACTTTACCCCGACAGGCTGGGAAAGCTTTACCAAGGCGCTGAAGGAAGCGCGCATTCTCGAAGCGGTGGAAGCGCGCAAGCTTGTGGTGGCCATGGAACTTGAGGCGGCCCCTGAAATCAAGAGCGCTTTTGTGCGCGACGGCGTTTATACATGGTATTTGCAGTTTCCTATCACTATCAAATTCGACGGTAACGAACCGCCCGCGCCGATCCGCGCCATGCTTATCCTGCAGGTTGTGCGCGTCTCGACCTTGCAGAATCCGGACGGCATCAGCATCGAGCAATGGATCGCGCGCTGACGAAAGCCCATGACCAAAAAGCCACCCCCTTCCGACAACACAACAGCAACCGGGAATGCGGAATCGCCAAAGACGGCGTCCGCAGCGCCGGAAGCTTCCGGTCAAAAAGGAAAAGACAAAAAGACTAAAATCAAAATACCCTATCTCGATATCCTGCGGTCCCTGACGTCCGAGTTCCACGCGGAAAGCGTTATTGCCGACGAAAAAGATTCTTTTTTACGCCATCGGCGGCTCATGACCCTTATCGGCGCGCAAGGGTTAGCTATTGGCATTCTAACGGTTATCCTGATTTTAGGCGCGCCGGTTCTGCGCCCGATTTTCATCTACAAATACAAAACCCTTTCTCCGGGAAATCTGACGAAAGAACTTATCCCTTTATTTAATCCGAACCTGACCAATCGCGCGATTTTGTCATGGACGGCAAACAGTGTCACCGAAATATTGACATTAGGTTTCGGTGATTTTGCGGAACAGTTGGTTGCTCAGCGCAAGCGGTTTACGGCCGATGGCTGGAAGAGTTTTTTAAGAGCCCTGAATCAACGTAAGTTTCAGGAAGCCTTCAAGGAACGGCAGCTGATACTTACTTCAGTACCCTCGGATATCCCGGTGATCGTTTCTCAAGGGCCGGACCCCGATTATGATTACCGATGGG
>JAQUPC010000059.1 GCA_028716765.1 Alphaproteobacteria bacterium | reverse complement strand
TGACAGCCCCGCGGGCCCCGCTCCGATCACCAGCACCTTCTTGCCCGTCTTCGCAGCAGCTTTGTCGAAGGCCCAGCCCCGTATGATGGCTTCGTCGCCTAGAAAACGCTCAATGGCGTTGATGCCGACAGCCGTATCGATGTCGATGCGGTTACAGGCGGATTCGCAGGGATGATAGCAAACGCGCCCCATAACGGCCGGGAGAGGATTGTTTTTCACAAGTTCCTGCCATGCGCGCCGGTAATCGCCTCTTTCGGCCCAGGAAAGCCATTCCTGAATGTTTTCGCCGGCGGGGCAAGCCTTGTTGCAGGGCGGCAGGCGCTTGACGTAGACAGGCCGTTTGGTCCGCCATGATCCGGTCTTGTTCGCGACCGAGGTGCCGGGTTCAAGGGTAATGGCAAAAGGCTTCATTATGCTGCCTCGTTCGGAATTAGATTGAAACGGCGGATATTGGCGTCGGCGATCGCCTGCAAACGGGCAATACGGTCGTCGTCAGGGCCGCCTTTTTTGAAAAGATGGGCAAAGCGCTTCTGGGGCTTAAGGTATTCTTCGACGCCGACGCGTTTACGCAACGGTTTGGCGGAGACGACTTCGCCGTACTCGGCCTCGAACAGCGGGTAAAGACCGCTTTCCACGGCCAGACGCGCCATGCGTATCGTGTCGTGCGACACCGTCCCCCAGCCGAGCGGGCAAGGTACAAGAATATGAATGTAGCGGGCGCCGCGGATGTTCGTGGCCTTTTTGACCTTCGCCTCCAGATCGCGCAAATCGGAGATAGTGGCCGTGGCGACGTAAGGGATGCCGTGCGCCATGGCGATGAGCGGAATGTTTTTTCCGGTGCCGAATACGTTGCCGGGCTCGTCGCCCACGGCAGGCGTCGTGGCCGTGCGGGCCGCAGGCGGCGTGGCGCTGGAACGCTGGACGCCCGTGTTCATATAGGCCTGATTGTCGTAACAGATGTAAAGAACGTCGTCGTTACGCTCGAACATGCCCGAGAGACAGCCAAAGCCGATGTCGGTCGTGCTGCCGTCGCCGCCCTGTGCGATCGTGCGGACTTCCGGATGTCCCTTGATGCGCATGGCGGCGGCCACGCCCGTTGCCACGGCGGGCGCGTTGCCGAACAGCGAATGCATCCAGGCGACTTGCCATGCGCTTTCGGGGTAAGGCGTGCTGATGACTTCAAGACAGCCCGTTGCGTTGACGACGACGGCATGCCCCTTCGCGGCGCTTACGGCGGCGTCGATAGCCGCGCGCGCGGCCAGAGCTTCCCCGCAGCCCTGACAGGCGCGGTGGCCGCACGTAATCGCGTTGCAGCGGTCCATGTGGGCTTGCGTGATGCGCTCGTCTTCGCTGACAAGCCGGTTGCCTGCGGTGTAGGTTCCCTTGGGATATGAAGCGGCGGTGTTTTGCATGGTTCTGTTGTCCTTAACTTACATTAATCGTCACTCAAGCGGACAAGTCCCTCTCCCCTTGAGGGAGAGGAAGCAAAAACTTGGCGTTACATCGTAACGCCTTAGTTTTTGCAGGTGAGGGGGTTTCTTTTACATACCCCTCCCCTAACCCCTCCCTCAAGGGGAGGGGGATTCGAACGCTCTAGTTTCCAGTAAAGCACTTCATTTGTTTGACACTAATCACTCGCTGTCTTTCTACTACTCGGCCACGTTCCTGAGTGCGTCTTCCCTGTGTTGCTCACGAGCCGCACGTTCAAGCTCTGACTTGACGATGTCTTGCCGCAGGTCGAGGAACTGAAGCCCGGTCAGGTTTTCCCGGCTGGCCTTGTCCACGAAAGCGGACAGAGAATTCTTCAAAATGGGACGTCCTCCCAAACCCGCGACCAGCATCGTGATCTGTGCGTCCCCTCCCCTTGCAAGGCGGACATGGGAGGCCAGAACGCCGTCCTGTCCCACGGCCAGAGCCTTTTCAAGAACGATGATGTGCGTGGCGTTCTTTAGCGCCTCGCCCACTTCTTTCACGGGAAATGGACGGAACGAGCCGATGTGCAAGGCGCCGATTTTTTCGCCCTTCTCGCGCCTGTCGTCGATCATGTCCTTGATGGTGCCTATGACCGAACCCATGGCGACCACGACCGTCTCGGCGTCTTCGAGGCGATAGGGCCGGATCAATCCGCCGGACTCGCGGCCAAACGATTTTTTGAAATCGTCCGCTATTTGCGAAAGAACCTCCGGCGCGCGTAATTGCTTGAGGTGCTCGAAATAGCGCACTTCGGTGAAGGCTTCCGGCCCCACCATAGCCCCGATGGAAACAGGCGCTTTAGGATCAAGAACCTGATTGGGCACGAACGGCGGCAGGAAAGCGTCCACCTGTTCCTGCGTGGGAAGATCGACCTGCTCGATGGCGTGGGTCAGGATAAAGCCGTCCACGCAAACCATGACCGGCGTGCTGAGCTGCTCAGCGATCTTGAATGCCTGAATGTGGAGGTCGACCGCTTCCTGATTGGTTTCGGCGAAAAGCTGAATCCATCCGGCGTCGCGCATGCTCATAGCGTCGGTGTGGTCGTTCCAGATGTTGAGCGGCGCGCCAATCGAGCGGGTGCCAAGCGTCATGACGATAGGAAGCCCAAGGCCCGAAGCGTTGTAGACCGCCTCGGCCATGAACAGGAGACCCTGGCTTGCCGTGGCCGTGTAAGCCCGCGCTCCGGCGCCCGAAGCGCCGATCGCGACGGAGAGCGCCGCGAACTCGGATTCGACGTTGATGTACTCGCAATTCTTGAGCTGGCCGCTTTTGACCAACTCGCCCAGCCCCTCGACGATATGGGTCTGCGGCGTAATTGGGTATGCGCATATGACTTCGGGCCGGCATAACGCGATGGCCTCGGCAACCGCCCGAGACCCTTCGATTTGCTTCAGCATGCACGCTTCACTTTCGCTGGTATGTTTCTCTTGGCCATAATGGCTTCATAAGAAGCCTTGGCTGCGGCACAGTTGGCCTTCGTGACGGAGGCCGGAAGAATCTCGGCTATCGCCTCGCAAACGGAATCCAGGCTGACGATCCCCGTCATGGCCGCCAACCCGCCAAGCATTGCCGCGTTAGGCAACGGGCGCTTGATGTACTTGATGGCTATTTCCGAGGCCGGAACCGTCAGGACATTGCCCGGCGGCAACATCTTGATCAGACCGTCGATGTTTAAGGCGGCAAGCTCCTTGCCGGAGTTGATCAAAACCACGCCCCCGGCGGCAAGGCCTTTAAATAAATCCGGCGATTGCAACAATGTAGGGTCTTGGATAATCAGCGCATCCGGATCGAGGATCGGCTCGCGCGACCGTATCTCATGATCCGAGATCCGGCAAAACGACACCACCGGGGCCCCCATGCGCTCGGAGCCGAACATGGGAAAGGCTTGGGCAAACTTTTTTTCACGGAAGGCGGCAACTGACAGCATTTCGGCCGCCGAAACGACGCCCTGGCCACCGCGGCCGTGGAAGCGGGTTTGGAACGTATGCGGCAATTCTCCCCCCAGATTTTTTTATTTCAATTTCGAGCGATCTTGCGACTTTTAGAGTCATATAATTTATGACGCCTATTGGAAACGAGCGCAAAGCCTATTTTGGCAAAAGACTGGAAAACTATCTTTTTTTGTGCAGCGCACAATGCTGGATTTAGGGGAAACTTTGGCCCTAGTTCTGGGCGGCAGCAAGAAGGGGCATATCTGCGCATCTCTGTTTTATTGCGTTTCGGTCAAGCGGGGTCATGTACAAATAAGGTTCTCTTCCGGAAGCATCTTTTCCGCAATCCAATAATATTCCGGTTTGCAGGCTATTGGCCGGAGCTTCAATAAAGACAATTCCGGCATTTATCTTTTTGCATATTTTTTTTACAGCCTCGATGCCAACCTGCGCCGAATTCTCGATGAGCAATATCGTGTCTTTTTGAAGCGAAAAGCGTTTGCCTTTCCATCGAAAGTCGATGTCCCGCGTGACTTGCGCGGTGTGCGACACCATGCTCATGACAGGCGTTCTGGGATGATCGGGCCATAGACTCGTCAACGCTGTGTATCTGAAGCACTTGCGTATATCTTCGGGGAAACCGTGTTCTGCGACCATCCAATCCATAAAATTAAGTATGAAGTTTTGGACTTCTTCATATGCGGCCTTGTTCTTATTGGGATTAAGAGACCGGTTAAACGTAAATATAACGTAGCCGCCATTGGATTTGTCATACAAGTTTTGAATGCGTTGTTTTATGAGGTTAAGCGGAGCCCTTTGGGCATAGTGGCTCGCCGTAATGTTACAGACCGTCATTCCGGTACAAAGCACAAGAGACGGCCCTTCAACATAAGACCCCTTCTTCCTGAAAATATCAGGATCGTTAATGGCGATGATACAATGGCGACGTGTTGTTTCTCGCTCAACCTCTTTCAGCGATTGCGTAATTTTGATGAGTTGTTCTTCAAGCCGATCGACGACGACGATTTGTCTGTCGCCCAATGTTAGAAATGGCTCAATTTTTTCTCTGGAGCCCGTGCCTAAATCCTGAATGGGTAAAGTATATATGCCCTTGACATCGCCGGCCCAATCGCGCGCTATAATATGCAGCTGCATGTTCTGCAGTAACGAAACCTCGTCCTTCCCAGGATAAAGTTTACTTGTCTCCCCAATTCTTTTCCAATATTCGATGCCATTCGTGCGTCTGCCCGTAAACGGATTTCTTCCCGAATGACTGGCGTATTTAAGCGTGCTAATGTCAAGTAGCCCCTTATCCCTGCCCTTGCGGCCGGGGTTCAGCAGCCAGCTGTTCCCGTTCTTGAGCCAATTTTGCACAATTGGCACGGGATTCATGAGAACTCCATGGCCAGTTCAGGGGGAATCTTTGCCGTTTCCCAAAGTTTCTGGAAAAGCTGGCGGTAGGCGTCCGCGAAAGCCGCGGATTTGATCAAAATAACATGGGGCGCGGGTATTGCCGTAAAGCTGATCAGCGCCAGATAGTTGTTGAAAACGTAGAAGCACGCAGGGGTGAAATACTCCTTGCTCAGCCAGCGGTAGCGGGCGTAGCCGTCGGCAACATAGTTCGAGTCGTTTTCGCAAACCAGAATGTTCATGCAGTATTGTTCGCCGCGAGCCCTCATCATCTCGTTCATGCGCACGATATGCTTGTTGGAACGGCTGCAATCGCCGTAGTACTGGCAAAAAAGTTTTTCATCCACGCCCGAGGCGTAAATAAGCCCGCCGTTCGTCACAAGATCGGCGTAGAGAATGTCGTAGAAGTGATGGAACCCGTCGCGGCCGGAAAATTCCTCGATGCTGTTGGGCTTCAGCCGAACGCCGGAGTTTTCGATAAACTCGACGCCGTTTTCATCGAAGACCCGGATAATATCCTTGAGCGTGCCTTCGCGCGGCTGAACGGCGTCGTCCTCGATTTTGTTAATCGTTTCGCGCGTCAGTCCGGCTTTTTCTCCTAATGTCGCGCTAGACCACCTCAAGAGACCGCGCGCCGCACGCACCTGACGTCCAATAGTCATGCTCTAATCTCCGACCTGAAATGACGGGCTATTATATAACATGGAAAAGGCAGACGGCAAAGTTGTAACCGGCATATAATATGTTTTGCAATGTCACGATTCTGAAAATGAGAGGTATTGTTGTTTTTTCATCCTCACTCTCTGCCAATCCCGTCCGATCAGACGTGCATTTATCTGGTGATAAAATTGTGGATAAGGCTGTAGATAAAACTGCGGTTGGACAAATTTTCAGGATATGTATGAACTACACCTTCGGGCCTCTACCAAATATTGTAAAATAGCCAAATGAGAAGAACAACCCATCAAAATGAGACTCATTCCTTTCAAAGCCTATCTATTTATGGTAAATATTTCTTGCCTACCGATACCTCCTTCCCGTCAGAAGCCCCAGCATCAATTCAGGAAAGGAGTTCAATCATGCGTTCATCAAGCGGCATCCGTCAGGTCACATCCGTAATTTGGGCCCTTATTTCAGATGGCGATCAGGCCTACGTTTTCAAATATAGCAGGAACGATACGGTTGTCGCCGTTCGAAACGCATGGAAGAAGCCTGTCCGCAAGAAACAATATATATATGGGGAGGCTGAAGCTCTTTCGACACCATCTTTTGGCAGGTACGGAGCCACTGAGCGGTTTGTACGATCTGTCGCCGGGAAGATAAATCTGGCTCATTACGACGGGTCCTTCGACTATTTAGTGATTGTCGCTCCGCGGGATACTCTGAAGGGCATACACGAATTCCTGAACGGTCTGGTGCAGGATCGGCTTTTGGCAAACATGCCGGACGGGTATGTCTATGACAAAAAAGGCGCTCTTATGGTCGTTCGAAAAGAAACCCCCGCCCGTTTCGTTTCCCATACTGCGTCTTACAGTTCTCGAACCCTTAACACAAAGATCGTTTGCGGCTTCACGGACCAACCGCTGCTGCGGATGGGATACAACGCGTAACCGGCCGCTATAAAAACTTCCAGGAAATCATCCCAACATACAAAAAGCCCGGCATCGAAAAATGCCGGGCTGATTGTTTCGTAAGAAGCAAAGAGTAACCTAGACGGCTTTCAGGTTCGTGGCGGCGTTTTTGCCCTTTTCCTGAGTCACGTCATACGACACTTTCTGCCCTTCGTTCAGGCCGCGAAGCCCTGCTTTCTCAACGGCGCTGATGTGAACGAACACATCCGGACCACCGTCTTCGGGTTGGATGAAACCGAACCCTTTTTGGCCGTTAAACCATTTTACTGTACCTTGAGCCATAATCGATCCTTCTCGCGTAGTTGCACTTACGTGCATTTTAGAATGTCTTAGCAACCATTGCAAAGCCATTAATAGTCTGGCGGAGACGGAGGGATTCGAACCCTCGGTACGGCTTTACAACCGTACAACGGTTTAGCAAACCGCCGCCTTCAGCCTCTCGGCCACGTCTCCACGCCTAGCGTCTTCGGCGCCAAGAGCTGCTATATAGCGTGCTTTGGGGTTTGATAAAACACAAAAAAATGAGCCACTTATGGGTATTTAGCGGCTCCGGAAGCCTGTTTGACCATTTTTTAATCCTGTTTTGCTAATTCTGGTAGCCGGAAAGGGCCCTATGGAAAAAGAAACGATCCTTCAAGACCTGCTCAAACGCATACCGGCACGGGTTGCGCATTTTCGAATTGCGCGCAGCATGAGGCCGTCGCGCGAAAAACCGCGGCTACTCGTCGTGGAGGATCAGCTGTTTTCCCAAAAGCTCCTGCAGGAAATTCTGCGCCACGACTACATTCTCGACATGGCCGTAAGTGCCCATGAAGGGTTGGATCTTTTTCTCGATAACGCGCACGACATCGTTTTGCTCGACATAGAACTGACAGACGAAAGCGGCCATTCGCTGGCCAAGGTCATACGGACCCTGGACCCCGGGGTATTTATGGCTATGGTCACCGCCAATAATTCCGTCGAAGACGTCGCGCTTGCGAAGACCAATAATGTGGACGGGTTTATCGTCAAGCCCTACAGCAAGCAAAAAGTTTTTGAATGCCTTGAAAAATTCGAAGCGCGCCAAAGCGCCGGACAATCGAAAGGAAATGAACCGTGAATATACCCGTTAATCTTGACAACGTACGCGAAATGCTTGGCGGCGATCCCGCGCGCGAAAAGGAATTGTTCGGAATCTATATGGAAGCTTCCGAAGAGTGCCTCACCATCATGGAGGCCAACTTCGCGCCGGAAAACGAGGAAAACTGGCGGCGTCAGGCTCACAGCCTGAAAGGCATGAGCATGAATCTCGGCGCGGAGGTTTTGGGCAAGCTTTGCGCCGAAGCCCAAAACAACAACACGGCGACGCCGGATGAAAAGAAAACGATGCTAACCGCTATTCAGGACGAATACAAACGGGTGAAGGAATACCTTTTCAACCAGCCGTCGATGGCAGCCCCATCATAGTTTTGACCCGTTCCGCCACGAGCTGAAGATCGTTCAACGGCGCATAGGCCCATTGCTCCAGCTTTCCCATGAACGGCCGCGTGAGGCCGTCGTCGCGCAAGGACTGGTGAAAGCGCCTGAATTTGTCCGATCCGCCCGCCAGTTCGATGACATGGACGGGCTTTCCCGTCGTACACGCCTCGGACACCATATTGACCGAATCCCCCGTCACGAAAAATGCGTCGGCAAGGCCAAGGATGCCGTAATAGGGATTTGTACCCGTTCCGTCCCAGATCAAGTGCGGCACGTCCTTCAGGCTATCCTGCAGAATGGCCAGATTGGCCTCGCCCGTCCGCCGCGACGGAGTCACGATCAAGCTGCCTCCCGAGGTTTTCGCCAGTTCGGCCAGTTGCGCCGCAAGCGGCATCATTTCGCGCGGCGTCAGGCTGTAAACCGAATTGCTGCCGCCTATCAGCACGCCAAGCCAGGGACGGGGAAGATCCTTGATTTGCGGCAAAAATTTCTCGCCCTCGCTCTTGAGCATTTCCGGCGTTACGCGGTGAAGCGCCCCGCGCGTCGTCATGACATTAGGACCGGTTAACTCATCATGGCGCGGCACGACCACCAGATCGAAGCGCGAAGGGTCGATCACCGGGTTTTGCAGCTGCACCGTAAACGTCCTTGCCGCGCCGTTTTTCAAAGTTGAGCGCCGGACATAAAGCGAGGCCGGAACGCTGTGCCGCCCCGTTGCGATCAAAAGATCGGGCCATGGCGGCGCTACAGGGTCGCCCTCGGGGCTGAAAGCCCATCGAAGCCCATGACGCAAGAAAGGCGTTAGTTGACGCCAGGGCGTTCTTAGCTTTATGCGTTTGACGATTGGCTTTAACCCTAAAGCCTCGGCCAAACCAAGGCATTGATTTTCCATCCCGGCTTTGCCATCCGTTACAACCCAGCATGTCACTTGGCTCTTGTCGAACATCCCGCTACACTCTCCTCTGAGACCTTTTAGCGAGACTATGGGAAAAATATGAAGAACGTCAAACTCGATCGTGTCGATTTACGAATTTTACGCGAATTGCAAAAGAACGGACGCATGACGAACGTCGATCTGGCCCGCGAAGCTGGCCTTTCGGCCCCCCCCTGCCTCCGCCGCGTGCGCGCGCTTGAAAACGCGGGGTTCATACGCGGCTATCATGCCGACATCGCGCCCGACAAGCTTGGCTTTGGCATGACGGCGTACATCAATGTCGAACTCGTCAATCATGCCGAGGCCGACGTCCAGAACTTCATCAATCTGGTCAATTCCTGGCCGCAGGTGCGTGAATGCTATCTGTTGACCGGGGAAACCGATTTTCTCTTGAAGATCGTTTCCGAGGACTGGGAGGCGTTTCAGAAGTTCCTGACGTCGCACCTCACGACGGCGCCCAACGTCCACCGCATCAAATCCGCGCCCGTTATGCGCCGCACCAAGTTCGAGCCCGGCGTGCCGATCAACAGCAAAGATCATGACGAAGCGGCAGCGGAGAAGAAGGAATAGTAGTAACCAGCGTCATTGCGAGCGACCATCGGGAGCGAAGCAATCCAGAGTTAAGCAGATCACATCATATATGATGCAATTCTGGATTGCTTCGTCGCTTCGCTCCTCGCAATGACGAACGGCAAGATGACTACTCCGCCGCGTACGGCGGCGCGACGTGATACGTCCCCTCTTCCATTTTATATTTCTTCATGACCGAGCGGACATAACCGGAGTTGATGAGTTCCTCGAGCGCAAGATTCAGGAAATCGCGGAATTCTTCCTCGCCTTTGGGCACCATAAAGCTGTTGGGGTAAACGCGTAGAGGCTTGCCCGGCGCCAGCCTTTTAATCTTGCCGGGATTTTTGACCATAACCTCACGCGCTGAAGTGAGGTCATGGAGCACGACATCCGATTTTTTACCCATCATTTCGTTATAAAGTTGCCCATAGTCCGACATTGCAGGAAGTCCCGTCGTTTTGGCTTTCGGGAAATCCGACCGCGCAACGGTTTCCGACGCTTCCCCGTCGATAGTCGAAATGGTCACGGCGGGATCGTTGATATCCTCAAGTTTTTTAATGCGGGTCTCGCCGCTGCGCACGAACGCTTCCGTAACGGAATAGTTTAATGGCGTTGTAAAGGAGGCATGCAAAGCGCGGCTGGCGTTCGGCCAAATGGAAGTACACACCATGTCGTAGCGTTTCGTCTTTAAGCCTTCGATGGCCGTTCCGTATGTGACTTCTTCAGCCCAGACGACTTTCAAACCGGCGTTCGCGGCGGCCTTTTCCAGAATCTCAGAAAAAACACCGGAGATTTTTCCCGTGTTTGGATCTTTAATGGTGGCGGGCGGCCAGGTCAGGTAACCGCAACGTATCTCCTTTTTCGCAATCACCTTGTCAAGAAGGGTTTGATCCTTGGCCTGCGCGCCGCCGGAAAGCGCAAGCAGCATGAACAGCGCGATAAAAGAGAACATTGCCCGGAGGCACAAAGGTTTTTTCATAGCCGTATTCTTTCCCTGGCTGGAGACGCGATAGGGCATATTAACACAGTCCTTTTAAAGGAAAAGGTTATATAGAAGGTTTTGAGCGACCCCTTTTTGTCATTGCGAGCGCCCTTTGAGGCGCGAAGCAATCCAGCCTTTAAAAAATCGAGTAAATTCCCGGCTATCTGGATCGCCACGCCGCCAACGGCGGCTCGCGATGACGATTCATGCTTAAGCGCCCGGTTGCTCTATGTTAGCAATAGGCCGCGATTCGACTTTCGCCTTTGCTCATTTTGGGAGTTCCCCCTTGTTTACCACATTTATCGTCCGCATCGTCGATTTCAGCCGTCGCATGGCGGTTCCCGTCGTCCTTTTGGCTCTAATCGCCAGCATCGTTTTGGGCGGATACGTCGCCACGCATTTCAAGATCAACACCGACGTCAACCAGTTGTTGTCCGCCGATCTCGAATGGCGCAAGCGCGAGGTCGCGCTTGAAAAGGCCTTTCCGCAAAACGTCGATCAGCTCGTCATCGTCATTGACGGCGCAAACGCCGACGATGCCGAACGCGCCGCTTCGGAACTGGCGGCGAAAATGCGCGCTCAACCCGATGTGTTCAAAACGGTCGTCAGGCCCGATGCCATTCCATTCTTTAAGAAGAACGGCCTGTTGTTTCTGTCCGAAAAGGAATTAAGCGGAATCCTCGACATTCTTATACAGGCCCAGCCGCTTTTGGGGACGCTGGCGCGCGATCCTTCGTTGCGCGGCCTGTTCGGCACGCTCGACCTTGTGCTTGAAGGGCTTAAGCGCGGCGAAGTCGAATACAAATATCTCGACAAGCCCTTCTCTCTCATGGCCGATACGATCGAGGCCGCCTTGGCCGGGCAGGACAAGCCGTTGCCGTGGCGCAGCCTGATGTCGGACCATACGCCTAATCCGCACGAATTGCGCAAGTTCATTCTGACGCAGCCGGTCCTTGATTACGGCGCGCTTGAGCCGGGAGCTAAAGCCAGCGATGCCGTCCGTACGATGGCCAGGGAAATGAACCTGACTCCCGATCATGGCGTCCGCGTCCGTTTGACGGGCTCGGTCGCGTTGAACGACGAAGAATTTGCCAGCGTCGCCGAAGGCACGACCGTAGCCACCGTTATGTCCATCGTCCTCGTTTTCGTCATCCTTTTTCTGGCGCTGCGGTCATTCCGTCTTATTTGGCCCATTCTTTTGACCCTCGCGGCGGGGCTGATCGCCACAACGGCCTTCGCGATGGCCTCTATCGGCTCGCTTAATCTTATTTCGGTCGCGTTCGCGGTAATGTTCGTCGGCATCGCGGTCGATTTCGGCATTCAGTTCGGAGTCCGTTACCGGGACCAGCATCATCAGGAACCCGACGGCACGAAGGCTCTTTTGGCCACGGCGCGCATTATAGCCCTTCCCCTTGCCCTCGCCGCCGGTTCGACGGCCGTAGGCTTTCTGGCTTTTACCCCGACGGCCTATAGCGGCGTGGCCGAACTCGGCCTTATCGCAGGCGTCGGGATGATCATCGCCTATCTGCTCACCATTACGCTCTTGCCTGCCTTGCTGAGTCTGTTTAAACCGCCGGCGGAACCCGAGGCTATCGGTTATGCCTGGGCTGCTCCCCTTGATACCTTTTTAATCGCGCACCGCCCGGTCCTTCTCAAGGGGGCGTTGTTGTTGGCCGTAGCCGGGCTTCTCATCGCTTCGCAACTGCGTTTCGATTTTGATCCGCTCAATCTGAAAGATCCGCACACGGAATCGGTTCAGACCTTGTTCGACTTTATGAAAAGCAAGGAAACCAATCCCTACGCCATTCAAATTCTGGAACCGTCTTTGGCGGAAGCTGAAGCCGCCGCCAAACGAATTGGCGCCTTGCCGGAAGTCGATTACACGATGACCCTCGCCAGCTTCGTACCGGAGGATCAGGACAAAAAACTGGCGATGATCGCCGACGCCAATTTCCTGCTGGCCCCTACCCTCAATCCCCCGGATGTGCTGGCAAAGCCTACGGACGAGGAAAACTTCGTTGCTTTAAACAAGGCGGCCACCGGCTTGCATGAAATCGGAAAACAGCATCCCTCGGCGGAGCGGCTTGCAACCGCGCTTGATACGGTCGTGAAAAGCCATGATCCAGCCCTTTTGCAGCGTCTGCATACGGCTTTGATCAGCGGCATGGTGGCGCAACTTAATACGGTACGTGAAAGCCTGAACGCGCAGCATGTCGCGCTTACCGATATCACGGACGATCTGCGCCGCGACTGGCTCACCCCGGACGGCCGTGCTCTCCTTAAAGTCTACCCGAAGGATTTTCCGGAAAACGGCGTGCGCGACCCGCGCAAGCTTACGGCATTCACGGATGCCGTCGCAAGCATAGCCCCGGATATAAGCGGTGCGCCGGTTTCGATACAGGAATCAGGTAAGACCATCGTCAACGCCTTTATCAAGGCGGGGATTTTCGGCGTGCTGGCGATTGCCCTGCTGTCGTGGCTTGTTCTCCGGCGGGCAACGGATGTCGCGCGGTTGATTGCCCCCCTAATTCTTGCCGGAATCTTAACGCTGGCGACGATGGTCATAGTTCATTTACCATTGAACTTCGCAAATATCATCGCCCTCCCTCTCTTGCTTAGTCTGGGCGTATCCTATGCAATATACTTTGTAAGTGCTTGGCGTGACGGCCTCTCTGCCCCCCTGCAATCGAGCATGGCCAGGGCCGTTCTTTTCAGTGCCGCAACGACTACTGTGGCTTTTGGGTCATTGTCTCTATCAACACATCCCGGCACGTCCAGTATGGGTAAATTATTAACTGTTGCTCTGTTATATTGCGTTCTCTGCACATTTCTGGTCCTTCCAGCCTTGCTAGGCAAGCCGGACTTGAGTAGAAAAAAAGAGACGCGATTCTAACCTTTTCCTGCCTGCATAGAGGACACCATGATAAATACCCGCCGTTTAGCCATCGCCTTTGCGTTGACTGCGACCATCGCGTTTGCAGGCTGCGCCTCTGTACCGCAAACTCCTGAGGAAAAAGCGGAATACAAGGCTACGAATGACCCGTTTGAAACGGTCAATCGCCATATTTTCGATGTGAACGACTTCCTTGACCGGCTGTTGTTCCGCCCGCTTGCCGAATTGTACCGCGTCACCGTGCCGCCTTATCTGCGCGACCGGATCGCGGGCGTCGTGAAGAACATGTCGGAGCCAGTCGTCTTCGCTAACAACCTGTTGCAGGGCGAAGTTAGCAAGGCCGGCACGACGTTCGGTCGCTTTATCGTCAACACCACGGCGGGCGGCGCCGGTATGTTCGATGTCGCGAACGACGCCGGATTGCACCGTCAGTCGGGCGATTTCGGCCAGACACTCTACGTTTGGGGCTTCAATTCGGGACCGTACCTGGTTCTGCCCTTCTTCGGACCGTCGAACGTGC
>JAQUPC010000058.1:7156-13959 GCA_028716765.1 Alphaproteobacteria bacterium | reverse complement strand
TGACCATCCGCACGCACAACATGCGCCAGAAGGAAACCGTTTTGCGCGGGCAGGATGAGATGCCGCCGGGCGACTACGTCGCGATCGAGGTCGTGGATACGGGCATCGGTATTTCCAAAGAAAACCTGCAACGCATTTTTGAGCCGTTCTTCTCCACGAAAGAACCCGGCTCGGGCACGGGGCTTGGCCTGGCCACGGTGTACGGCGTCGTGCGCCAGACGGGCGGCTTCGTCAGCGTCGAAAGCCGCGTCGGGCACGGCTCGACGTTCATGGTCTACATCCCGGCGTTCAGCGAAAGCGAAAAGGCGAAGGCGGCGCGCGCCGCCGAAGAGGCGCGGGAGGAAAAACCCGGCCCCGATCTTACCGGCGTGGGCACCATTCTTTTGGTCGAGGACGAAGACGCCGTGCGCGTGTTCTCGTCGCGCGCGCTACGCAACAAGGGCTACAACGTGTTCGAGGCGCGCAGCGGCGAAGAAGCGCTGACCGTTCTCGACAAGGACGGCGGCAAGATCGACCTCACCGTCACCGACGTCGTCATGCCGCAGATGGACGGCCCCACGCTCTACAAGCGCATCCGCGAACGCTGGCCGGACATGAAGGTCGTGTTCGTCTCGGGCTACACCGAAGACCGCCTGCGCGAGCAGTTCACCTCGGGCGAGCAAATCCACTTTCTCGGCAAGCCCTTCACGCTCAAGCAACTGGCGGGCAAGGTGAAGGAAGTGTTGGAGGAGGGGAGTTAGAACAAAATCCAGTTAGGAGGGATCACCCTCCCCTTGCGGGAGGGTCGAAATCGCCCAAGCGATTTCGGGGAGGGGTCAGTGAAACGGGAAAGGCCCTAAAGTCTGTGCCCATAAAGCCCCGCGTCCTTCCGTCATTGCGAGCGCCTGCCAAGGCGCGAAGCAATCCAGAAACCACAAGTTTCATGCATTCTGGATCGCCACGTCCCCAAAGGGGCCTCGCGATGACGATTTCGCCTGAACGGTTTCCGTTATTGGCACTGCGTCATTCCCGCGAAAGCGGGAATCCAGTTTGTTTTCTGCCAATTATGGGGTTGAGAATTGCTGCGGGGAAAAGTGTCTTCCTCCACTTCGTCCCCCAAGTTTCTAATTTTATGATTAGACGATTACTTTAGCGGTGCCAGTAGGTTTCCCCGCCAAGCAAAACAGCACATATAAGGATGCGTGACGGCTTGAGCCTATTCTCTCGTCTATTCCGCCCTTCTATTTGCCGTACGTTAACCCATTATCCCCGTTGTTTTTATTCATGAAAGAATTAACACGGCCAACAGCCGTTGAGGATTTCGATAAAAGGGGGCATAATGTTCGCGTCATTCTAAGGGGCCCATTATGGATATTGTCGAAACAGCCATCAAAGTAACGCCGTGGGTTATCCTTGGCGGCCTTGGCATAAGAGAGCTTTGGAAAATTGGAAGCAGAAGGTATGGCAGTTCGGACAAACCAGTTGAACCGTTCAAGGGCATTAAAAACGTCGATCTGCCAAAATCAGAGCCCAAATAACTATCATGTTTTTAGCTTCTTTCCTTTATTCTCCCTTCTTCCCGCTTTTGCTGTGCGTACAGGCTGTGGAACAGCATAGGTTGATCGCGTTTTCCCGTATTGAAAAATCCTGATTACCTTCCCTCCAATTTCTTTTGTTTTTTCTTTTGCATAATAAACCGCGAAAATGTTTCCCGCTTTTTTAGACGCCGCACATATAGTTTTGGCCGCCCTTCTAAAAGCGTTGCCTATTTTCTTATGAATGGCAACGGCGATACCCAAAGAAGCCCCGGCTGAGGCCTCCGTTGTTCCATATGCAGAATGAGGATCAAACGTGCTTTTTGCTATGGTAACCGCCGCAGCGGCCAGCCCCGCAACAACGCCTGCGATTTTTACTAAATCGACCGTTTCTGTATGCTGCCTTTGTATCAAGTCTCCGTCTAACGCTTGGCTTATATCCCGTACAAGTCCGTTGAGCCCCATGCCTTTCGCGCACAATTTTTCTGCTTGTTCCTTGAATTGACCGGAAGCGGCCTTGGTCTTTATAAGCAAAATGATAAAGTCATTGATCCCGGTTGCCGTTTTCCTGATTTCTTTTTGATATTTTTTGGTTTCTCTAGCTTTGTGTTCTGTGTCGATAAAAGCATGAACAGCATTCTGCTTTTTCAAAAGCTCCTGATTTTTTGCATCGATGAGGCGCTCATATTCCGCCAGTTGTTTCTGAATATCGGTCATAATGCTCACCCTAAAAATGCAGTAAAATATGAAACCATTTTACAGGGCGGGCATGAAACTAATTAGGAAAATCAATGGTTTATAAAGCGTTAATCTACCCATTATAGGGAGGAACTTACCCGTTATTGGCAACGAGACGCAAAAATCTATGCTTTATGAATTCTTAAGCCACAGAAAATTTTTCTTTCGCCTCACGCCTGGAATAACAGCAAGCATGATGACGGAGGGAGCAAGCTCAAAAGACCATCCTCCAAAATAGGAATATATTCCTTGATCGGGCGGGCGGTTCGGTGTATCCTGAAAAATGAAAAAAGGCCTTTCGCGAAAGGCCGCCGGGGCATGCCGGGCGTTGCAAAAACATGGTTAACACCTGATATAACAGGTGAATAACAGGAGAAAACAGGCGCTCTCCTAAGCCGGGCAAGGGGGAATACCGCCGATTGCTTTTCCGCCGCGCCGCTCCCATATTCCCTTCGTCCGCCGCCGATAAGGCCTTAGAGAAAAGAGCCCATGTCCTCTCTCCCCCAAACCGACAAACTGTTTTTCGATCAAACCGGCATGGATCGCGCCGCCGTGGAGCGTATCGTCAAAGATGCGCTCGCGGGTGCCGACGACGGCGAACTGTTTCTGGAATATCATCAATCCGAAGGCTTCGTCTGGGACGACGGCAAGTTGAGGGGCGCGAGTTTCGATTCCTCGCAGGGCTTCGGCCTGCGCGCCGTGGCGGGCGAGACGGTGGGCTATGCCCATGCCGCCGAACTTAGCGAAGCGGCGATCCGGCGCGCCGCCGCCACGGTTCAGGCCGTCAAGGGCGGCCACGCGGGCACGATGGCGTTGCCGCCGCAGGGCACCAACCGGCATTTGTATGAAGACGCGAATCCTCTGCCCGGAAAAAGCTTCGAAGAAAAAATACGGCTGCTTCAGGACATCGACGGCTATGTGCGCGGCAAGGATCCGCGCGTGCATCAGGTCAGCGTTTCGCTGGGCGCAAGCTGGCAGGCGATACAGATCATCGGCGCCGGAGATTGGCGCGTGGCGGACATTCGTCCGCTCGTAAAGCTCAACATATCGGTCGTGGCGCGCGACGGCGACAGGCTCGAGGCGGGCGGCACGGGCGGCGGCGGGCGGCTTGAATACGCGCGCTGGTTCGATCCCGCCGAATGGCAAAAAATGGCTGACGAAGCCTTGCGCAAGGCGCTCGTCAATCTGGATGCCGTGGACGCTCCGGCGGGCGAGATGACCGTGGTGCTCGGCCCCGGCTGGCCCGCCGTGCTTTTGCACGAAGCCATCGGCCACGGCCTCGAAGGCGATTTCAACCGCAAGAAAAGTTCCGCGTTTTGCGGCTTGATGGGGCAAATGGTCGCCGCCAAGGGCGTGACGATCGTCGACGACGGCACGCTTGAAGCGCGGCGCGGGTCGATCACGGTCGACGACGAAGGCACGCCTTCGCAATGCACGACGCTGATCGAAGACGGCGTGCTGACCGGCTATATGCAGGACCGAATGAACGCGCGGCTGATGGGCATGAAGCCTACGGGGAACGGGCGGCGCGAAAGCTTCGCCAGCCAGCCCTATCCGCGCATGACCAACACGATCATGCGTCCGGGCGCGACGAGCCACGGCGAAATCATCGCCTCGGTGAAAAAGGGAATCTACGCCGCCGATTTCGGCGGCGGGCAGGTGGATATCACCTCGGGCAAATTCGTGTTTTCCGCGACCGAGGCCTATGAAATCGAAAACGGAAAATTAGGCAGGCCTTTGAAAGGCGCTTCTCTGGTGGGCACGGGCTTCGACGTTCTCAAGCGCATCACGATGATCGGCAACGACACGCAGCTCGACGGCGGCATCGGCTCCTGCGGCAAAAACGGCCAGAGCGTGCCCGTCGGCGTCGGCCAGCCGACGTTGAGGCTTGAGGGCATGACGGTCGGCGGCGCGGGGCGCATGGGCGAATAGGCCTGTCCCTGAAAGCTAGAGGCCGAACGTCATGGAATATCTTCCGCGTCCTCCGTTGAAAGGGGACAGTTCCGGCGCGTCACAGAAGGAATTCAGGAACGTCCGGCTTTGAACGAATTCAAGATGCGGCGCGTTCCGGATAAAAGCGTTTCCAAGGGCATTGCCGACGAGCTCTTTGTGGAACAACGGATCGCCGCCGGAAAATTTTTCATGATGATCTTCGCTTGAGTCGGCAAGGAGATCATAGATTACGTAGCATCCCAAATTTTCCCCGATGGCTCCCGCCGCGCTTTTCGCAACGCAGACGGAAGAGTTCATGCCCGTGATCAGAACGGTGTTGGCGTTGTATTGCTGCCTGATGACATTTCCCAGAAAGGGCCAATGGAACGCGTTGTCGTGGCCTCTTGTATAGATATCCTCATCGGCGCGGACGAGAGATTGACGGAGCGAAAGGCTGGGGAGCAAGGTTGGCAGGGAATCCCAAGAATGCAGTAAATGCGTATAAAACTCGAACTCGCCCTGCCTGTTCCATACCACCCAAATCGTCGGAATGCCGATTTCCTTGAGGGCGTCGGCAAAGACCCTTATGGCGGCAGGAAAATATTTTCTGCGCTCCGGAAACAAATCCCGGATAAATCTGTCCTGAACGTCTATGGCGCAATGCACGGCGGGGAAACGGGGTGTCATAAAAACAGGTCCGTAGATTTTATTAATGAACAACGGATCGATAATAATCGCCGGCCGTGAAAGCAATTAAAAAAGCATATTAAGGCGGGATTTTCCGGAAGGAAAAAGCCTCGCGGCAATCCGCCTAGGGCCAGTAAACTTGCGGAATACCGCCCAATTCGCCCTGAAGGGTGTCGATCGCGGCATTGATCGTTGAATCGTCGTATTGCCCGAGGCCGGATTGCTGTTTCCACCAGCCGATCTTGTTTTGCAATTCGCGGGCCCGGTAGCGGTAATCGTCGGCGGCTTTCTTTTCCTGCGCCGCCTTGTTGGCGTCCTTGAGCGCCTTCGCTTTGGCGGCCTGCATCTCCTTTTCTTTTTCTCCGGTCATCGCCTCTTCATGAACGCGCTGGTCGAGGTACATCTGGCGGTAGTTGTCGGCGGTCACCCGCACTTCGGCCGCCATGTCGTCCAGCTTGTTCTTTTTCGGGTTTTTCGCCGATTTTCCTGCGGTCGAAGCGCGCTTGGCGAAATCCTCGTCGAGGGCGTTTGAGGGCAGCACCTGAAACCGTCCTTGTTCAAGATCGGTTTCCACCGAGTCAATGGGAGCCGCCGCAGGTTCTTCTTTTTTTTGTTTGTCCAGCCCGAGACGCGCCGCTATGTCGCGCAGGATCTGAAAAGTATTTCCGCCTGAGGGTTGGTCAGCCATGGATTGACCCTAACATAACGGGGGGTTAGCGCCAATCGCCCGCAAGAGCCTGCCAGCAGGCTATCACGGCAATGGCGGCGGTATCGGCCCGAAGGATGCGGGGGCCGAGGCGGACGGGCAAGGCGCGCGGCAAAGCCCGCAAAAGTTCAAGTTCTTCAACGGTAAAACCGCCTTCAGGGCCAGTCATAAAAGCCGCTTCCAAGGGGTTTTTTGAGGCCAGAGCAAGAAAAGCTTCGCCAATTGGCCGTGCTTGGCCGTGCTCGGCGCAAACAATTGGCAGGCGGTCTTCGGGCCATTTGGCGGCCATTTTCTCAAGCGTTACCGGGGCTTTGACATCAGGCACAGACAGGCGTTCCGATTGCTCGGCCGCTTCGACGGCAATGGCGCGGGCATGCCCAATATTAACCTCGCGCACTTGCGTCCGCGCCGTCAAAACGGGGCAAATGCGGGCTATGCCGAGTTCAGCCGCTTTCATGATCATGTTGTCGAAATGCGCACGTTTGATGGGCGCGCAGCAAAGCCACAAGTCCGGCTCCGGCCGTTGCGGCCTCATTTGTTCGTGAACGAGAATCCCGGCACTGCGTTTCTTGTTTTGAGCGGAGCCAAGAGCGCCGCGCCATTCGCCGTCGCGGCCGTTAAACAAGCGCACGGCATCACCTTCTTGAAGGCGCATGACATGGCTTAAATAGTGGTTTTGATTGGAAGTTAACGCAATATGTTGTCCGGCGGACAGATCGTCAGGGACAAAAAGGCGCGGGATCGCGTGAGGTAAACTGGATCGGGACATTCTTAATCCTAATCGGGCTAAAGGCCGCGGGTCATCCGTCTTTATAAATGAGCGCATTTTCTCCTTAAGAAAGCTTTAATCTGCGCTTGACGCGGCCTGCCTAAATACCCTAAGTATGCGCCTGCCTTTTCGGGGCCGGTGGTAGACCCATCTGAGGATCTATGCCGCAGAGGCGGTTATCCCGGTTTGTTGGCGAAGTATGCCGTCAAATCGAAATGCTGTCTAAACGCGGTCCCGGATGTCGCGAAAGTGCCATAGCCTGTGGCGATGTAACGGCTGATGCAAATCAGCAGAGTCGCACGGTGTAAGTAAGTTTCCCACACGGAGATGCCCTGGGCGCTCTGGCGTGGGGTTTGTGTTGTTGAGATTTGGCGGCGTAAACGGTTTGAAACCGCGGGCGTTGCCGCAAAAGACGGAGTTGTGATGCCTACGATCAATCAGCTGGTGCGTCAGAAAC
>JAQUPC010000058.1:0-7146 GCA_028716765.1 Alphaproteobacteria bacterium | reverse complement strand
AGCCGCAGAAAGCACGCGATAAGGTTCCCGCGCTGCAGGCCTGTCCGCAAAAGCGCGGCGTTTGCACGCGCGTTTACACCACGACGCCGAAAAAGCCGAACTCGGCCTTGCGCAAAGTGGCGCGCGTTCGTTTGACCAACGGACACGAAGTCATCTGCTACATTCCGGGCGAAGGCCACAACCTTCAGGAACACTCCGTCGTCATGATCCGCGGCGGCCGTGTGAAAGACTTGCCGGGTGTGCGTTATCACATCATCCGCGGCACGCTGGACACGCAAGGCGTCAAGGATCGAAAGAAGCGCCGCTCGCATTACGGCGCCAAGCGGCCGAAATAAGAGGAATGGAAAATGGCACGTCGTCGCAGAGCCGATAAAAGAGAAATCCTGCCGGACCCGAAGTTCGGAGAGATTCTTATTACGAAATTCATGAACGTCCTGATGGTGCAGGGCAAGAAGTCCGCCGCCGAGCACATCGTTTACGGCGCGCTGGAGAAGATTCAGGCCAAGTCGAAAACCGCCGCGCTTGACGTGTTCAAGCAGGCGCTCGACAAGGTTCGCCCGCATCTTGAGGTTCGTTCACGCCGCGTCGGCGGCGCCACCTATCAGGTGCCGATGGAAGTCCGTCCGGAACGCGGCATCGCGCTGGCCATGCGCTGGATCATCACCGCCGCGCGCGCGCGGTCGGAAACGACGATGGTGGACCGTCTGGCAGCGGAATTGATGGCGGCTTCGAACGACAACGGCGCCGCCGTCAAAAAGCGCGAAGACACGCACCGCATGGCCGAAGCCAACAAGGCCTTTTCCCATTATCGCTGGTAACGGAACGAGAAAAGCATCATGCCCCGCAGCACACCCATCGATCGCTACCGGAACATCGGCATCATGGCTCACATCGATGCCGGCAAGACGACCACGACCGAACGTATCCTGTATTACACCGGCAAGTCCTACAAAATCGGCGAAGTGCACGAAGGCACCGCCACGATGGACTGGATGGAGCAGGAGCAGGAGCGCGGCATCACCATTACCTCGGCCGCGACGACGACCTTCTGGAACGATCATCGCATCAACATCATCGACACGCCGGGCCACGTGGACTTCACGATCGAGGTCGAGCGTTCCTTGCGTGTTCTGGACGGCGCGGTTTGCGTGCTGGACTCCGTCGCCGGCGTCGAACCGCAGACCGAAACCGTGTGGCGCCAGGGCGACAAGTATAAAGTGCCGCGCATGGTGTTCGCCAACAAGATGGACCGCACCGGCGCGAACTTCTACCGCTGCGTCGACATGTTGCGGGAGCGCCTCGGCGCGAATCCGCTGGTATTGAACATCCCCATCGGGGCGGAAAGCGAGTTCAAGGGCATCATCGACCTGCGCCGCATGAAGGCGGTGGTTTGGGAAGACGAAGCGCTGGGCGCCAAATTCCATGACGAGGAAATTCCGGCCGACCTCCAGGCCAAGGCGGAAGACTTCCGTAAGCAACTGCTTGAGAACGCCGTCGAAATGGACGACGCGGCGATGGAAGCCTACCTGAACGGCACCGAGCCTTCCGTTGAAGTGCTCGACAAATGCATCCGCAAGGGAACGATGGCTCAGAAATTTGTGCCCGTTTTGTGCGGCTCAGCGTTCAAGAACAAGGGCGTGCAGCCCATGCTGGATGCCGTTGTTGCTTATCTGCCGTCCCCAATTGACGTTGGCAGCGTGCACGGGTTCGACGCCGACACCAAGGAGCCGTTGGAACGTGCTCCGGCCGATGCTGAGCCGATGTCGGCCCTGGCGTTCAAGATCATGACCGATCCTTTCGTTGGATCGCTGACCTTTACGCGCGTTTACTCGGGCGTTTTGCAGGCCGGCAGCTACGTCATGAACTCCATCAGCGGCAACAAGGAGCGCATCGGCCGCATGCTGCTTATGCATGCCAACACGCGCGAAGAAGTCAAGGAAGCCTATGCCGGCGACATCGTCGCTCTGGCGGCTCTAAAGGACACCAAGACCGGCGACACGCTGTGCGATCCGAACAAGCAAGTCGTTCTGGAGCGCATGGAATTCCCCGATCCCGTCATCGAAATGGCGATTGAGCCGAAAACGAAAGTCGATCAGGACAAGATGACGAACGCGCTGCTGCGCCTCGTGCAGGAAGACCCTTCGTTCCGCCTCGCTTCCAATCCGGAAACAGGGCAGACGGTCATCAAGGGCATGGGCGAACTGCATCTCGACATCAAAATCGATATTTTGCGCCGCGCGCCGTACAACGTTGAGGTCATCGTCGGCGATCCGCAGGTGGCGTATCGCGAGACCATCACGCGCAAGGCCGTTGTCGACTACACGCACAAGAAGCAATCGGGCGGTTCGGGCCAGTTTGCGCGCGTCATTATCGAGTTTGAGCCGCAAGCGCCGGGAGCCGGCTACGCGTTCGAGAGCAAGATCGTCGGCGGTGCGGTGCCGAAGGAATACATCCCCGGCGTCGAAAAGGGCCTTAATGGCTCAATCGAAAACGGCGTGATGGCAGGATTCCCGACCATCGACTTCAAGGCGACGCTCATTGACGGCGCCTACCACGACGTCGACTCGTCGGCGCTGGCGTTCGAAATCGCCGCGCGTGCGGCCTTCAAGGAAGGCATGCAAAAGGCGGGTCCGGTGTTGCTCGAGCCGATCATGAAGGTCGAAGTGGTGACGCCGGAACAGCATACGGGCGACGTGATCGGCGACTTGAACAGCCGCCGCGGCCAGATTCAGGGCATGGGGCAACGCGGCAACGCCAGCGTCGTGGACGCGATGGTGCCGCTGGCCACGATGTTCGGCTACGTCAACCGCTTGCGTTCGATGACGCAGGGCCGCGCCCTGTTCACGATGGAATTCGATCATTACGAACAGGTGCCCGCGAACATCGCGGCGGAAGTCAAAGCGAAATTGGCAGGGTAAGAAACCGCAGTAGATTAAGAGTTGTAACACGTCCAACGAACGGAGAGTAACATGGCAAAGGCAAAGTTTGAACGTACCAAGCCGCACTGCAACATCGGCACCATCGGTCACGTCGACCATGGCAAGACGACTCTGACGGCGGCGATCACGAAGGTGCTGGCCAAGACGGGCGGCGCCACGTTCACCGCGTACGACCAGATCGACAAGGCGCCGGAAGAAAAGGCGCGCGGCATCACGATCTCGACGGCGCACGTCGAATATGAGACGTCCAAGCGTCACTACGCCCACGTCGATTGCCCCGGCCACGCCGACTACGTGAAGAACATGATCACCGGTGCGGCCCAGATGGACGGCGCCATCCTCGTCGTGTCGGCCGCCGACGGCCCGATGCCCCAGACCCGCGAGCACATCCTGCTCGCCCGTCAGGTCGGTGTGCCCGCCATCGTCGTCTACATGAACAAGATGGACATGGCCGACCCCGAGCTGGCCGATCTCGTGGAAATGGAAATCCGCGACTTGTTGACCAAGTACCAGTTCCCCGGCGACAAGACCCCGATCATCCGCGGCTCGGCGCTCGTCGCGCTTAATGACGGCGACAAGGCAACGGGCGAAGAGTCGATCCTGAAGCTGATGGACGCGGTCGATGAGTTCATCCCGCAGCCGGCGCGCCCGCTCGACCAGCCGTTCCTGATGCCGATCGAAGACGTGTTCTCGATCTCGGGCCGCGGCACCGTCGTCACGGGCCGTGTCGAACGCGGCATCATCAAGGTCAACGAAGAAGTCGAAATCGTCGGCCTCAAGGCCACGACGAAGACGGTCGTGACCGGCGTCGAAATGTTCCGCAAGCTGCTCGATCAGGGCCAGGCCGGCGACAACATCGGCGCGCTGCTGCGCGGCACGAAGCGCGAGGAAGTCGAGCGCGGCCAGGTTCTGGCCAAACCCGGCACCATCACGCCGCACACGCATTTCAAGGCCGAGTGCTACATCCTCACCAAGGACGAAGGCGGCCGTCACACGCCGTTCTTCAGCAACTACCGCCCGCAGTTCTACTTCCGCACGACGGACGTGACCGGCGAAGTGGTTTTGCCGCAGGGTACGGAAATGGTGATGCCGGGCGACAACATCTCGGTCGAGATCAAGCTGATCGCGCCGATCGCCATGGAAGAAGGACTGCGCTTCGCTATCCGCGAAGGCGGCCGCACCGTCGGCGCCGGCGTCGTGGCGAAGATTATTGAGTAAGGGTTAGAGGCCGGAGGCTTGCGAAAAGCCTCTCCTCCGGCGTCATTCCGGCGAAAGCCGGAAACCAGAGTTTAATTGGAGTAAAGAATGGACACGCAAACGATACGCATCCGCCTCAAGGCGTTCGATCATCGCATGCTCGATCAGTCGGTGAGCGAGATCATAAGCACGGCCAAGCGCACCGGCGCTCGGGTGCGCGGGCCCATTCCGTTGCCCACGTGGCGTGAGTGCTTCACCGTCAATCGTGGTCCCCACGTGGACAAAAAGTCGCGCGAACAGTTCGAAATCCGCACGCACCGCCGCTTGCTGGACATTCTGGAGCCGACGCCGCAGACGATCGACGCGCTTTCCAAGATCGACCTTGCGGCGGGCGTCGACGTAGAGATCAGGGTGTAACGACAATGACGATGACACAACGCACAGGATTGATTGCCACCAAGCTCGGCATGACCCGCATTTTTAACGAAGAGGGCCATCACGTGCCGGTGACGCTTCTCAAGCTGGATCAATGCCAGGTTGTGAGCGTGCGCACCAAGGACAAGGACGGCTACACGGCCGTGCAGCTCGGCATGGGCAAAGCCAAGGTGAAGAACGTTTCGAAGGCCATGCGCGGTCATTTCGCCAAGGCCAAGGTCGAGCCGAAAAAGAAGATGGCGGAGTTTCGCGTCAGCGAAAACGCTCTGTTGGAAGTCGGCGCCGAGTTGTCGGTGGCGCATTTCGTGCCGGGCCAGTTCGTGGATGTGACCTCGACCAGCATCGGCAAGGGTTTCGCCGGCGTCATGAAGCGCCATAACTTCCACGGCCTGCGCGCCTCGCACGGCGTGTCGGTTTCGCACCGCAGCCACGGCTCGACGGGTCACCGTCAGGATCCGGGCCGCGTGTTCAAGGGCAAGAAGATGGCCGGGCACATGGGCGACCGCCGCGTTACGACGATAAACCTGCGCGTGGTCGCGGTCGATGCCGAACAAGATTTGATTTTGGTGCGCGGTGCCGTGCCGGGCGGCGAAAATGCCACGGTGCAAATCCGCGACGCAGTCAAGCGTCCGTTGCCGAAAGAAGCGCCGATGCCGGCGGGGTTGAAAGACAAGGGCGGCAAGGGCGAAGCGGCCAACGAGCAAGCGGCGGAAGGGTAAGCGAGAGAAACAATGAAAGCGACCGTTAAAAACCTCGACAACAAGGACGTCGGCACGATTGAGCTGGCAGACGCGATTTTCGCGCTCAAGCCGCGCCGCGACATCCTGACCCGCACGGTCAATTGGCAGCTTGCCAAGCGCCGCGCCGGAACGCATGCCACCAAAGGCATCAGCCAGATCAGCGGCACGACGAAGAAGCCGTTTGCGCAAAAGGGAGGCGGCCGCGCGCGTCAAGGCAGCTTGCGCTCGCCGCAGTTCCGCAAAGGCGCCGTTATTTTCGGTCCCGTGCCGCGCAGCCACGAACACGCGTTGCCCAAGAAGGTGCGCCAACTGGCGCTTTGCATGGCGCTGGCCTCGAAGCAGCAGGACGGCAAGCTGGTCATCCTCGACGAGGCGAAGCTTAAAGAACACAAGACGAAAACATTGGCGCAGAAGCTGGCGAAAATGGGCCTGGCGTCGGCGTTGTTCATCGACGGCGCGAATCTCGATGCGAACTTCGCCAAGGCCGCGCGCAATCTTCCGAAAATCAACGTGCTGCCGGAGCAAGGCGCGAACGTATACGACATCCTGCGCTGCGATACGCTGGTTTTGACCAAGAACGCGGTTGAGCAGCTGCAAGAGAGGCTGAAATGAGCAAGACGAAAAAGACCGGAGCCAAGCTGCTGCCGCAGCACTATCAGGTGATTTTGTCGCCCGTGATCACGGAAAAGGCCTCGAACAATTCGGGGTTCAATCAGGTGACGTTCCGCGTCGCGCGCGAGGCGACGAAGCCCGCCATCAAAACGGCGGTGGAGCAGTTGTTTCAGGTCAAAGTCAAGGCGGTCAACACGCATAACCGCAAGGGCAAGATTAAGCGCTTTCGCGGCCGTGTCGGCCAGCGCAGCGATGTGAAGTTTGCTGTCGTGACCTTGGCCGAGGGCAGCAAGATCGACGTGACGACGGGAGTTTAAGGACGAGAATCATGGCACTCAAACATTACAAACCCGTGACCCCAGGCCTCCGGCAGGTCGTTCAGACCAGCCGCAAAGAGCTTTGGAAGGGCAAGCCCGTTAAGACGCTGACGGAAGGCCTGAACAAGACGGGCGGACGCAACAACAAGGGCCGCATCACCACGCGCCACATCGGCGGCGGGCATGCGCGCCGTTACCGCATCGTCGATTTCAAGCGCAACAAGTTCGACATGCCGGCGGTGGTGGAGCGTCTGGAGTACGATCCGAACCGCACGGCTTTTCTGGCGCTGATCACGTATCAGGACGAGACGCAGGCCTACATTCTTGCGCCCCAGAAGCTGCAGCAGGGCGACTCGGTCGTGGCGGGCGAAAAGGTCGACGTTAAGCCCGGCAACGCCATGCGGCTCAAGAACATTCCAGTCGGCTCCATCGTGCACAACGTGGAAATGCGTCCGGGCAAGGGCGGCCAGATCGCGCGTTCGGCGGGAGCCTACGTTCAGCTCGTGGGCCGCGACGCGGGCCACGCTCAACTCAAGCTCGGCTCGGGCGAAGTTCGTATCGTGCCGCAGGAATGCATGGCGACGATTGGCGCCGTGTCCAACGCCGATCATGTGAACGTGAAGCTCGGCAAAGCCGGCCGCAACCGCTGGCTGGGCGTTCGCCCGTCGGTGCGCGGCGTGGCGATGAACCCGGTCGATCACCCGCACGGCGGCGGCGAAGGCCGGACCTCCGGCGGCCGTCATCCGGTTTCGCGCTGGGGTAAGGGCGCCAAGGGCACCAAGACGCGCAACAACAAGCGCACGAACCATTCAATCCTGCGCCGCGCCAACAAGCGCCGCGACAGGCAGCAGGGTTGAGTGAGGGAATAGCCATGGAAGAAAGACAAAGAATTTTTAAGGAGGCCGT
>JAQUPC010000057.1 GCA_028716765.1 Alphaproteobacteria bacterium | reverse complement strand
AACAGAAAAGCTCGAAATCGGCTCCCGCCAGGACCCGCCGCCGCGAGCGCAAGAACATCGTCAACGGCATTGCGCACGTTAACGCCAGCTTCAACAATACCATCATTACGATCGCCGACGCGCAGGGCAACACTATCGCGTGGTCGTCTGCGGGCCTTGCCGGATTTAAGGGGTCGCGCAAGTCGACGCCGTACGCCGCGCAGGTTGCCGCCGAAGACGCCGGCCGCAAGGCGATGGAGCATGGCGTGCGAACGGTGGAGGTCGAAGTTAAGGGGCCGGGATCGGGCCGTGAGTCGGCTTTGCGCGCCTTGCAGGCCGTCGGTTTCATGGTGACGTCTATCCGCGACGTGACGCCTATCCCTCATAACGGCGTGCGTCCGCGCAAGAAACGCCGCGTTTAATAAGACATTTGGCGGCAACGCCACTTTTTTCTCGAACTAGAGAGGTCGTTCCGTGTTGCAGAAGAATTGGAAAGCTCTTATTCAGGCCAACAAACAAGTTCATCCCTCCGGCGATGCGAAGCGGCAGGCCACGCTCGTTATCGAGCCGCTGGAGCGGGGCTTTGGTATGACGCTGGGCAACGCCCTGCGCCGCATTTTGCTATCGTCATTGCAGGGCGCCGCCGTTACGGCCTTGCAGATCGATGGCGTCTTGCATGAATTCTCTTCGGTGCCGGGCGTGCGCGAGGACGTGACCGACATCATACTCAACGTCAAGGCGCTGGCGATGCGCATGCATGCGGAAGGCCCGCGCAAGGTCAGGTTGCGTGCGGAAGGCCCGGGCGAGGTTTTGGCCCGGCAGATCGATACCAGCGCGGATATTGAAATCATGAATCCCGATCTTGTCATCTGCAATCTGGACCGGGGCGCGCGCCTGAGCATGGAAATGACCATCAACACCGGAAAGGGCTATGTTCCGGCGGCTGCTTTCCGCAAGGAAGACACGCCGATCGGCCTTATTCCTGTGGACGCCCTGTTCAGCCCTGTGCGCAAGGTGGCCTACAAGGTCGAAAACAGCCGTGTCGGCCAGGTGACGGATTATGACAAGCTGTCCCTTACCGTGGAAACGGACGGATCGATTTCTCCGGAAGACGCGGTGGCCGTAGCGGCGCGCATTCTTCAGGATCAGTTGCAGCTTTTCATCAATTTCGAGGAGCCGCGTGCGGCCGTGGCGCAGGAGACGGTGGTCGGCGAACTGCCGTTCAACCGCAACCTGTTGCGCAAGGTCGACGAACTGGAACTTTCCGTGCGCTCGGCCAACTGCCTCAAGAACGACAACATAGTTTATATCGGCGATCTGGTGCAGAAATCGGAATCCGAAATGCTGCGGACGCCGAATTTCGGCCGCAAGAGCCTCAACGAGATCAAGGAAGTTCTGGCGCAAATGGGCCTCAACCTCGGCATGCAAATCCCGAACTGGCCGCCCGAGAATATCGAGGATTTGGCCAAGAAGCTGGAAGAACCGTTTTAAGTTAGGGGCACGGGAAACGGGATACGGGCTCTGATCCCGTACCTCTTGCCCCGTATCCCGGAAAACCGAATGCTGAAAGACAGGTTCGGCTTAAATGCAACCGGTCCCTGCAAGAGCAAATCACAGGGCCAAGCCATAGAAGGAGATCAACGTTATGCGTCATAAAATAGCAGGCCGTAAACTCGGCATCACGTCAAGCCACCGCAAGGCGCTGTTCTCCAATATGGCGGCGGCCCTCATCAAGCACGAGCAGATCCGCACGACCCTTGCCAAGGCCAAGGAAATCCGCCCCGTGACCGAGAAACTGATCACGCTCGGGAAAAAGGGCGGTTTGGCCAATCGCCGCCGCGCCTTTGCGATGCTCCGCGACAACGACATGGTCGCCAAACTGTTCGATGTTCTGGCCAAGCGCTACCAAAAACGGAACGGCGGCTATACCCGCGTTTTGAAGGCCGGGCTCCGTTACGGCGACGCGGCTTCGATGGCGGTCATCGAACTGGTTGACCGTGATCCTGCCGCCAAGGGCAAGGACAGCGGGCCGGTTCAGGAAAAAACCGAGCAAACCGACGCCGAAATGGACAAGGCCAGCGTCTGATGCCATAAAGGGTTTGTTCCATTCGGGAATGAACCCTTTAGGAAAGGCGAGGACGGTCCGATGTCGAACCTCAGACAAGGAAAAGCCCTTTTTATCGCTGCCGCTTGCGGTATGGCCTTGCTGTCCGCTGCCTGTATGTCAGGACGGACGGCGCCGGAAACCTATACCAGCCGTAGCGGAACGGTTACGACCATTGAAACCGATCGCGAATCCTGCGTCCGCTCATGCAACAACGACTTTGAACGTTGCACGGACAGGCAGGTGTCTGCGCCGAGCCCCTACGGGAACGAGGCTATGCCGAAGCCCTTTGGCGTGGAAGCTGACTGCCGGTACAGCCTTAAAAACTGCCTTGCCGGGTGCAAGGGGCGTTAAGGGAATACCGGTCTCTTGCCTTTTTTTTGGCCCGTTCCAATATTACGTATGGGAAAAGGGCTGCGGCCCGTCCCTGTCAGCAAGAAGGGGCCAGCGATGAACTTCGTCCGCAAGTTTTCTTATTTGGTCTTGGTTATGGGGCTGTTATTGCCTTGCGCAAGCGTGGCCGAGACCGTAAAGACGCCTCCCGTTTCGGCTGAGCAAGTCAGGCTCAGCTATGCCCCCGTGGTCAAGCGTGTGGCCCCGGCCGTCGTAAATATCTATACCGCCAAAGTCGTGCGGCAGAGGGTCATTTCGCCCCTGTTCGACGACCCTTTCTTTAACCAGTTTTTTGGCGGCGGCTTTCCGCACGGCATGACGCGCGAGCGCATGGAAAACGCGCTTGGATCGGGCGTCATCATCCGTCCCGATGGCTTGATCGTTACCAACAATCATGTGATTGCGGGCGCGGACGAAATCGCGGTTGTTCTCTCGGATCACCGCGAGTTCGAGGCCAGGCTTGTCACGACGGATGACCGGACCGATCTCGCGGTTTTGCGCATCGACGCCAAGGGCGAGGCGCTGCCTTATCTTGAATTGAAGGATTCCGACAATGCCGAGGTGGGCGACCTCGTGCTTGCCGTCGGCGATCCGTTCGGTGTCGGCCAGACGGTCACAAGCGGCATTATTTCCGGCCTTGCGCGGACGTCCGTCGATATCAACGATATCAATTATTTCATTCAGACCGACGCCGCCATTAATCCGGGCAATTCCGGCGGCGCGCTGGTGACTATGGACGGCAAGCTTATCGGCATAAACTCGGCCATTTTCTCGCGCAGCGGCGGCAGCATGGGAATCGGTTTCGCCATTCCGTCCAATATGGTGCGGGCTGCCGTGAGCGCCGTGGCGTCGGGCCAGAAAAATGTGGTGCGTCCCTGGACTGGCATCGAGGGGCAAGGCGTGACGCCCGAGGTTGCCGTTTCGTTGAGTTTGCCGCG
The DNA here is from genome assembly GCA_028716765.1 of Alphaproteobacteria bacterium. The sequence continues at coordinate 10,612 of JAQUPC010000057.1, read as the reverse complement.
GCCCTCCGGCGTTCTTGTGAACGGCCTGCATGAAGGAAGCCCGGCGCGGGGCGCAGGGCTCAAGACCGGCGATGTCATTCTGGCCGTGAACGGGAAAAGCGTCGAGGATCCTTCGGCGTTCCGTTACCGCATCGCGACGCTTCCTGTCGGGAGCGAGGCTTCGCTCGACGTTCTGCGTAAAGGGCAAAAGCTGAATTTGACCATGAAGCTTATCGTACCGCCGGAAAACCCGCCGCGCGACGAAACCCGCGTCAAGGGAAGAAATCCTTTGACGGGCGCCGTGATTGCCAATCTCTCCCCGGCGGTAAGCGAGGAGATCGGACTTCGCGGCATAGATCGAGGGGTGGTCGTGCTTAAGCTGATTGACGGCGCTGCGGCGTCCAACGTTGGTTTTCAGCCCGGCGATATTATTCAACGCATAAACGGCGTTGAGACCAATTCGGTTAGCGAGACGCTGGAAGCGCTGCAAAACCGGCGGCAAGGCGGCTGGCGCATCGTCCTCCGCCGCGGCGATAACGTTATCAACCTGATGGTGGGCGGGTGATTAAAAAAACAGCCCCCTCTCTTTTCGAATCTACGCTGGCCCGGCCGCTGGCGGATCGTCTGCGGCCGCAAAAGCTGGAAGACGTGGTAGGGCAGGATCATATTCTGGCGCCCGAGGCTCCCATAGGACGGATGGTGGCCGCCAAGCGGCTGGCTTCGCTGATCCTGTGGGGTCCGGCGGGTTGCGGCAAAACGACGATCGCCCGGCTTTTGGCTGAAGCCGTCGGTCTGTATTTCGATCCCGTATCGGCTACGGCCTCGGGTGTCGCGGATTTACGCAAGATATTCGAAGCGGCTTCAAACCGCCGCGGGGCCGGGCAGGGGACGTTGCTGTTCGTTGACGAGGTGCATCGCTTCAATCGCGCCCAGCAGGACGTTCTATTGCCTTATGTCGAAGACGGGACAGTGGTGCTGGTCGGGGCGACCACGGAAAATCCGTCGTTCGAGTTGAACAGCGCCTTGCTTTCGCGCTGCCAGGTTTTGGTTCTGAACCGTCTGGACGACGTGGCGCTTGAAAAATTGCTGGCGCGGGCCGAGGCGATGGAAAAGCGCAGGCTTCCTCTTTTGGAAGAGGCGCGCACGGCGCTCAAGGCTATGGCTGACGGCGACGGACGCTATCTTCTGGTCATGGCCGAGCAAATTTTCACGTTGCCGGAGAAACAACCTCTCGATCCGGCGGCGCTGGCGGCGTTCGTGCAGCACCGCGCGCCGCTTTACGACAAGGCGCAGGAAAGCCATTACAATCTTATCAGCGCTTTACATAAATCCTTGCGCGGCTCGGATTGCGACGCGGCGCTTTATTGGCTGGCGCGCATGCTGGCGGGCGGCGAAGACCCGCGCTATATCGCCCGCCGCCTCGTGCGGTTTGCAAGCGAGGATGTTGGCATGGCCGATCCGCAAGCGCTGCTAATATCTCTGGCTGCATGGGAGGCCTACGAACGCATCGGCAGCCCCGAGGGCGAATTGATGATCGCGCAGGCCGTTATTCATCTCGCCACGGCACCGAAGTCGAACGCCGCGTATGTCGCTCTTGGCGCCGCGAAAAGGGCGGCGGAGCAATATGGTTCGCTTATGCCACCGAAGCATATTCTTAACGCGCCGACCCGTCTTATGGGCGAACTGGGCTACGGCGCGGGCTATGAATACGATCACGACACGGATGAAGCGTTTTCAGGCCAAAACTATTTTCCGGAAGACATGGCGCGGCAATCGTTTTACCGGCCTGTTGAACGGGGGTTCGAGCGCGAAATAAAAAAGCGTCTTGATTACTGGGCCGCGTTGAGGCGGAAGCAAAAGGGATAGAGATTATCCCTGCTTGACCTTATGCAAAAAGGACTGAACGTCCCTGCGCAGGCTATCGGCTTGCTGTGAAAGTTCGTCCGAAGCATGCATCACTTCGTTCGCGGCGCTGTTGGATTCGGTCGCCGCATGCGTCACGGTCAAGATGCTGCTCGAAACCTCGCTGATGCCGGTAAAGGCTTGCTGCACGTTGTTCGAGATCTCTTTCGTCGCCGACGTTTGCTGTTCGATGGCGTTGGATATGACGCCCGAGATCTGGCTTATCTTTTCAATTGTCGTCCCGATGCCGCGAATGGCATCCACGGCCTGGGTCGATACGCTTTGAACCGTCACGATCTTGTTCGATATTTCCTCGGTGGCGCGCGCCGTCTGGTTGGCGAGGTTCTTGACTTCGCTGGCCACGACGGCAAAGCCCTTGCCGGCTTCCCCGGCGCGGGCGGCCTCGATCGTCGCGTTGAGCGCAAGCAGGTTCGTCTGTTCGGCGATGGCCTGAATGAGTTTGACGACGTCGCCGATTTGCGCGGCGGCGTCCGACAGGGTTGCAACCGTCTCGTTGGTGCGCTTGACTTCCTCGACGGCTTCGGAGGAAACCCGCGAGGATTCGGAAACCTGCCGGTTGATCTCGCTGATCGAAGCCGACAGCTCCTCGGCCGCCGAAGCCACGGTTTGGACGCTCGCCGAGGCCTCTTCGCTTGCGGCGGCGACGGTCGAGGATTGGCGGCTCGTTTGATCGGCCATCTCGGAAAGATGCTTGGCGTTGCCCAGCAACTGGGTCGCTTCGGAAGCCAGGCCATCGACGATATGGCCGACGCTTTGGTCGAAATCATAGGCCAGTTTTTCAAACATCTGCCTTTTTTCGACCGCCGCTATCGCTTTTTTCGCTTCTTCGTCCGTCAAACGGTCAAAGTCCTTTGTGATCATCTTGAAGATATCGATGATCCGGCCCATGTCGCCGACTTCATCCTGTTTTTCGAGATCAGGGACGGTGATGGACATATCGTTGGAGGCTATGCCTTCCATGACATGCGTAATTTGGCCCAGGCGGAAGCAACGCTTTTCAAGCATGAGATCGAAAACAATCAGCGCCAAAAAGCCGATGCCAAGACCGGTTACGGGAATCCACGGGATTGGATCCGGACTTTTCCCTTCTACAAGAGCCCAACAGGCGCCCGTGAAGACAAGGGCCATAACGGCGGTGAAGAGCCGCACCTGCGTCTTCAAGGATATGCGGAAAGCGGCCTTATGATCGGGAACGGCTTCGGCGTTTTTGCCAAGCCTTCTCAAAAACTGCGTGAATACGCTCAAAGCTTCACGACTTGTATGCGGCGCCGGAACAATTTTGACATCGGGAGCCGTTTGCGGCGGGAATCCGAAGCGAACGCCTAAAAAGCTTGAAGGATTCGCAACGCGGTTGGCCAGACGCGCAACCGGCAAGTTTACGGTATTGGTGGCTATAATGATATCCGGCCCGGCTTTCTCGCGTATAAGGGCGTGGATATAGGCCTTTATGCCTTCGTTTTCCAGAACGGCCTCGATACATAACGAACAGCTTTTCAACAGGGCAAAATCGGTTCCCGTCGTGATGCGCGACAGGGCGGCGTTTTTTTCCTCCGCTGAAATTTTTCCATCCGAAACGAGTTGGCCAAGGTTGTCCGTAATGGCTTGCAGGGCGACAGCCAGAGACTTGTTGCGGATGTCCACCAGAACGACGTTAAGCCCGGCTTGCGCACAAGCTTGCGCGATGCCGCTTCCCATGCGTCCTGCACCGACGACACCGATAACGTCAGCCATGATAGCCCATTATCCAAAAGAGAGGAGAAAACGATCCGAAGAGATTCGGAAGTATAGGCGAGGAGAAAACAGCGCAGCAAGAAAAAAGGCGATGGGAATCCCGAACGCATGGCAAACCCGGTTTTTGTTCAGAAGAAGCGCATCTCCATATTTTTTTTCAGTGAGGTTTGTTGGCTCTGCTTTTTGAGCCGAGAAAAAATTGTTCCCGCAAGGGCTCCTTGCCAGCGGGTGTGAAACGGCTTATTCTTTTAACCCTTAGCACAGGGAGAAGGTCGATATGCTTGATTCAAAAAGATACTTTGCCCCCCGGCTGGATAAAGTTAAGCCTTCGCCGACGATGCGAATCACCAAGCTGGCCAAGGATATGAAAGCGGCCGGAAAAAACGTTATCGGCCTTGCGGCGGGCGAGCCGGATTTCGATACGCCGGACCATATCAAGGAAGCCGCTGTTGCCGCCATCAAGAGAGGCGAAACGCGGTACACGGCAGTGGATGGGACCGCCGAACTCAAGCAAGCCATCGGCGGCAAGTTCAAACGCGAAAACGGCCTGGATTACAAACCGGAGCAGATTATCGTATGCGCTGGAGGCAAACAGGTTCTTTTCAACGCCATCATGGCGACGGTCGGGCCGGATGACGAAGTCATCATCCCCGCGCCCTATTGGGTGTCGTACCCCGATATGGTCAATTTGGCCGAGGGCACGCCTGTGTTTGTCACGGCACGCGCGGAGGACGGGTTTAAGCTTAAACCCGAAGCTCTGGAAAAAGCGATTACCAAACGCACAAAATGGCTTATTCTCAACTCGCCAAGCAACCCTTCCGGCGCGGCCTATACCAGTGACGAACTGAAGGCGTTAGGAGAGGTTCTGTTGCGTCACCCGCATGTGTGGGTGATGAGCGACGATATTTACGAGCATATCGTTTATGACGGCTTTGCTTTCACGGCCATCGCCCAAGTCGTTCCGGAACTTTATGAACGCGCGTTGACGATAAACGGCGTGTCCAAGGCCTATAACATGACCGGGTGGCGCATCGGCTATGCGGGCGGACCTGAGCCCCTCATTAAAAAGATGGCGGAGATACAGGGCCATTCGACCAGCAACCCCGCCTCGATAAGCCAGGCAGCCGCCGTGGCGGCACTGAACGGGCCACAGGATTTTCTGGCGGCCCAGCTTGCAACGTTCAAGGAGCGCCGCGATATGGTCGCGGACAGGCTCAACAATGTGCCGGGCCTTTCTTGCCCCAAGCCTGAAGGCGCGTTTTATGTCTATCCAGGTTGTGCCGGATTGATCGGCAGCAAAACGCCGGAAGGCAAAACGCTGGCCACCGACGACGACGTTGTGGAGTATTTTCTGGAGGCTGAGGGCGTGGCCGCCGTTCCCGGCTCGGCCTTTGGCTTAAGCCCTCATTTCCGCATTTCCTACGCCACAGCGACGAAGGACCTTGAAGAGGCCTGTATGCGCATCGCGCGCGCGGCCGAGAAACTGAGAAAAGCGACGTAAGTCTGGCCCGGAACGGTTCTTTGCCCTACACTTGCGAAGAATCCAACAAAGGAGAACGACATGCCCAAAGCACCTGCGAGCAAGACAAAGCCGAATAGCGTCATGATCAAGCATCTTACGGACGTGATGAGCGACGTCTACGTTTTGGCCGTTAAGGCGCACGTTTATCATTGGAACGTCAAAGGCCCGCAATTCGCGCCTTTGCACGCGTTTTTTGAAACGCAGTACAAAGGCATGCCCGACGTTGCCGATGCCGTTGCCGAGCGCATCCGCATGCTGGGGCCGCTTGTCAACGGCGGCATGGCGGCGTTTCTCGCCAACACCGTGATCAAGGAAGCAAGCACGAAGCCGATGCAAGCCAAGGCCATGCTGAAGGATTATATGCAAGGGCTTCAGGCGGTGCGCGGTCGCATGGCGGCGGCGGAAGATTTTGCCGACAGCATCGACGACATCGTCACGCAAGACCTGATGGTCAGGCTTATGGGCGATTTCGACAAGACCATATGGATGCTGCAAAGCCAGCTTGCCTGATCACTGATGAGCGAAAGTTCCGGTTTCGGCAAAGTGCCCACCCGCACACGCATCGCGGTGGCTATGTCCGGCGGGGTGGACAGTTCGGTCGCGGCCGCGCTTCTTGTTGAGCGGGGCCATGACGTCATCGGCATCACGATGCGTCTATATGAGTCCGAGGAAGAAGCGGCGCTCTCCGAAGTTTGCGGCGGCGGGGCTCTCGTGGAAGACGCTCGACAAGTGGCGGAAAAGCTTGGCATACCGCATCGCGTTCTCGATCTGCGCAGGCGCTTTACGGACGATGTTATAAAAATCTTCGCCGGCAGTTATGCGCACGGCGAAACGCCCAATCCTTGCGTGCTGTGCAACCGGAACATCAAGTTCGGGGCTTTGTTGACGGCGGCTCAGGAATTCGGCTGCGAATTCCTTGCCACGGGCCATTATGCGCGCCGCGAAGAGACGTCGGAAGGACCGGAACTGCATCGCGCCGCCGATGAAAGCCGCGATCAAAGCTATTTTCTTTTTGCCGTGACTCGCGCACAGTTCTCACATTTGCTTTTTCCTTTGGGGAAAATGAGCAAACCGGAGGTGCGGGCGCTGGCTGGTAAATACGGGTTGCCCGTGGCAACGAAGCCGGACAGCCAGGACATCTGTTTTGTGCCGGAAGGTGATTACGCAAATATCGTGCGCCAGTTTCATCCCGAGGCCTTTTCGCCCGGCGAGATCGTCGACGGGAAGGGCGAGGTTTTAGGGCATCATGAAGGCATCGTTCACTTCACCGTTGGCCAGCGGCGCAAGCTGAACATTCATGACCGAGCAGGCGAAAACAATGAGCCGCTATTCGTGTTGCGGCTCGAGCCGGAAACGCGGCGCGTCGTCGTGGGGCCGCGTGCGGCTCTGGCGCAAACCGAAGCAATGCTGCGCGACGTGAACTGGCTCGGCGAAGACGTGCCGGACGAAGGGATACAGGTTATGGCGCGGTTGCGCTCGGCCCAATCGGCTGTGCCGGCGCGGTTTTTCATGAAGCCGGGCGAAGGCGGGCGGATCATGCTTAAAGAGCCGTCTTTTGGCGTTGCGCCGGGGCAGGCCGGGGTCGTTTATGTCGGAACGCGCGTGCTGGGCGGCGGCTGGATCGTTGCGAAAGCCTGAGCAGAAATCAGTTAATCCAAACGGCCTAAGACAGGCCAAAAACGGTCGTGAAAGGCTTGTAAACCAATAATAACAGGCCAAAATTGAAGGCGCCGCTTTAGCGCTGAAAGCTTGACTTGCGGCCGTTCTCTGCCTATTCGTAGGCCCTTCGCGTGGCAGCGTAGCTCAGTGGTAGAGCAGGGGAATCATAATCCCTTGGTCGGGGGTTCAAATCCCTCCGCTGCTACCAATTTGGGGCGGTATTGTCGTCTCCAGCCTTCTTCCAACAAGGCAAGAAGTGTAAACGATGTCTCCGGAACGTTTTGTAAGCCATGTCTCGGGATGTTCGGGGCCAGCTGTCAGGCGGGACCTTAAATTTTAGAGGAATTTTATAAAGTATTTCATAGGAGGCCGATTTTGCCAAAAAGTAAGATAGATAACCCTGATAACCCAAAAGTTCTTCTGAAATTATTCGCCAGCGTGGCCGAATATAATTGCGCCGGGCCCCGGTATCCTTTGCCCGACCTTCATTCACAGCAGCCCTGGGAAGACAGGTATACGGGTTTTGACGCCCCGACACTTTTGCCGGAGAGCCTCACGGAATCTCATGCAAAGGATTTTGTGTGCGGGCTGGCGGCATTTTCCGGCCATCTTGAAAGAAGCACACAAGACAGACAAGGCGCGTACAGGCAAATTTTATCGGCTTTGTATGGTAGCCATAGTCATTACGATCAAATTGCGCGCGATACCGTTCGTAATATTCTGGAATTCAGAACCGTCGGAAATTTGCGCACGCTTACAGGCAATCTGAGCGACTATGTAACCGCGGTGAAAAACAGGTCGCCTCAAGAAAAAGGGCTGAAACATCTTTTGGGCGTATCCGTAAAGAGGGCAACCGCAGGACAGTTGGCCAAGGCTATTGAAATCCTTCAAGGGGCCAATTTTCTCGGCTATCTCATGGATTATAGTTCCAGGACAAAACCGCAATACACGCAGCCGATGATGTTTTTCATGGGCGATGCGATCGAAAGAAGCCAGAATTTAATCCCGGCTCTTCATGATCAATTCGAAGAGTTGAAAACAGCTTATCGATCATCGAACCTTGGGCGGGCCGTTACAGGATTGCGGGCACTAATTTTGTAAGAGCTATCGTCCCAAATTTATGCGGGAACTTGTTAAAGAACAAGGCGATCTTAATCCTCTGCCTGAAACAGGTTGACACTTTTCCTGAATGGCGCGACTTTCATTTGGGATGATTAACCGCCAACGAACGAGGCCTTCGATGCACAGCAAACCGGCAGTCTTTCTGGCAACCTTTCTTGCTCTGGCGGCTTGCTCCTCCAGCACGCCGCGCATTATCCAAACGACATCGGGAGTGCCGGAGGTTCGTTTGACGGTCGGCAGGGCGACGCAAATCGAAATGCCTGAGGATGTGCGCGTTCAATCCGTGGCTTCGGGGAACCCTTCGCTTGTAACCGCGGAGAACAGCGGCGATGTCGTTAGCCTCGTGGCCAAGGGGCCGGGCGAAACGAACCTTATCATCCGTGCCCGCGATGACGACAACGACGTCAAGGTGTATCAGTATAGGGTCACTGTGCAGGAACGCTGACGCCCCTGTTATTCGGCATTTTACATGCGTTACATATCAACGAGAGGCGGGGTTAACCCGGCCGCGTTTTCCGAAATCCTTCTGGAAGGATTGGCCGGAGACGGCGGGCTTTATGTTCCTGAAGCGTGGCCCCGGTTTTCGCCGGAGGAACTGAAGAACCTTGCGCGATTGCCCTATGCCCGGCTTGCGGCGGCGATCCTTGCCAAATTCGCACCGGAAATTCCCGCGAATGAGCTGTCGTCCCTGACGGAAAAAACCTACACGCCGGAGGTTTTTGGCCATGCGCGCGCCGGTTCGGACCCGCAAAAAATCTTTCCGCTGAGAAAACTTGAAGACGGTCTGTTTCTTTTGGAGCTGTCGAACGGACCCACGCTGGCTTTTAAAGACGCGGCCATGCAGCTTCTCGGTTATTTGCTGAGTTGGGCGCTTGAGAAACAGGGGCAAACGCTCACGATCCTCGGCGCGACCTCCGGCGACACGGGCAGCGCCGCGATCTACGCCTTGCGCGGCAAGCCGCGCATTAAGGTTGTCATGCTTTCGCCCGCCGGGCGCATGAGCGATTTTCAGCGCGCACAGATGTATTCGGCGCAAGACGATAACATTCTGAACATCGCCGTGAGGGGCACGTTCGACGATTGTCAGGATCTTGTTAAGGCGCTGAATAATGAAGCCGCGTTTAAGGCGAAGCATAGGCTTGGTGCCGTCAACTCCATCAACTGGGCAAGGGTCGTCGCGCAGGCCGTCTATTATGTTTCGGCCTATCTTCAATGCGTTGAGCGTATTGGCGATCCAGTGTCCTTTGCGGTGCCGAGCGGCAATTTCGGAAACGCTTATGCCGGGCTTGTGGCTAAATTCATGGGCGTTCCGGTTGAAAGGATCGTTGTCGCCACGAACGAAAACGACGTTTTGCATCGTATGATGCAAACGGGCGTTTATGCGCCGCGCGCGAAGGCGCAAGAAACGTCGTCGCCGTCGATGGACATCACTAAGGCCAGCAATTTCGAGCGCGCGGTTTTCGAGGCGGCCGGGCGCGACGGCGCAAAAACCGCCGCCTTATGGGAAGAACTGGGCCAAAAAGGACGGATTGATTTTGCGAACGATCATCCGGAAGCGTGGCGGCGGTTTCAGGCTCTGGGGCTTTGCTCCACGACAAGCGCGCACGCCGATCGCTTGCGCATGATCCGCGAGGCCTACGAAAAATGGAACATTCTTGTCGATCCGCACACGGCGGATGGCCTTTTCGGCGCTTTGGCGCAACGCAAAACCGGCGAGCGCATGATCGTCCTCGAAACGGCGCAGGCCGCCAAGTTTTCGAAAACGATCAAGGAGGCACTTGGTTTTGAGCCGCCTGCCCCAAAAGGCTTTGAAAATCTTTTGTCGTTATCGCAAAAAGTCAGAACAATTGAACCTGACGCCGGCGTCTTGAAAGCCTTTATTGAGGCATGGGGTTCCTCGTGACTGTTTGGACGTACGTAACGCCGGATGAGGTAAACCGCTGGCTGGCGGAGCGTGGCTTTGCCGGAGCGGCATCCATTGATCCGGTCAAGGGCGGGAGCGAAGACAGCGTTTTCCGCCTTGCTCTCGTGAGCGGCGACGTATTCTTTCTGCGCCTTTTCGAAAGAACGGATCCGGAAGGCCCCCTTACGCTGGCCACGCAGCTGGCTGCTTTTGGCTTGCCCTCCTGCCCGCCAGTTCCGGACAGGGAAGGGCACTTGAGCGCAAATCTGAAAGGCAAGCCCGCCGCGCTCTACCCTTGGATCAATGCTGAATGGACCGCGAAGCCGTCTTTGGAGCAAATCGAGGCTATCGGGGCGTTTCTTGGGCACGTGGCGCGTTTTGCGAAAACGGAAGGAGGCCGCCAGTGGAGGCGGACAAATCCGCGCGGCTGGGAATGGTTTGAAGAGACAACGATTCAGAAGCTGGCGCCGGTGCTTGACCGGGAAACGTTGGGCGAAATTGAAGGCGAACTTGCCGTCCAGAAGAACCATTGGTTATCGTCCAAAGGAAAAGATGTTCCTTTGGGGCCGATCCACGGCGACCTGTTCCGCGACAACGCTTTGTTCGATCCGGAAGGCCGCCTTGCAGCGGTCATCGACTGGGGCTTTTGCGCCAGCGGCTTTCCCATGATTTTCGATCTTGCCATCGCCGCCAATGACTGGTGCCTTGCGGAAAGCTCCGGCGAACTTGCTCCTGATAAGATGGAGGCGTTGCTGCGCGGCCGCTGCGCCATC
>JAQUPC010000056.1 GCA_028716765.1 Alphaproteobacteria bacterium | reverse complement strand
CCATATGAGCGCCCCATAAAAGAATTCCCGCGAAAACGCCAAAAAGGCTTCCCGCGCGCGCCAGAACAAGATCCGCAACGATCAGGATCGCGTAACCGGCGGCAAGAAGCCCCTTGCGCCCGATGCGATCGGACAGAATGCCCGCCGGAGTCGAAATGAACGCATAAACAACGTTCATCGCCACAAAAACGAGGGGCAAAAAGGCCACGTCCAGCCCGCCGGATTGCGCGCGCAAGACAAGGAACGCCTCGCTAAAGCGCGCCAGGGTGCCAAGCGTGGCGATGACGATAACGCCCCAAAAAGCCGGGTTCAGCGTCAACAGGTTTTTGAGGTTGAATGCGCCGTTGCGCTTTTCCTCCGTCTTGGGCTTTTCGGGCTCCTTGACGGCGAAGATCAAAAGCGCCACCGAGGCGAACGCGGGAACGGCAGCCACCCAGAACACAAGCCTGAAGTTGTCATGCAAGATCAGCATGAGGCCGATGGCGGCCAGCGGCCCGAGAAAAGCCCCGACCGTATCCAGCGATTGCCTCAACCCGTAAGCCGCGCCGCGCGTTCCCGGAGGCGTCAGATCGCTGAGCAGCGCGTCGCGCGGCGCGCCGCGGATGCCCTTCCCTACGCGGTCGACAAAACGCGCCCCGACCACCCAACCGACCGTCTGCGCCAGCGCAAACACCGGTTTCGTAAGGGCGGCAAGACCATAGCCGATAACCGCCAGCGCTTTGCGCTTACCGAGGAAATCGCTTATCACGCCGGAGAAAATTTTAGTAATGGACGCCGTCGCTTCGGCGATGCCTTCGATGATGCCGACCGCCAACGCGCTCGCGCCCAGCGAGCTAACAAGAAAAACCGGCAACAGACTGAAGATCATCTCGGACGACGTGTCCATGAGCATGCTGACGAGGCCAAGCGCCCACACGCCGCGGGGAATGGTACGGAATTGCTTTGTAAAGAAAACGCGGAACGGAAGTGGCATAGAATAATTGTAGCCGTTGCGGGAGCCCTTGAAAAGATTGAAAAAAACGCTCTTTTCCGGCTTGTTAAGCTTTTTGCGGTAATATGATGAGCATATTCACAGATAATTAACCGAAACAAATGCCGCATCCAAAGAACTACATAGGCTTGAAAATTGCGGCGGCAGGTCTAGCCGCTCTGTCGGCCGTTGTGTCAATGGATAAGGCGGGAGCTGCAGTACACGATATCAACGCTAGACCCGCCGACCCCGCAGCCGCCCACGTTGAAAAAATCGTTGATCAAGCCACCAATCATAACGAACGCATATCCGATTTTATGAAAGGCATCGACACATCCGGGCTTCCGGACAATGCCAAACAGCTCATCCATCAGATGGCCAAAGCCCTTCCCGAAGACATAAGGCTGGAACTTGAGAACTCACGCGACATGAAACCCAATCCCGACGCTCTTACGACAAGGGATATGCGTATGGTACTGCGAGGAAGAGGTGAGCAGCTAGGGCTAAAAGCCAAGATGAGCAGCGAGGATTTGGATAATGTGGAAATAAGCACGCGGGGTCTTCAGCCTGAGATGTTTGGCAAAAATTGGCAGGAGATGGCCGAGTATATGTCCGGAATAAATCAGCCCGGCGGTGCCAAGGTGTTTATGAAAAACATGTCGGCTGTCATTGATTATGCTTCGAAAAGAGCGCCTGGCGGTGACCCAATTAAATTGCAAGCCGCGCTTATTTCCGGAAGAGCCACTGGTCAGTTCAATCGCGAGCAAGGTTTGATTGCCGATTTTTTGAGCAACGTGCTAAAATTCACAAATGATACGCCGTCAAGGCCAACAATGAATGGCCCCTCCTCCAACGCGGCCGCCAAGACTCTTTAATATTCGGAATAATCGTCCCTTTGCTCCCTCCCCACCGAAACATACGTGAACCCCGCCGCTTTCATCTCGTCGGGATTGTAGATGTTGCGGAGATCGACGAGAACGGGCTGGCGCAGAAGCGACCGCGCGCGCTTGAGATCGAGCGCCCGGAACTCGTTCCATTCCGTCAGGATCACGGCGGCGTCCGCCCCCTCCATCGCGCCGTAAGCGTTTTCGCACCACTCGACTTTGTTCAGCAACTTCTTCGCCTCGCCCATGCCTGCGGGATCATAGGCGCGAACGGCCGCGCCTGCCTTTTGCAACATCGGCACCACATCAAGGCTTACGCTGTCGCGCATGTCGTCGGTGTTCGGTTTGAAGGTCAGGCCTAAAACGGCGACTGTTTTTCCCTTCACCGAGCCGCCGCAAGCCTCAATGACGCGCGCGGCCATGCCCTTTTTGCGTTTCGCGTTGACGTCTACAACCGTATCGACGATGCGGAGCGGCACGCCGAGATCTTTCGCGGTATGAAGCAAGGCGAGCGTGTCCTTGGGAAAACACGAGCCGCCATAACCCGGCCCCGCATGAAGGAACTTGCGCCCGATACGCCCGTCGAGGCCGATGCCCTTCGCCACCGTTTGCACGTCGGCTCCGGCGCGCTCGCACAGGTCGGCGATCTCGTTGATGAAGGTGATCTTGGTGGCCAAGAACGCGTTGGCGGCGTATTTGATCAGCTCCGCCGTCTCCGGCGATGTGACGACCATCGGCGTCTCGATCAGGTATAACGGGCGGTACAGTTCCCTCATCACCGCCGCCGCGCGATCCGAATTACAACCGATTACCACGCGGTCCGGGCGCATAAAATCGTTGATGGCCGCGCCTTCGCGCAGAAACTCGGGATTGGAGCAAACATCGAACTCGGCGTCAGGCCGGGTTTCGCGCACAATGCGCTCGATCTCGCGGCCGGTTCCCACCGGCACCGTGGACTTCGTGACGACGACGGTATAGTGCGTCAGGCTTTTGGCGATGTCGCGCGCCGCCTGATAGACGTATTTCAAATCGGCGTAACCGTCGCCGCGACGCGCCGGAGTCCCCACGGCGATGAACACCGCATCGGCCTTGGCGACGGCAGACGGCAGTTCTGTCGTGAATTCAAGATTGCCGCTCTTCACGCCTTTGGCGACGAGATCGTCGAGCCCCGGTTCGAAGATCGGTATTTCGCCGCGCTGCAAGCGCTCGATGCGCGAAGCATCGAGGTCGACGTTCGTGACCTGAACCCCGAACTCGGCAAAACAAGCGGCCGAAACAAGGCCGACATATCCGGCGCCAACAACAACGATTTGCAAGATAGCCTCCTGGAATGATCAAAAACTCTTCGTCACAATGCCTTGCGCCCGTTCCAACGTAAAGCTGGTAAAGCGGAAAGTCGCTTTTTACAAGGCTTTTATAGGCTTTATCGCTTTAGCGGTCATGATATGATCGCCTCTCCTTTGTTATCGCGTATCCTTCAGCCTAGGGGGCTTATATGTACACTCGTCACGTTCTTGCCGCTCTCGCTCTTGCGGGATTTTTGCTTCCGGCCTCTGAGGCCGCCGCGATTTGCAATCCCCGCACCACCCTTACGGGATGTATGAATGCGGCTGACAAGAGTTGCCAGCAGTTAGGCGAAACAACGGCAGATGGCGACAACAAAAGTCTTATTGCTTGCCTCTTGGATGATTCGGGAAACCGTGTGTGGAAATCGATGAGCGGAGGCGCTGACAACAGCCCGCCGGGAACGCTTTGCGGATTTGCTATGACCACAGATGTCGGCGGAATAACCGGAGTTTTATACGGCCCCATCTATGGCGGCCCTACGCACCTTCCCTGCAAAGGACTAGATATATCGCCGGATTCTTTTTCGGTGCAGTGCCCGGCTGGTTACACACCAATTACATTATTCAAGCACCCGGTATCAGGCTGGGAGCCTACGTACTACTATGCTCTCTACTCCTCATGCGTCAAACAGTGAGGGCATGAAAGCCTCTCAGCGTAGCGCAGCGGCTGTCGTGTCTACCCCACGATCTTGCGCAACACCTCGCGCACCTGCTCCCCCATTTCGGGATGGGCAAGGGCGAACGCCACGTTGGCCGCGATAAAGCCGACCTTGTCGCCGCAGTCGTAGCGGATGCCCTCGTAGCGAAGGCCGTGAAACGGCTGCCGCCCGATGAGACGCTGCATACTGTCGGTCAGCTGAATCTCGCCGCCCGCCCCGGCGCGCTGGGATTCGAGTTCGTGGAAAATTTCCGGTTGCAGAATGTAGCGGCCGATGATGGAGAGCGTTGACGGCGCTTTTTCCGGCGCGGGCTTTTCGACAAGCCCTTTGACGCTGGCGAGCCGGCCATCGTCATTTTCGACATCGAGGATGCCGTATCGGTTGGTCTTTTCGCGCGGCACGTCGACCACGGCCACCAGATTGCCGCCTACTTCGCCGTAAGCCTCTATCATCTGTTTCAAGCAGGGCTTTTCAGCCAGAACAACATCGTCGGCCAGAATGACGGCAAAGGGTTCGTCGCCCACCATATGGCGCGCGCACCACACGGCGTGGCCGAGTCCGAGCGGCTCGCGCTGACGCGTAAACAGCAACTGGCCGGAGTCGATGTCCGTGGTTTTCAATATCTCCAGCTCTTTTTGCTTGTTGCGGGCCTCGAGCGTGGCTTTGAGATCGACGTTGCGATCGAAGTGGTCTTCAAGCGCGCCCTTGCCGCGGCTGGTCACGAAAATGAATTGCTCGATCCCCGCGGCGCGCGCCTCGTCGACGGCGTGCTGGATCAGGGGGCGATCCACGAGCGTGAGCATCTCCTTGGGCATGGCCTTTGTGGCGGGCAAAAAGCGGGTGCCGAGACCGGCGACAGGGAAGACCGCCTTGCGGACTTTTTTGCGCATCGTTTACTCCTGAGGATTTTAAGAAACGGAGGGAGGCATGGCCAAAGCGTCCGTGACGGCCTGGCAAATCTCTTCAAGCGAAAACGGCTTGGCGATAATCTTGTGCGCCAGCGCGTCCATGTTATGGGCGCGCATGCGCTCCTGGGCATAGCCGGAGATCATGACGATGCGGAGATCGGGGGCCATTCGCGTCGCCTTGAGCGCCAGCGCAATGCCGTCGACGTTGGGCATGACGATATCGGTCACCAGCACATCGAACTTCGTGCGCGCCAGCATATCGAGCGCCTGCTGGCCGTCCGAAACGGCCTCGACGGGATGGCCGAGGGATTGCAGCGCCCGCACGATGAACTCGCGCACGGCCGGGTTGTCTTCAGCCACAAGTATCTTTACATCCCGGCCTTGTCCGGCTTCTGCGTTCTCAGTCATGACGCGGCTCGACAAAAATCATGTTGATTTCCACCACGGTGCCCTGCGGGCTCACGATGGACGAATGGAAGGGCGCCGTGGCGCCAGGAGGCAATGTAGCGGCTGGAGCCTCGATGCGCCAGCTTTCTATGACGTTCCGGTCCGGGCCAAGGGCTTTGGCCATAATATCGGGGACGGGCCGCGTTTCAGTCGAATCGTTGCGGATTTCGCCGTCCAGCACCAGGTGCATGCCGCCATCCTCGAAACGCCGTTCGGAACGGATTTGTTGAAGGCTTAGACCCTCGCCGACGGGCGAGGACATCAGACCCATTTTTTTCAGGATAGGGGTTGTTTTCGAACGCACTCCGTCAAAAAGATGCTTGCTTACGGCCATGTCAACCAGCAGCCCCAACACCGCCAAGCCTACGGCAATCATGAGGCCGATGCGGATCTTGCGCCAATGGGGATTGCGCCAGATGGCCGGAAGGTTCGATGCGGGCGGAACCGGCAATACGTCCTCGGGCCGCGACGATATCTCGGCAGCTTCGGCAGGCGCAGACGATTCAGTTTCAGACACCGCGGGCGCTTTCTTGACCGGCGCATGCGGCTCCGTTTGCGAAACGAATGACGGCGGTGCAGCCGGAAGCGATTCCGGCTCCTCCTTCGGCATCACGACGATTTCAGCCGGAAGATCGGCGAGCCACGAGAAAGAACAGCGCGCGCAGCGCACCTGACGCGGCCCGTTGGCGAAAACGGCGGCGGGCACAAGGTAGCTGGCCTTGCATTTGGAACAGACGAGGATCATGCCTGACGTTTATAGGAATTAAGATGGCCGGAAGCAACCGGGGGATTGAGCCGGAAATTAACTATACCAAGGCAATCCAGGCCTCTTTCCGGCGAGGTCTGCCGGCATCAAATAGCGGAACGGAAGGCCGTTCCGGCAGAGCCATGGCGGCCAGCGGGGCTTGCCTCCTTCGCGAGTCGGGATCGTATTTATCCAGTATTCGCTTAGCCGCATCGGCCGTATCGAGCCCGGCCACACCCTCGGTTTGTTGTAAAATTTCTTGAGCCATGACGGCCACGACATCAAGCCGGGGACCGGAACAATGCCCAGCGGCCATTTCGATCAGCTCGCACGCAGCTTCGAAATTACCGCGTTTAAGCGCCGTGCCAGCCACCTCAAGGGCCTGCGCGACGACAACGTCGAGCGCGACCACTTTTTCAGGCCTGGCTAATTTGAGGCGCATATCCATTTGCGCCGCAACAAGATTTCTCCATACGAACAGAGTTGTTATGACCGGCGCATGGTCATTGATGCTAAGGGCAATATTATCGGCTATCAGGCTTTCGCCAAGGCTTCGCGCCTCTTCCTCAAGTTGCATCAGGTCCGCAACGGCCCCAAGGCGTTCAGGAAGCGTTCTGAATTGCGGCGAGACCGGACGATCGGCGGCGGCGGCGTCAAACACCGCATAGGCGATTTTCAGATAATTTTTATTGAGCGTCTTATCTTCATCGGAAAGATCGCCGCCCTTGTTAAGCCTCCGGCATGCCTTGCGGCCCACTTTGCAGGCTATCTTGATGGCTTCGTAATGCTCGCGCGCGCCTTTGGCACAACCGAAGGCGTTCAGGACGTAAGAGCAAGCTTCTTTCAGCTCGGGCAAGGAAGGCTCTTCCTGCAATATTTCCCCGACGGAATCGAGAGCCTCGACAAAAAGCGCACCAGCCACGCCTTGCCGAATGCGCTCATCAAGGGAAATTTTCTCCGTCGGCGGAAGAGCATAGCCGGTGAGGGGCGGCGCCATGTTGCGCGCCTCGATCGTGCCGCCGGGCAAATCCACCGCAAACCGTTCTTGAGGCAATCTTTGTCCGTTCGAGACGGTAATATAGGCGCGGTGGCTTTCGCGCGCCCGGACATCGTCATTTTTAACATAGCCGAGGGGGCGCAGCATGGTCCCAAACAAAAAACTTGTGTAGACCCACAGCCGATCTTCCATGCGCCGGGCGGGAACGCTGGCATCAGTGGCCTTACCGGGTTCCGGCGTGCCGATTTCCTGAGTCAAAAATCTCTCCTGAAATATTTCTTCGCCTTATCAGAACCATTTTTCTGAAATACAACGCAGTATGACCTCTTTAGCGGTCAAAACTCAAGGTTAATGCTGAGAAAATTACTTTCACATCTCAGGCCCGCAACCGCCCGCCCAATCTTAGATTTGAGCTTTCGCCGGAACGGCAGACGGTCTAAAATCCACCCAGCATTCTCCTTCTTGTTAACGAACATCCTCTCTATGCCCATTACCTGCTCCAGCTTTTACCGGGCCTCACTCCTCCTCCTGCTTGCAGGCGTGGCGGCGGTATGGCTGTCCGGATTGTTCCATTTCACCGCCCAAATACGCGCCTTCGGCGAACCCGTCATCGACGCCTCCCTGCCCGCCACTGAAGCCATTGTGGTGCTCACAGGCGGCAGCGAAAGGCTCACGACCGGGCTTGAGCTTTTGGCGGCGGGCAAAGGCCGCAAGCTTCTGATTTCGGGCGTCCCGGCGAACCTGACGCTCGATCATATTCTGGCGAAGCACCCTGTCGCGAAAGACCTGCGCGACTGCTGCATCATTCTGGGCCATGCCGCCGACAATACCGTCGGCAACGCCGAAGAAACCTACGCATGGATGAAAACCGAGGGCTTTCATTCGCTGCGCCTTGTCACGGCGCATTACCACATGCCGCGCAGCTTGCTGGTGTTCGGCAAGATGTTGCCGGACGTTCTCATCATTACGCATCCCGTCGCACCGGAAAGCGTCAAGTTGGACGCGTGGTGGCTGCACCCCGGCACGGCGAGCCTGCTTATCATGGAATATAATAAATATCTGTTTGCCGCCGGACGCGATTGGGTGGAATCGCAGGAATGAATCGCATCAGTCTTTTTCTCCGCTCGCTGGCATTCAACGCGCTGTATTTCTTTTGGGTCTCGGTCCCCACGGCGGCGTTCCTCTGGATTTTGCTGCTGCCGCGAAAATGGTTTTTCGCGTGGGTGCGCGGCTGGCAAAGCTTCGTCGGCTGGATGGAACGGAACATCATAGGATTGCAAAGCCGGACGATCGGGTGGGAGAACGTGCCCGAAGGCGCCTGCATCATCGCCGCCAAGCATCAATCGGCATGGGAGACCTTGCGGCTCAACGTCCTGTTTTTCGATCCGGCCATCGTTCTGAAAAAAGAACTGGTGCGCCTTCCGGTTTGGGGCTGGTATGCGTGGCGGTGCGGGATGATCCCGGTCGACCGCAGCGGCAAGGCCGCCTCGCTCCTGCGCATGATGAATGCCGCGCGAAAGGCCAAGGCCGACGGCCGCAAGATCGTGATCTTTCCGCAAGGAACGCGCGTCGCGCCCGGCGTTAAAAAGCCCTACAAACCCGGTGTGGCGGCGTTGTACAGGGAATTACAGCTTCCTATCGTGCCGATGGCGCTCAACTCGGGCCTGTTCTGGCCGCGGCACGGTTTCATGAAGAAGCCCGGCCTTGTTACTATCGAGTTCCTGCCGCCCATTCCTCCCGGTCTTCCCCGCGCGGCGATGATGCGCGAACTGGAAAGCAAACTTGAAGCGGCGTGTGACAGGCTGGCAAAATCAGTGAACAGATGACAGGGGACAGGTATCAGAAATTTTTTTCTGATCCCTGATCCCTGATTCCTGCCTTCTGTCATCTGACTCCCGTCGAACCGAAACCGCCGCTGCCGCGTTCGGTTTCGGGCAATCTCTCGACGGCCTGCCATGCAACGCGCGCGTAGGAAGCCACGACCATCTGCGCGATGCGCATGCCGCGCGTGATCGTAAACGGCTCGCTACCGAGATTGGCTATTATCACGCCGACTTCGCCGCGATAATCGGCGTCGATCGTGCCCGGCGCATTCAAAACCGTAAGGCCGTTCTTGAGCGCAAGGCCGGAGCGCGGCCTTATCTGCGCCTCGAATCCTTCCGGCAGCGCGATGGCAATTCCCGTCGGCACCAGCGCGCGCGCACCCGGCGCAAGTACAACGTCGTTGCTTACGGCGGCGCACAAATCCATCCCGGCGGCATGCGCCGTGGCGTACGCGGGCAAATCGAGCCCTTTGGCATGAGTGAGAATGGTGATTGGTACGGCGATTTGGGTCATGATTCCTTCTCAGTTCTACATTAAGCACCCTCCCCTTGCGGGAGGCTCGAAATTGCGAAGCGATTTCGGGGAGGGGTCAAAAGAAACCCCCTCACCTGCAAAAACTAAGGCGTTACTTCGTAACGCCAAGTTTTTGCTTCCTCTCCCGCAAGGGGAGAGGGATTATCATTCCTATTCCAGTTCCCGTATCTTTTCCAGCAGTAACGGAAATTCGGTAAAGCCGGTCTTGGCATTCAAATGCCCGCCTTCTTCGACGACGATAAGCCCCGTTCCAACCGCCTCGGCCGCCTCGTGAGCAAGCGTCAAAGGCACATAGGGATCGTCGGCACCGGCAAAACAGAAAATGCTGTGCGCTCCGCTCCGTATTTTGTCCCACTTGAAATCATGATGCAGAAACGTGGCGTTGATGGCATCGAAGTCCGGCAGTCCCAAATCGCGCATAAACGGGCATATGGCAAAGACGGCTTTGTAGGGCGCGGACGTCATCCCGGCCAAACGCAAAACAAAAGTCGCGCCTATGCTGTGACCGATCAAAACCGTATTGGCGGGATCGCGGTCCAACAGCGCCATTTCCGCGATGCGGTGCCAACCGTCCCAATTTTGTCCTTCAGGCGTGGGGAAAACGGGCGTCAAAACTTCTTGGCCCTCTTGCCGCAAATTTCTTTTCAGCCACAGAATCCAGTTTTCCCCCGGATCGCCATACGCGCCGTGAACGATGAGAAAATTCAATTTAGCCCGCATGCAGGTTTTCCAGCACTTCCACAATTTCCCCCACCAGCTGCCTTGCGATGTTTTCCTTGCTTTGCAGCGGCCAGTGATCGGCCTTGATGCTGCCGCGCGCGTCGAGGCGCAGCAGCGTGACCTCGTTGTCGTCCTTGCCGAAGGCCTTGCCGTTGCCGACTTCGTTGGCCACAATCCAGTCGCAGCCCTTGCGCTCGAACTTCGCCCTGGCGTGCTTCACCGCGTCGCCGGTCTCGGCGGCAAAGCCGATGACGAGGCGCGGACGGTTCTTTCCGGCATGCGACAGCGCCGCCAGAATATCAGGGTTTTCGGCGAGATGAACCACGGGCTTGGCCGCGCCTTTCTTCAATTTTTCCGGCGCTTCCTCGACGGGCCGCCAGTCCGCCACAGCCGCCGCGCACACCGCGATGTCGAACGGGCCTTCCGCCTCGCTCGCCGCCAGCATTTCGCGCGCCGTGTTTACATGAACGGTTTTCACGCCCTTAGGCTCGGATAGAACCGTCGGCCCCGTCACCAAAACGGTTTCTGCGCCTTGCCGCGCCAGTTCAACCGCAAGCGCATGCCCTTGCTTGCCGGACGAACGGTTGCCGATGAAGCGCACGGGATCGATAGGCTCGTACGTCGGGCCGCTCGTCACCAGCGCGCGCTTGCCGGTGAGCGGACCGGGCTTGGCAAAATGTGCCTCGATAGCCGCAAGAATATCGGCGATTTCGGCCATGCGGCCCTCGCCTTTTTCGTTGCACGCCATCGCGCCTTGCGCGGGGCCGATAAAAACTATGCCGCGCGCGCGCAGCGTGGCCGCGTTCGCCTGCGTCGCCGCATGACGCCACATCATGACGTTCATCGCGGGCGCGATCAGCACGGGTTTGTCGACCGCAAGAAGAACCGTGCTGGCCAAATCGTCCGCCAACCCGTGCGCCATGCGCGCCATCAGGTTTGCCGTAGCAGGCGCGACGACGATAAGATCGGCCTCGCGCGAAAGGTTGATGTGCCCGATCTTGTTCTCGTCCGTAAGCGAAAACATATCGGTGAAAACGGGCTCGCCGGAGAGCGCGGTGACGGAAAGCGGCGTGATGAACTCCGCCCCGCCTTTCGTCAGTATGCAACGCACCTTCGCGCCCTGCTCGCGCAGCCTGCGGATCAAATCGAGGCTTTTGTAAGCCGCGATCCCTCCGGAGATGATGAGGAGGATGGAGCGATTGTGGAGAGTGTGAGTCATAGCCACCCGGTGCATTGTGTTTTAGGGATACGGGTTACGGGAAACGGGTTAATAAAACTTCGGTACCCGTACCCCGTGTCCCGTGTCCCGATTAATCGAACGTCTCATTCGCATACGCGCCCCAGAACTCGGCTTTGCGCAAATAGCCCTTGATATCGCCGAACCTGACCCGGCACCACGCAGGCGCGCACGAAAGAAGTTGCCCCACAGCACCGGACTCGAGGTGCGCCATGACGGGGGCGGACGCTTTTTCGTGCTCCCTCAACTCGCGCTCCGCGCCCGTGACGACGGCGCCGCGTTTGCCGGTGAGCGAACTTTTATGCAACCAGCCTTCCGTGCCTTCCCAATCGCGCACGCGCCGCCAAACATCGAACTCCGCCGTAATCTCCAAAGGCATGCCTTTATGCACGAGCACCCATTCGATGGGATAGCGCGTGCCCGGCCCCGTGCGCAGATTGGACTCGCCGCTGCGCAACGAGGCGAAGCGCGGCAACGGCAAGCCGGACAATCCCTTGGCCTCCTCGCCCGTCTCGGCCTCCCCCTTCGCTGATGCTTCGGCGGACGCGTCGGCGGCAAAGGCGGCGCCGGAAAGAAGCAACAGGAACAGGATCAAAAAACGTTTCATCACGTTATCCTAGCACGCCTCGCCGCCGGAAAAAACCGGCGGAATGTCGCCCAAAGCCTGTTTTTCGGCGAAATTTGCTGCAAAAGCCGCAAGCCGTTTCCCCTCGATGGCCTCGCGCAGGCCTCTCATGAGCCTTTGGAAATAGTGGACATTGTGCCCCGTCAACAGCATCGGCCCGAGCATTTCCTCGGCGCGGAACAAATGGTGCAGATAGGCGCGGCTGTAATGCGCACAGGCCGGACAATCGCATCCTTCATCCAAAGGACGCGGGTCGCGGGCATGCCGGGCGTTGCGGATGTTGAGCGTGCCGCGCGGCGTGAAGCCTTTGCCAGTGCGCCCGGAGCGTGTCGGAATGACGCAATCGAACATATCGACGCCGCGCAACACCGACCCCACGATGTCGTCGGGGTTGCCGACGCCCATCAGATAATTCGGCTTGTCTTTTGGCAGAAGCGGTACGGTCACGTCGAGCATTTTGAACATCGCTTCCTGCCCTTCGCCCACCGCAAGACCGCCGATGCCGTAGCCGTCAAAGCCGACGCGCACGAGCGCGTTTATGGACTCACGCCGCAGGTCTTCGTACACGCTGCCCTGGACGATACCGAACAGCGCGTAACCGTCGCGTTTCTGAAAAGCCGCCTTGCAACGTCCGGCCCATCGCATGGAAAGGCGCATGGAAGACGCGGCTTCGTCATGCGTGGCCGGATGCGGCGTGCATTCGTCGAGGCACATGGCGATGTCGCTGTCGAGATCGTGCTGAATCTGCATCGAGCGCTCGGGCGTCAACTCGTAGGCCGTGCCGTCGATATGCGAGCGGAACGTGACGCCGTTCTCGGTCATCTTGCGCAATGCGGCCAGAGACATCACCTGAAAACCGCCGGAATCCGTCACAATCGGCCCCGGCCAGTTCATGAACTTATGCAGCCCGCCAAGTTCGGCCACGCGTTCGGAACCGGGGCGCAGCATGAGATGATACGTGTTGCAGATCGCCAGCTCGGCCCCCGTGGCTCGCACGGCCTCCGGCGGCATCGCCTTGACCGTGGCGGCCGTGGCAGTCGCCATAAACGCGGGCGTTTCGAACGTGCCGTGCGCCGTCGTCACCTGCCCACGCCGGGCAAAGCCATCTGAGGCGAGGATGTTGAAAGCGAAGGATGTCACAAAACTTTCTCCAACAACGTTGCGTCGCCATATGAATAGAAACGATAGTTTTTTGCAATGGCGTGGGCATAGGCGGCGCGCATGCGCTCCAGCCCGGAAAACGCAGCCACCAGCATGAACAGCGTCGATTTCGGCAAGTGAAAGTTGGTTAACAGCGCGTCCACGGCCTTAAAGCGATAGCCGGGCGTGATGAAGATCGACGTTTCGCCTGTGAAGGGCTGCACAATGCCCGCCTCATCCGCCGCCGTCTCCAGAAGCCGCAAAGCCGTCGTGCCGACCGCCACGATACGGCGGCCTTCGCGCCGCGCCGCATTGATCTTCGCGGCGGCCTCCGGCGTGATCTCGCCCCACTCGGCGTGCATGACGTGACCGGACACGCGCTCGGCCTTGACCGGCAAAAAAGTGCCCGCGCCGACGTGAAGCGTAACCGCCGCGCGCTCATGGCCTTTCGCATCGAGCCGCGCCAGCGATTCCGGCGTAAAGTGCAACCCCGCCGTGGGCGCGGCAATGGCGCCTTCGCGCGCGGCAAAAACGGTTTGATAGTTTGCGCGATCTTCCGCCGTGTCGCCCTCGGGTCTTTTAATATAAGGCGGCAAGGGCACATGGCCGTAACGTTGCAGAAGCGCGAAAAGCTCTCCGTCTTCGCAGGAAAAGTGCACAAGCACTTCGCCTTCCTGCCGTTTCTCCCGAATGACGGCGCTGAACCCCGGCGCGAACGTGATTTCATCGCCAACGCGAAGGCGTTTGAAAGGCCGTGCGAAGGCAAGCCATTCCTTAACGCCGTTTTTTTTATGCAAAAAAATTTCGACCTTGCCCTGCCCGCGCAGGCCGAAGAGGCGCGCCGGAATGACCTTCGTGTCGTTCATGACCAAAAGATCGCCTTCGCGCAGCAAATCGGGAAGATCGCGCACGAAACAGCCGCCGAGGCCGTCGCCCCGCACATGCAATAGCCGTGCGCTGTCGCGCGGGCTTGCAGGCTGGGCAGCGATACGCTCCGGCGGCAGATCGAAGTCGAAATCGGATGTGAACCAATCCTGAGGGAATGCTTGAAAA
>JAQUPC010000055.1 GCA_028716765.1 Alphaproteobacteria bacterium | reverse complement strand
GGCATGCGCCGCTGGCGCTGGTGGCTGCGCTGTTGATTCAGGGGGCGACCGTAGTGTGGTGGGCTTCGGCCAAGGAGCGCGACGGTTTTTTTCTGGAACAGCGCGTTACGCGTTTGGAGACAACCCTGTCGCATACGGCGGAAGCGCAAACCCAGACTTTGGAACGCTTGGCCCGGATCGAGGAGCGCGTGAACGCGCAACTGGCCGTGCTCGACAGGATCGAACGCCAACTCGGCGCGCCGCGCAAATAGAACGGCTTTTTTCAAAGCGAATCCCGATGGAAACAACGCTTGCCCCGCCACAGATCGGCGTCGTGGGGCGGTTTCCGCGCGGGCTCAACCTGATACTGGCAGGGTACAGAATTATGGAAGGATCAACGAATATACAACCGCCCTCGCTATGGGGCAGGCGGCAGGTCAACGATGCGGGCATCGCGCTTATAAAGGATTTCGAGAGCCTTCACTTGACGCCCTATTTGTGCCCGGCCAATATTTGGACCATTGGCTATGGCCACACGCGAACCGTTCGCGCCGGTATGCGCCTTACGTCCGAGCAGGCCGATCAATTGCTTGACGACGATTTGCGTATCGCCGAACGCTCCGTAACGCGTCTGGTACAGGTGCCGCTTTCAGACAATCAGTTCGCGGCTTTAGCCAGCTTTGTGTTCAACGTCGGCACGGCGAATTTCGAGCGTTCTACGCTTCTCAAGCTATTAAATCGCGGCTGGTACGAACAGGTGCCTGCGCAGTTCATGCGCTGGAATCGCGCGTCCGGCGAGGTTTTGGGCGGACTGTCGCGCCGCCGTGCCGCCGAGGCGAAATTATGGAATTCGCCCGATCGGCCAGAGGCCTTGCCATTGTTGCCCGTTTCAATAAGCGGCGAGGCATAGAAAAATTCCGGGGACTCCCCCTCACCTGCAAAAACCAGACCTTTGCGTTGCAAAGGAGGGTTTTTGCTTCCTCTCCCCCTATCGGGGGCGAGGGGCTTTTTATTTATGCTGAGTGTGGTCAGCCATGCGGCAGTTTTTTCGGCTTCTTCTCACCGGCAAGGACAACGAGACCTACGAGATTGCGCGCGTACTTTTGTTTATCGGCTTTCTCAGTTTTATCGCTTTTGCGGGATACGACGTTTTCCTGTCGCATCATTTCGATCCGCTGAACTTCAGCGCCGGATTGACCGGCCTGCTGTTCGGCGGTTCGGGCGGGATTGCCGTCAAGGCAAACACGGAACCGGAGAAAAAGAATGATCCTTCCTGAGACATGGAAATTCGGTGCCGTGTTCGCGATCCTTGCCGTTGTGCTTGGCGTTATCGGGTGGCTTGCCATTGCGCGCGCCAATCTGAAGGCCGAGTTGGCGCAAGCTCGCGCGGATTACGTAATGTGCCAAAGCGCCAACGCCGAATGGGCTGCAAAGGCGGAAACCGTAAATTCGGCGGTGCGGAAAATGCGCGAAGAAACGAATGCGCGGCGGAAAAAAGCCGCTAAAGCGCAAAGCATAGCCGCGAAAGAGGCTGCAAAACATGCCGATTACGCCCGCGAACTTCTTGCGGTGACGGGGAGGGGCGAGGCATGCCACGCGGCGCAAAGCCTGATCCGCAATTATCTTCGAGACCGGAAATGAAACGCGCGGTTTTTTG
Organism: Alphaproteobacteria bacterium; assembly: GCA_028716765.1. The sequence goes on along the minus strand of JAQUPC010000055.1, from coordinate 12,477 downwards.
TTTGCTGCTGGCCGGATGCGGTGCGCAAACGGTTTACAGGCCTGTGACGGTCGAAGTGCCGATGCCCGTTCCGTGTCAGCCCCCCGCCATCTTGCATCCCGTATGGCCGACCGAATCCCTCTCACCTCACGCAACCATCCTCGATCAGGTCAAAGCCCTTTTGGCCGAAAATGAATTGCGGCAGGCCTATGAAGGCCAGCTTGAGGCGGCTCTGCAGGCTTGCCGATAAGCCCTCCGGTTCCTGCCGTCCGTTCAAACATCCCCATATTCTAACCTCTTCAAAACACCTTTTGTCCCGTTCAAACGGGCCTTTTGCCTTCCTTCCGGGATTCGTCCTTCCTGTCTTTTCAAGGCACTAATTCATGCTATGATGCCGTTCCCCGCACGGCGCAGATGTTACGGCCCATGAAGAATCCCCTGACCTCACTATTTCAAAAAGACAAGCTCAAGGACTTTTGGTCACGTTTGTGCATCGAAGCCGTTGGGCTCGCCGAGGATTATTGGAAAGACCAGAAACCGTTGGATTCGGCCAAAAGTTCCTCACCGGTTTTCCAAAACGCCTCTTCCGGCGCGAAGAAAGCCGAAGGAACGCCGAAAGCTGCGGATCAATCCTCCCCGGCTTCGCCGCGGCCTAAAGGGCCTGCCGTGTGGCACGCCGATCGTTATCAGGTCATGGAGAAAATTTGGGGGCAAGGACGAACGCTTCCAAGCAATGACGAGCTGGAAAAGCTTATTGTCGTTCCGCTTGGGCTTAACAAGGAAATGACCGTTCTGGATCTTGCGGCCGGGCTGGGAGGTTTGGCCCGCAAACTGGCGACGGAGCATAACACCTATATAACCGGTCTTGAGAAAGATGAGGTCATGGCGCGGCGGGGCATGGCGCTGTCGCTCAGCGCAGGCAAAAGCAAGCAGGCCGGGATTGAGCCTTATAATCCGGCCGAATTTACTTTTACCCGCCATTTTGATTGCATTATAGCGCGGGAACTTTTTTATAATATTCTGGGAAAGGACAAATTTTTTCAGGCCGTCGCATCGAGTTTGAAACAACACGGCTTGATGGTCTTTACGGATTATATTCTGGATACGAAATTCCGCGAGAATAATGCAGTCAAGGGTTGGCTCGCCTATGAAAAGGACGCGTCGCCGCTGTCCATGCATGATATGGTTCAGGCTTGGACGAGGCTTAAGTTCGACGTTCGTGTGAACGAAGACCTTACGGCGATGTACCGGCATGAAATCCTCTTGCGGCTTAAGAACTTCGCGGAATTTTTAGCCCGCAATCCGCCGGACGACGACACGAAACAAAGCGTCTTTCTCGAAACCGAGAAATGGGCGCGCCGCGCAGCCGCCATGCAGGAAGGGCTGAAATTCTATCGTTTTGAGGCTCTTAAAGTCTAATGGGTCAGACTGCACTCAAATTTTGCCCGAACTGCAAAAAGCCTGCGGCAGAAAAATACTGGCCTTTTTGCAGCGCGCGTTGCGCCCAGATCGATTTGGGTCGATGGCTTGGCGAGAAATATGCCGTCCCAACCAATGAAATTCCTGCCGAAACCGGGCGCGAATCAGATGAGGAAGGGTCATGAGGGCTTGGGGCCGGGCGATTAAACATTCGTTAACCAGCTCTGCCTAGCCTTTCCGGTATGAAGCACGCCGCCCCCAGCTTAATAAATGCCCGGTTAATTCTGTTATTGGCCGCTGTCGCTATGACGGGGTGCGTGCCTTTTTGGAAAAGTGCTCAACAGGAGCGCCCAAACGGGCCGATGCCGTATCACGAAAACTGGTGTTACGACACCATGGGCTATGCCGAGTGCTATCCCAAGCCTCAGGACACCAATCCGGACCGTCTCATCAATGTCGACCCTCCTTCGCGGTATCCTTTAACTCCCGACGATTACCGCAAAGCCCTTGCCGAAAGCCGTTAGAGCCTAAAAAGCTTTTTCGTTGCGCGCCGGGCCTTTCCCGCTATAAGTATCCTCTCGATTTTAGTGTACATGAGGATTCCCATGCTGAATTTGTCCCATTTTTTCATCGGGCCGGCTTTGGCGCAGACCATGAGTTTTGCCGACCAAACTGCCGGGGACCCCATGTCTCATATGGGAAAGTATCTGCCCGTTTTGATTCTCGGTACGGCGGTTTACTTTCTTTTCTTTCACAAGAAGAAAAAACGGTAACGGCACCGGACGTTTCTTTATAGAGGAGTATGTTGCATGTTTGATCTGACCCATCTTTTTGTCGGCGCCGCCTGGGCGGCCGACGCTGCGGCGGACGTTCAGCAATCGCCCGACGCTGCCGGGACGCTGATGAGGTTTTTGCCGCTTTTTCTGATTTTCGGCGTGTTCTATTTCCTGTTGATTCGTCCGCAGCAGAAAAAACAGGAAGAGCATAACACCCTAATCAAAGCGCTTAAGAAAGGGGATAAGGTCATTACCGGCGGCGGCATCGTTGGAACCGTGACCAGCCTTGCGGGGGACGATTATGCCATGGTCGAGATCGCGCAGGGAGTTCAGGTGAAGGTTGCCCGTTCATCGATTAGCGGTTATTTGGCTGAACCGGACAAGTCTAGGCCGGCCACCAACGACGACAAAAAAAAGTGACAGGTTGCCATGCTTTATCTTGAACGCTGGAAAATTATTCTCATCGTTGCCGTTTGCGTGTTTGGCGTCCTTTACGCCTCGCCCAATATCATGGGGCCCAGGACGGTCGCGTGGATGCAAAAGAACCTGCCGTCTTTCTTGCCGGTGCAGACGGTCAACCTCGGCCTGGATTTGCGCGGCGGTTCCCATCTTTTGCTTGAGGTGGCGACCGACACCGTTATCGATGAGAGGATGCAGACGCTTGTCGACCAGACGCGCGGCGAATTGCGTAGCGCGAAAGTCGGCTATACCGATTTGGGATTAAGCGGCGGGGCCGTTCATTTCAAGCTGACCGATCCTTCGCAAGAGGAAAAAGCCAAAGACATCATACATGAAATGGATCGCGACCTTGATATCAGTCAAGGCGACGGCGTTTTTTCGTTGCGCATACCGGAAGCCAAGATTGCCGAAAGAAAACGGAGCGCTATGGACCAATCCGTCGAAATCGTCCGCCGCCGCATCGACGAAACGGGAACGCGCGAGCCGTCCATCCAGAGGCAGGGCGACAATCGTATTCTGGTTCAGTTGCCGGGCGTGGACGATCCCGAGCGCATTAAAAACCTTCTGGGCCAGACCGCTAAGCTGACCTTCCGTTTGGTGGAGGAGGGGGCCAGCGCCGATCCGGCCGCGCCCGTGCCGCCGGGTACGGAGCGGTTACCGATGACGGAAGCGCCGGGACAAAGCATTGTTGTGCAGAAACGCATCATGGTTTCCGGCGACACGCTGGTCGATGCCCAGCCTTCGTTTCAGAACGGCGAGCCCGTCGTCAGTTTCCGGTTCGACTCGCAGGGCGGAAAGCGTTTCGGCGAGGCTACGCGCAACAACGTAGGACGGTTGTTCGCCATCGTGCTTGACAACAAGGTTATAAGTGCGCCCGTGATCCGCGAGCCCATTTTGGGCGGGAGCGGCGTGATTTCGGGCCGGTTTACGACGCAATCGGCTCAGGATCTTGCCTTGCTGTTGCGCGCCGGAGCCTTGCCCGCGCCGATCAAGGTTCTGGAGGAACGAACAGTGGGGCCGGGGCTGGGCGCGGATTCGATCAAGGCGGGATCCACGGCCAGCGTGATCGGGCTGGTTCTGGCTATGGTCTTTATCATGATTACGTACGGAGGCGTTTTCGGCTCGTTCGCCAATATCGCGTTGTTGTTCAACATGGCGCTGATATTCGCCATTTTGTCGATCCTTCAGGCGACGCTGACGTTGCCCGGCCTCGCAGGCATCGTGTTGACGATCGGAACGTCGCTTGACGCCAACGTGCTTATATTCGAGCGTATCCGCGAGGAATTGCGGCTTGGCCGCTCGACCGTGCCCGCGATCGACGCGGGCTACAAGCACGCCATGTCGTCGATCATCGACGCGAACATGACGACGCTGATCGCGTCGGTGTTGATGTTCATATTCGGCTCCGGTCCCGTGAAAGGCTTTGCCGTAACGCTTACCATCGGCATCCTGACATCGATGTTTTGCGCGATCATGATTACGCGCCTGCTGGTCGTCTGGTGGCTGCGCGGCAAGCGGCCCGGCGCGCTGCCGATTTAGTCTTTTTCTACCGCCGAAAGCAGAAGCTTCAACGCCTCATGCGTGGCCTCAAGCCGCACGGAGTCGCGGTCTCCCTTGAACGCGCAGCGGTAGTGGAAGCGCGCGCCGTCGCGCGTGGCAAGGCCAAGATAGACGAGGCCGACGGGCTTTCCCGGCGTTGCGCCGCCGGGCCCCGCGATGCCGGTGACCGAAACAGCCGCATCGGCATGCGAATATTCCAAAGCTCCCTCCGCCATAGCCTCGGCCACTTCGGCGCTGACCGCGCCGAAAGTCTTCAATGTTTCCGGAAGTACGCCCAGAAGATCGATCTTCGCATCGTTGCTGTAGGTGATAAATCCCCGCTCGAACACCTCCGACGATCCCGGCACGCTTGTCAGCGCCGCGCCGATCATGCCTCCCGTACAGGATTCAGCCGTCACGATCCGCCGCTTTTCTCTCGAGTAAAGCGTGATGATCTGTGCGGCGAGGGCGTGGATTTCTTGAGGGAATGTCATCTCATACCTTTTTTCGTTTTTTCCTGAGGACCCCCCACCCAACCCTCCCTGTCACTCACGAGTGAGTGACAGGGGGAGGGCAGCAACTTACGAAGGTATTGCACCAAAATATTTCAAACCAATAACGCCGATGATGGCCAAGGCAAGCGAAGCAAGGCGTAGCATGTTGGCGCTTTCGTGAAATATAAAAATGCCCACCAAAGTTACGCCGATACTCCCAATGACGATGGAGGCAAGATATACTGTTCCTGCCGGAAGCGATTTCATAGCGAAACTCAGAAGATAGAAAACCGGGATCATGGATGCGAGGCATATCGCTAAAGGTGCCCACGAGACGTTCGAAAACTTTTTAAGAACGAAAGGCCAGCTTGTCTCAATCAATCCTGCCAGAAAAATGTAAACCCAAGCCATCGGATCACCCCTCAAACCTTACCGTCGCTACCGCGTGCGCGGCGATGCCTTCTTCGCGGCCGGTGAAGCCGAGGCGCTCGGTCGTCGTGGCCTTCAGGCTGACGCGATCGGGATTCACTTCCAGCAATTCCGTCATGCGCGCGCGGATCGCTTCGCGGTGCGGGCCGAGCTTCGGTTGTTCGCACATCACCGTGACGTCGACGTGTGCGATCATGCCCCCGCGCTCGTTGATCATCTGCACCGCGTGACGCACGAAAAGAGCGCTGTCCGCGCCTTTCCATTGCGGATCGCTCGGCGGGAAATGTGTGCCGATGTCGCCCGCGCTCATCGTTCCCAAAAGCGCATCCACGACGGCGTGCAATATCACATCGGCGTCCGAGTGGCCTTCAAGCGTGCGGTCGTGCGGAATGGCAATGCCTCCGAGATGAATAACATCGCCCGGTACGAGCCGGTGCACGTCGAAGCCGAGGCCCGTGCGGATGTCGCCGAAATTCTGGCCCAGAAGGCGCGCGGCGCGGCCGAGGTCGTCCGGGTTCGTGATTTTCATGTTGTCGGGGTTGGAGGGGACGAGGGTCACGGGCATTCCTGCTTTCTCCGCCACGGCGGCGTCGTCGGTGAGTTGCGCGCCTTTCGCCGCCAGATGCGCGGCGAGTATGGCGTCGAAATGAAATGCTTGCGGCGTGTGCGCCTGCCATAGGTTGCTGCGGTCGATGGTTTCCGTGATGCTGTCGCTGCTGCCGCGTTTCAGCGTATCGACGAGCGGCTTGGCCGCAATCGCGCCCTTGGCCTGATCGAGCGCCTTGCGTACGGCGGTGATCGTCGCGGCGTCGATAAGCGGACGCGCGGCGTCGTGGATCATGACGAAATCGGGCCTGGCCGTTTGCGCCAGAGCCTCAAGGCCGAGGCGCACGGAATCCTGCCGCGTGGCGCCGCCATGAACGGGGGCAGGGAGGCCGAGACCCGCCACGGCGCGGTCGTAGAGGTCGCGGTGCTGGGGGCTGATGACGACTTGTATGCGGTCGATATGAGGATGTCCCAGAAAGGCCAGAACGCTCCGGCGCAAAATCGGCATGCCCCCGACATCTTGATATTGCTTGGGGATTGGGCCGCCAAAGCGGACGCCGGAACCGGCAGCGACGATGAGGGCAGTGCAAGTGGGCATAAAACCTCTTAACCAACTTTGGTAGATAACAATGCAATAAGGTTGTCACTTTTTCAATCGCATGTTACCTGTCAAAAAGTAACAACATATTTATACTATTTTGGAGGAATTTAATGGCTAAAATCGCCGACAATTGTGGAGTAGGTGAACTGGTGCGACGAGGCGTCGAACTTTTATCGAAAGTGAACAAAACTTTTCCAAGTTTGCCTTCAGCTTTGCTTGAATTGGGCGATGCCGAGGGGCTCAAAAAACAATCTTTATGGGTTCATTTAAACGAGAGTGCTCGGGTATTGGCAGAGGCAAACCTGAGAAGACTTGAAATGACTCTTAATAGGGATACGTGCCTTGTAGTGGGGTGCACAGAAGCCGAGGAGCGGTTCAGAATTCCTATGATAGAAGCGGATAAAGAAGTAACAAAATCTTTGGTTAATTTTACACAAACGATGATTGATATTCTTCCTCAAGACAGTGCCTTGTTTACTGAAGTTATGGAATTTAAATCTAAGCTTGAGGCTTTGCCGCCTGTTTATGCGCCAGAACCAGTAGCAAGCAAACCTCTTTACTGTCCCCGTGAGGGCATAGGCTGGCGCGTCGTTCGCGCTCCCTGAAAGATGCTTGCAGGCGCCTGTGGGCGCAGGTAGGATTGCCTAAATTTTAGGCAAAAGAAAACCGGCCCATTCATGCTCGATAACGTCAATGTGCGGGTGGCCGAGAAAAGCCAAAACGCTCCGGCGCAAAATCGGCATGCCCCCGACATCCTGATATTGCTTGGGGATTGGGCCCGGTTTAAACACCGGACATGATTTTCAGGGTATAGCGGTTCTTGCCCTTTTTGTCACTGTGTCGAGAGCGTGACGGACGGATAACCGGGATATAATAGGCACAGTCCTCCACTGAATATGCCGCCGAGCCCTTGCTGGGTGTTGAAGGCGACCCGGATGGTCGGCAGCGTGCTTGTGGCGACGAACGGCTGCGGCAATTCAGCCGTATACGTAAAATCCGCGCCGTTCAGCACAAGGCCGTTCTGCCAGTAATCCTGATCCGACGGACTTCCGGGGGCAAAAGCGTCTGTGTCGACAATCACCATCGTTTGAGTCGTTCCCGGCGCGCCGTCATGGGTGCCTATGGCGGCGTTTCCCGCGTTGCCCGGGGTTCCGGAACTGTCGGTCCGGCATCCGGAGCCCGCGAGCAGACCTGCAAGCGTGAACGTGCGCGATAGCGTCATGCGCGCATGCGTGTAGGTCGTTCCGGCAGGAAGACTGGCGAAATTGCCATAGCCGCCGATTGCCGCTCCCACCGAAGCGCTGGCGATGTCGAAGGCTTCCGTTTCGTTGCCAAGAACGAAGGGGCTTAGGCACGTTGGCTGGGCGGCCCCCGTCAGGTCGATCGCGCTTCCCTGCGCGCACAACTCGACTTTCTTAAGCGTGACCTCGTACGTCGTGGCTGGCCCGAACTCCTGAACGATCTGGGCATAAGCCGGGGAGGTAAGGGTGAGAGACAAAAGAAGAATGGCAAGAACGTTCTGGCGCAACATATTAGTCTCCCCGTGCAATAATGACGTTGCCGTTGGACGCGCGGCGTTCGACGATAATCCGGTTCTCACGCTCGACCTTTGCCAGCGTTTCGTTCGTCAGGTCGCGCGTCTCGAAGGCTTTGTTCGAGACGATCGGGCCTGTGCTAAGCGAAGGCGAGCCCAGCCGGGCAAGAGTGAAGCGGAGCAAGACCTCGTTTTGCCCCCGCGCGGCGTTGTTGTTGACGTCGAAACTCGACCATTTGTACGCGACGCTGAGGTTCGGATGAAGGGCAAGTTCCGCCGAAAAGGTAGAGCCCGACATGTCCCGGCTGGCCCTGTCGGCGTCCCATATGAAATAACCTCCGCCGATTTTGGCCCAAGGGACGAACGGCAACTGCGTTGTGAGTTTTAGATCCCTGCCTCCCAACGCCTTTTCGATGTCGCCGTCGACGGATTGATCGCCGCTCAGGCCGATGTAATTATTGAAGCCGAAATCCAGCGGTCCCCACTTAGCCTCCGCGCCAAGGCTCATGCGCCTGTGGCTGTAGGAAAATTCGTTGTCGAAAAAGGTGTTGGCGCCAAGAAGGACCTGATTGTCGGCCAGCAACCGCCTGTAGCCGGTGCCGATATTGCCGGTCCATCTGTAGTCGCCGTAAAGGGCATAGTGATAAAGACTTCCCTGAACGAAGACGGTGTCCTGCTTATTGTTCGACTGGTAGAGCGGCTGAACCGTCAGAATGGATTGTTCGGGTTTGCTTTCATTTAGAAAGTTCCAGTTCACCTCAAAACGTTTCAGCCACTCGGGCTGTTCGCCCCCGAAGTAGGGCAGGAAGGACTTGACCTGCGACATGGCCTGTTGTTTCGCAATCTCTTGGCCAAACGAAGCGGCAGAACTTGCGCCGCTGTTTCCCGTAGGTGCATAGGCATAAGGGTTTGTCGAAGTGATGTCCGGGGCGCCATAGGCGGATGTGTAAGACACAAGAGCACCCATCAGGCCGATTGCGGCTACCGGCAGGGATTTATTTCTCATGATAACTCCTTGGCAAACAGGGGACTTGTATTGTTACCAAAACAAAAATTTGTTCCGTTTACCATAGAACATTATGCTTTTTATTGCTTTTTTTGCTTTCGGTGTTGCGGTCGCAACAAATCATTCTGAAGCCGGAACGACAGTACCTCCTTGCGCCTAAGGGGCTTAACGCGTAGCTTTGCCTATATTTTAGGCAAAAGGAAACCAGCCCCTTCATGCTCGATATCGTCAACAGTTCTGCGGTCTGCGTACGCCGCCTGAAGCCAATCCGGCTCGGGGCGGTGACGATCGACGTGCCAGTTATGTTGGCGCCGATGGCGGGCGTGACGGACAGGCCCTTCCGGCGGCTTGTGAAAAAGCACGGCGCGGGGTTGATGTTTTCCGAGATGATCGCCAGTCAGGCGATGGTGCGCGAAGTACGCAAGACTCTTCAGATGGTTCAGGGCGGCGGCGACGAACAGCCGCTGGCGGTGCAACTGGCGGGGTGCGAGCCGGACGTTATGGCCGACGCGGCGAAGCTCAACGAAGATCGCGGCGCGCCGATCATCGACATCAACTTCGGCTGTCCGGTGAAAAAAATCGTGAAGGGCGACGCCGGGTCTTCGCTGATGAGGAACGAAAAGCTTGCCGCGCGCATTCTTGAAGCCGTGGTGAAGGCCGTGCGCGTGCCGGTGACGCTTAAAATGCGGCTGGGTTGGAGCCACGAAAATCTGAACGCGCCGCGCCTTGCAAAAATCGCCGAAGCGTGCGGCATCCAAATGGTCACGGTGCATGGCCGCACGCGCAATCAGTTCTATAGCGGGCAGGCGGACTGGGCTGCCATCCGCGGGGTGAAGGACGCCGTGAACATTCCCGTTATCGCGAACGGCGATATTACCTGCGGCGCTTCGGCGCTCGAGGCGCTTGAGCGTTCGGGCGCGGACGGCGTGATGATCGGGCGCGGGGCCTATGGCCGTCCGTGGCTTTTGCGGCAAGTGATGGATTTCCTTCAGACGGGCAAGGCGGCGGAACATCCGTCGCCGTCCACGCTTTATACGGCGCTGCTTGCGCATTTCGAGGATATGCTGGCGCATTACGGCGAAGAGGCGGGATTACGCATTGCCCGCAAGCACATGGGCTGGTACAGCAAGGGGCTGCCCGGTTCGTCAGGGTTCCGCGCGGCGGTGAACGTCTGCGGCGACGCCGGCAAGGTACGCGAACTTATCCATGCGTTTTTTCAGCCTTTGATGGAACAGACGGTATGATGAAGACCTCTAGTCCTAACAAAATCGCCGTTGTTGCCCTTGTGTTGGCGCTTATTGCCTTGGGGACGGCTGTGCTGTGGCCTTCGCATGGCGACGGTTCGTCGGCCAAAAAAGAAACGGCGTTCGAAAGGGTGATGCGGACGCGCACGTTGCGCTGTTCGTATATATCCCGCGCTCACCATTTTACGATCGACGCCGCCGCAAAGAAAACAAGCGGCATTGATTACGAAGTGATGGAAGCGCTCGGCAAGTTGACCGGCCTGAAAATCGACTGGGTGGAAGAAACGGGCGTCGGCGCGTTTCCCGAACTGTTGAGCAGCGGCAAGGTGGATGCCCATTGCGTCACGATGTGGACCAACGTGGCGCGTTCGACCCGCGTGATCGCGACCGGTCCGGTCCTGTACACGCCCGTTTACGCCTACGTCCGCGCCGGCGATACGAGGTTTGACGGCAATATCGCCGCCCTGAACGGCGAAAACATGATCATCTCCGTCGCCGACAGCGGCACGATGAAAGCCATCGCCGACGCGAGTTTTCCGAAGGCCAGGCAGTTCGCTCTCACCGGACTTTCCACGGAAGCCGAACTGCTCTTGAACGTCGCGACGCGCAAGGCCGACGCGACATTCGCCGACGAGCTCGCGGTGCACGATTACAACAAGAACAATCCTGACAAGCAGCTCAAGCGCGTCGCGGGCGTGGCTCCTCTGCGGACGTATTCCGAAGCTTTCGACGTGGCGATGGGCGAATGGGAACTGCGCGAGGTTCTCGGCACCGCCGTCAACGAATTGCACAACAACGGCACGATCGACCGGATTCTCGGCAAGTATGAGAACGTGCCGGGCGAGATCATGCGCGTCGCGATGCCGTATGCCGGGGAACAGAAATTATGACCTTGGCCCCGGCGCCTTCGCAGGAGACAAAAAGCGGCCTTTCCGCATCGGTCGAGCGGCATTTGCGCGATTATTTCGCGGCGCATGAGCGGGATCTGCCTGCCTCGGGCCTTTATGACCGTATTCTCCGCGAGATCGAGCGGCCCTTGTTGAGCGTCGCGTTGTCCGAATGCCGCGGCAACCAGTTGCGCGCCGCCGAACTTTTGGGACTCAACCGCAATACGTTGCGGAAGAAAATCCGCGAACTCGGCCTTCATGCCGGACGCGCGAGGCAAAAGAAAGGCAAAGCGTCATGAACGTCATTGCCTTGCCGCGCCGTTTTTCGACATGGGCTGTCCGCATCGGCCTCGTCAACAAACTGGCGGTCGTTCTTGTGGCGGCGGCCGTCGCGTCGAGTCTGGCGACGTATGCCGCGCTGACGCAGACGCCGTTTTTCGGCAACGACCCCACGACGGTCACGATCCTTTTGACTCTCGATCTGGTCTTTCTGCTTTTGATCGGCACGCTGGTGGCGCATCGCGTTTTCACCATCTGGATGCGCCGCCGCCGCAATCAGGCCGGGTCGCGCCTTCATGTGCGCATGGTCGCCGTATTCACGCTTCTGGCCGCCGCGCCGGCCGTTCTGGTGGCGATGTTCGCGGCCGTATTCTTCTATTTCGGCGTCGAGGCGTGGTTTTCGGCGCGCGTAAGCACGGCGCTCGATGAATCGCGGGAAGTGGCGCAGGCGTATCTTAAAGAGCATCAGCAGGTCTTGCGCGCCGACGCGCTCGCGATGGCGAACGACCTGAACCGCCAGGCGGTGCTTTTGTCCGAAGACCCGGTGCGCTTTGCGCAGATCGTTTCGGCGCAAGCCTATCTGCGTTCGCTGACCGAGGTCATCGTTTTCGACGGCTCCGGTAAAATCCTGGCGCGCTCGGGCCTGACCTTTGCCTTGTCGTTCGAGCCGATCACCGAGGAGATGCGCACGCGGGCGCGGACGGGCGACGTCGTGCTTCTGGTCAGCGATACGGACGACCGGGTGCGCGCGCTGCTCAGGCTGGACAATTTCGTGGATACCTATCTGTTCGTCGGGCGGCTGGTAGAGCCAAAGGTGCTGGCGCACATGGCGACGACCGAAAAAGCCGTCAAGGAATACGACGACTTAAGGCAGCGCAGTTCCAGCATCCGGGTCATGATTACGCTGATCTTCGGCGTGGTGGCGCTGCTGCTGCTTATGGCGGCGGTGTGGTTCGGCCTGAATTTTGCCACGCGCCTTGTCCGTCCGATCAGCGAGTTGATCAACGCCGCGGATCGCGTGCGCGCGGGCGATCTGGCGGCGCGCGTCGGCGAAACGAGCCGCGGCGACGACGAACTTAACTTGCTCGGGCGGGCCTTTAACCGTATGACGCATCAGCTGGAAACGCAAAGAAGCGATCTGATCGAGGCGAACAGGCAACTCGATTTGCGCCGCCGGTTCACCGAGGCCGTTTTGTCCGGCGTGTCGGTGGGCGTGATCGGCGTCGATCCGCGCTTCCACATCAATCTTATGAACGCCTCGGCCGCGGAGTTTTTCGGCATTACA
>JAQUPC010000054.1 GCA_028716765.1 Alphaproteobacteria bacterium | reverse complement strand
GACCTGCCGCCCACCTTTTGCGCCACACCTTAAGCAAGCCCGCGGCCTTAAAAGCCCTGTAATCCTTCCACATTCCGGAGGTCATGGGGTCTCTTAAGACCGCTCCTCGGGGAACGCCTGGCCAGGCCGTGAGGGGGCCGGACGGGCGGGCTCAGCGCTGCAAGGCTGCAAGCCGTGCAGGTGGTCCGCGGCTCGCTGGGCAGGGGAAGCCACCCAATTTTCCCCTGAAAAACCTGATTAAGTCTTAGGTAACAATTGGCTGGCACAATGGCCGGGCGTTTTTGCTCTTAAGGAGGTTCTCTCCATGCGCGTCTGTATAGACTCTCGCCGTGGCTTCACCTTAACTGAAGCCGCCATTGTTCTCGGCGTCGCTGGAATCATTCTTGGCGCTATCTGGGCGGGGGCGGGCGCAGTTTACACCCACATGAAGATTGGGGATGCGCAAAAATATTATTTACAAATCGCACAAAACGTACGATCAGCCCGCGGGATGAGGACCACTTTTTCCGATTCAAGCGTGCATTCTATAACGACACAAATGATTACCGCAGGAGCCATCCCTCCCGAGCTCGTCACTAGTCCTACTTATGCCGCGCATATGTGGGGTGGGCCAATACGTGTATTTGTAATAAACGCCACCACATTTAGGGTGTCGTTTTATTCTGTGCCACGTAGCGCCTGCACGTCTCTCGTCACAGCAATAGCGACCGGCGATAAAGATACAGCCCGTGCTGTTATTCTTGACAGCGGCGGCATAGTTGTTCCCGTCTCCGGCCCCGTAGATGTCGGGACAGCAGCGGGGGATACGCTTTGTGGCGGGGCTATAGACCCGACTTCCGTTGAATTTGACTTTAGTCTTTCCTAAGTCAACCCTTCGTTTTTCTTAGTTCTTGGCTCGATCTCAAGCTTGGGCTTCGGGGAAAGCTTCGTCAGGCCGTGAAGGGACAGAGCGGACGGACTCACTGCTCGGCTGCAAGCCGCGCAGGTAGTGCGCGGCGCGCCGGGCATGGAAAGCCGCCTAATTCTCCCCTGCAAAACCCTGATTAAGTCTTGGGTAACATTTGACTGGCACAATGACCTGACGTTTTCCCATATGGAGGCCCAGCCCATGCGCACCCGCCTTGTTTTTGCCGTTCTTGGTCTGATGAGCGTTTCGTTTCCGGCCTTGGCGACTGTGGCACCGGCCCCGCCGAAAGTGCCGGGAAACTGGTGCAATCAATTAGGCGCAACAACAATGGCGGATGACCATAAAAATCTTGTCGCCTGTATGTGCCCGGATAGCGGGGCTTGTGTTGAATCAGGCGCAGGGCAAAATACGGTCTGGAAATCAATGTCGGGTGGGACCGAGTGGATTCACGTGCCCCCCGGCTATTCGGAATCAAACTATTATATGCTGCTTACCCCCATGACTCCGCTCGCATGGTGTCAGCAAAACGGGTTTTCTACATTTACCGGAAAATGTAGAGATATATCAACCCCTAAGAACTCCTTTTATGGCCCCCTTGTCGCAAACGATATGCCTGGCGGCGTCTCAGTGTCTAGTCTCTCTGGGGTTTGGCATTGGTCTTGTACCTTTGGCAACGCGGCTTTTGGCATGGCCCCAACAACAGAGATCGAGTGTGCTAACTAAATGAAGAGCTATTCGTAAAATTGGGCGTTTAGTTAGTTCTGCAAATACACCGCCCACTTATTCCTTTTCCTATCACCCCGGCTGTGCCTCGGGGAACGCTTGGCCGGGGCCGTGAGGGGGCCGGGCGGGCTGGCTCGCTGCTGCAAGGCGGCAAGCCGTGCAAACAGTCCGCGGCTCGCTGGGCATGGAAAGCCGCCTGATTCTCCCCTGCAAAACCCTGATTAAGTCTTGGGTAACATTTGACTGGCACAATGGGCGGGCATTTTTGCTTCTGAGGAGGCCCAGCCCATGCGTTCCTTTCTCGCATTTACAGCCCTTTTTCTTTTACTCGTTGCCCGCCCGGTTTTGGCCGTGGATACATTTGTGCCGGGAGATGGGTGCGACGTCCTCGGCTCAACGCATATGTCGGCTGACAGGACGGGCCTTGTCGTGTGTTCGCTCGAGATGGGAAGCACATCATCTGACGCAACCTGCGGCACAAGCGGCGGATGCACATGGAAGTTGATGATTAATCCCCGATATGATTTATCCTGCTTCCATGCTTATGATGGGAATGATTATCAAAATTGCTGCAAAATCGATACTGAAACTGGAGATGTTATATGCAGAGCTCAGCAAGGAGGAAGCGGAAATCCTTGGTATGATTACGTGCAAAAACCTTGGAATGCAGGCGCTCCCGGTCACTACAGATTATCATGCTGGGCCCGGCCAAACCAATCCTGGCAGTTTTGTTGCAGAGCGAATGCCGATACGGGAGCAACGGAATGCAAAACCGTTAATGGTAGCGGAAACCTATGGTACCTCACTATGCCGCCCTTTTAATTTATAGCGGCAGTGGAAGCATAAGCGCATCTAATTGCCTGAGCCCACTTCATATGGATGGCCGTCTGATGAACGGCCCATAAATAAATCCATCCGTCCATCTATCAACTCGGCAAATACGCCGCCCACTTCCTTGCTATATATAAGACTCCTAAGTCAGCCCGAGCCGATGTTTTAAGTCTGCATTCAAATCTTTGCCCGAGCTCGGCTTCGACAGCATGCTTTCGCGACGCGCCTTATCGAGCACGGCGCCGATTTGCGCAGCGTGCAAACCATGCTCGGCCACGCCGACATCGCCACGACGCAAATCTACACGCATGTGGCTTCCTCGCGCCTTGCGCGCACGGTGGCCGAACATCACCCGCTGGCGCGGGAAAAGCGTTCCGCCCCGGCGAAAGGCAAGGTTTGACGCTTCTCCCGAATTGGTTCGGAAGCGGAAACAGCCTTTTAAAAACAGTCTCCGGCTTTGGGCCGCGCGTTAACCATAATTGGCCCCTTTGCCTTGAACGCCAAGATGGCTTACTCATAAGGCGATTCGCTCCGAACCGAAGGTTCTGAATTTCTTTACCATGCTCCAGCTTTCGCCCGCCCGTCTCGTCCTCCTGTCCGTTATAGCGGTCGTGCTTGCCGTCGTTCTGGCGGCGGTTATGAAGATGGGATTCCTAGACGTTTATTCGCTGGCCATGACGCTGCTGGTTTTGCTGGCGGGGATTTTGGGCTGGTTCCTGTTCGCGCTCGCGCGCAGGCTTAAGCAGCGCGAGAGCCACATGCGCCAGATGCGGTTCGTCGCCGACCGTTTTCAGGCGCTGGTGCGCGCGCTTCCGGGCGGCTATTGCCTTTTTTCGCCGCAAGGCCTTTTGCGCGAGGAATACGGCGTCGCCGCGCAACTGGGCCTTCAGAAACTTGCGCAATTCGAGGATCTGGCCGCGGGGATCAAGGAAGGCCCGGCGCTGTCCAAGGCTTACCGCCGCCTGCAGGAAACGGGCGAGGATTTCGATCTCGACGTCACGGCGCCGAAGGATCAGGCGCATTTCCGCATTACGGGACGGCGTTTTTCGATCAGCCGCGACGGCCCCAAGGTGGACGTGCTTTGGGTCTGCGATCACGCCGCCTTCGCCGAAGCGCGGCCGCAGGCTTTGGCTTCGGCCGCCGCCGCTGTTTCTCCGCATGACGCCCAGAGCCTTCTGGACGCCATCCCCTTTCCCGTCTGGGGACGGGCAAAAGATTTGAACAGCGTCCTTTGCAACCGCGCCTACGCCAAAGCGGTGGACGCCTCGATCGAAGACGTCTTGCGCGAGCAGCACGAGCTGATGTCCCAGACCGCGCGCGGCGGCATCGGCCGCGCGCTGGCCGCCAACGCGCTTAACAAAAACGAAAAGCAAAACGAACGGCGGCACGTTATCGTCGCCGGCAAGCGCCGGTTGCTGGAAATCACCGAACTGCCTTTCCGCTTTTCCGGCGAAGCCGCCGCCGTCGAGCCGGATGCGCCGGACAAGGACAAAGCGGCGGACGGAGGGGCCGGGGATGTCGTCCTGCTCGGTTTTGCCGTGGACGTCACGGCCGAGGAAGAAAAGGAAACCGAACTTCAGCGCCACCTTGCCGCGCATCACGAGGTGATGGAGCATCTGGGGTCCGCCATCGCCATTTACGGCCGCGACACGAAGCTGGAGTTTTACAACAGCGCCTACCAGAAGCTGTGGGAAGCCGACGAGGCCTTCCTGAACGGCAAGCCCACCTTCGCGGAAATTCTGGAAGATCTGCGGGCGCGCCGCCGCCTGCCGGAACAGGCCGATTTTCAACATTACAAAAAAGAGCGCGCCGCACTTTTCACCTCGCTTCTCGAGCCGCAGGAAGACCAGATGTTCCTGCCCGACGGCACGACGCTGCGCATCCTTGCCGTGCCGCACCCCTTCGGCGGCATCATGTTCGTGCACGAGAACGTGACCGACCGTCTGGCGCTCGAATCGAACTACAACACGTTGATCGCGGTGCAGCGCGAGACGCTCGACAATCTGGCCGAAGGCATCGCCGTGTTCGGGCCGGACGGCAAGTTGCGCCTTTTCAATCCCGCCTTCGCCCGCATCTGGAAGCTTGAGGCCGATTACCTTGCGGCCGAGCCGCACGTCGCGGAGCTTCTGGAGCAGATGAAGCCGCTCTTCAATTTCGGCGATAATTGGGGCTCTTTCAAGGGCGAGATGGTCAGCTACGCGCTCGACAGGAACCCGCGCACGGGCCGCATCGAACGCGCGGACCAGACGATCATCCAGTACCTGACCGTTCCCCTGCCCGACGGCGCGGTGCTCAACAGCTATCTGGACGTCAGCGACTCCGTGCGCGTGGAGCAGGCGCTCCGCGCCAGCAACGCGGCGCTGGCGGCGGCGGACCGGCTGAAATCGGATTTCGTGGCGAACGTGTCGTACCAGCTGCGCACGCCGCTCAACACCATCGCGGGTTTCGCCGACATTCTGACCGAGCAGTATTTCGGCACGCTGAACGACAAACAGCTGGAATACACGCGCACGATCAAGGCCGAGTCGGAAAAGCTTTCCCGCCTCATCAACGACGTGCTCGACCTTGCCCTCATCGAGGCGGGCCGCATGGCGCTCAACCGCAAGCCGGTCGCGGCGGCGGACCTTCTGAACGCGGCCAAGCAAATGACGGCCGAATGGGCGCGCCAGCAGAAACTTGAAATCTTCATCGACTGCCCGTCGGATATCGGTCCGTTCGAAGCGGACGAAAACCGGTTGAAACAGGTGCTGTTCAACCTCATCGGCAACGCCATCAAGTACACGCCGGAAGACGGGCGCATCACGCTGGAGGCGCGGCGGCAGGACGGCTGGATCGTTTTGACCGTGGCGGACACCGGCATCGGCATCTCCGAATCCGACCGCGACCGCGTGTTCGGAAAATTCGAGCGCGCCAATCCGCAGGCAAGGCAAAGCGGCGCCGGGCTCGGGCTCAGTCTCGTCAAAAGCTTCGTGGAGCTGCACGGCGGCCGCGTCGAGATTGCGAGCAGCGCGCAAAAAGGCACGCGCATAAGTTGTTTCATCCCGCAAAAAGCGCCGGAGGAAGGCGGGGGCAGTTAAAATGAATCGCGATAGATCGTTTTGAGTTATATTCCCTCACCCTCCCCGCTACGCGGGGCCCCTCCCTCTCCCGCATTGCGGGAGATGGTGCCGAGCTTGTCACGCGCATGCGCGTGACAGACGAGACGGGTGAGGGTGATAATATAGTGGTTGGTATGAACCTTTCGCGCACAACTATTCCCCTCCCCGATCTTGCCGCCACCGACGAAATGGCGCGGCGGCTGGCGCCTTTGCTCGGGGCGAAAGACGTCGTCTGCCTGCAGGGCGATCTGGGCGCGGGCAAGACGACGTTCGCGCGCGCCCTGCTGCGCGAGTTTGGCGTCGACGAAGAGGTGATCAGCCCGACGTTCACGCTTGTGCAATGTTACGAAGGCAACGCGTTCCCCGTTTTCCATTTCGATTTGTACCGGCTGAAACGCCCCGAGGAGATTGAGGAAACGGGCTTTGACGAAGCTTGCGTTCACGGACTCGTGCTCGTCGAATGGCCTGAGCGCGCAGCGCCATTTATGCCGCGCGACAGGCTGGAATTGCGGTTTGACATGGATGCGGAAGGCCTGCGGCGCATGACGATCGTGCCGCACGGATTTTGGGAGCGGCGGATTCAGGGATTCCTCTCATGAACGCCGAAGCCGGGGCCTTTCGGTTTTTACAGGCCGCCGGTTGGGAGAAGGCGAAGGCTTTCCCGCTAAAGGCCGATTTTTCGTCGCGGCAATTTGCGCGGCTTGAACGCGAAGACGGCGAGCCTCGCCGCGCCATTTTGATGCAGGCCGCACCGGAACAGAAAACCCCGCAGTTCATTGCCATCGCGGATTTGCTTCGCCGCTGCGGCCTTTCCGCGCCGGAGGTATACGCGGGCACAGCGAGTTCCCTCCCCCTTGATGGGAAGGAACAGCCATGCTCTGGCGTTGAATTCGATCTCGTCCTCATGGAGGACTTCGGCGACGTAACGTTTGGCAAGTTGATGGACAACGGGGCCGCGCAGATGCCGCTTTACCGCCGGGCATCGGACGTTCTTGCGCATTTGCATAAGACATTCGACCTGGCGTGGGTTGAGGGTCTCGACCTGCCTTCATTCAACGCCGCGATGTTCACGGCGCAGGCGGAGTTATTTCTGGATTTTTATTATCCCTATGCCTGCAAACGCGCCACGAGCACGGACGAGCGCGAAGCGTTCCGCGCCGCTTGGCTGGACGTTCTCGCGCCGCTCGACGCCCTGCCCCGCTCGCTCATGCTGCGCGATTATATGCCGGATAATTTGATGGATCTGGAAAAAAAGGGAGAAGAAACCCCCTCACCTGCGAAAACTAATGGCTTACTACGTAAGCCAAAGTTTTCGCTTCCTCTCCCGCAAGGGGAGAGGGATATAGATTATCGCTCCGTCGGCCTTCTCGATTTTCAGGACGGCGGAATCGGCCCTATAGCCTACGACATCGCCTCGTTGTGCGAATGCGTGCGGCGCAGTGCGGATTTAGGCCTTTTGAATGAAGTGATTGACTATTATCACGCGCAAAATCCGGTTATGCCCCTCAGCGATCTGCGCCGCACCTGCCGCGTTCTGTCAGCGCAGCGGCATACGCGCGTTCTTGGCATCGTGGTGCGGCTGGCCCAATCGCAAGGACGAAACACCATGCCCGCGCTTCTGCCGCGCGTGAAAAGTTATCTGGACACATTGTTACGGGATGACGCGCTTGCGCCGGTACATACATGGACGAAAACGCACCTGAAATGAATCAAGGCAACTTTTTTTACATCGCCAAAGCGATAGGCTGTTGCCGGGACAAAAGGGAAGCTATGTCCTCGCGCAGCACGGTTTCCATGCGGAATTGGCATTGTTCGCGCGCGTCAGGACCGCGGTAAGCGACAACTCTGGTTGTCGGGCCCGCTTTATAACCCGGCCCCATAAAATCACGCGTCGTTGTTTCCAGAATTTCGGAAAGAGAACTGAAAGTCACGATAAGCTTTGCGCCCGTTCTTTTTGCCGCTTTATGCCAAGCATCCTTTTCAAAATAGTGTTTGCTTACGGCCGTTGGCGAAGACTCGAAACCCATCGGCGATCTGTAAACGCCTTGATGAACCACATACGTCGTTCCGTCTTTTGCCTCGTGAAGATGAATGTCGCGGTTTAATCCGGGATGATAGACGAAGCAGGACACGATCAAGTCCGCCGGGGCGGACACGGGCCCGAGAAAATCAAAACCGTTGCCAAGGTTGAAGACGGTGACATGAGGTCCGCCGGATAACGCGAAGCCGAGATCGCCGCAGCATTGCAGCGCGTGACTTAGCCATTGCCGGTCTCTTTGGGAAAACCCGTTACGGTCATCGTACCACGCACCTACGAGCGTGATGTTCTTCAGGTATAAATACGGATCGGGGACAGAATTTGCTTTCCCGTTCGTGCCGCCAAAATACACGCCTCTGAACTCTTCGAGATGCTCGCCGCGAACGCGGGGCGGCAGCGATGAAAAGGCCGACATAATTTCTTCCAAAAACAAGGATTGGTGTTAATCTCCCGGTACGCGTTATAGCATTGGATTCTTGGTTAAAATACTTTCACGCCGTGGCCTTATGACTGAAAAAACGACCCTTCTCTCCGGCACCGGCATGGTTTTGGCCGCGGGGATGGGCGTGCGCATGCGGCCTCTGACGCTGGAAAAGCCCAAACCTCTTCTCGAAGTCGGCGGGCGCACGATGCTCGATCACGCGCTTGATAAATTGAAGGCGGACGGGATTAACCGTGCCGTGGTGAACGCGTTTTATCTCGCGGATCAGATCGAAGCGCACCGGACCACCCGGCGCGATATGGAAATCATCATCGCGCGCGAGACCGAATTGCTCGACACCGGCGGGGGGATCAAGAACGCCCTTCCCCATTTCGGCGGCAAGCCGTTCTTCGTCCTCAACGCCGACCTGCCGTGGCTCGACGGCGCCGAGCCTTCGCTGCGGCGCATGGCCGAAGCTTGGGATCCGTCGCGCATGGACGTTTTGCTGCTCGTCATGCCCACCGCCAAGGCGCGCGGATTTGGCGCAAGGGGCGATTTCATGATGGAGCCCGGCGGGCGGCTGTGGCGCAAGGGCGCGCCGGAGCCACGCTCGCATGTGTGGATTTCGGCACAGATCATGAAACCTCAACTTATGGATGAAATTGAGGAAAGGGTTTTTTCCAACAACAGAATATTCGACGCCGTTGAAGCGCGGGGAAAGCTCTTTGGCCTCGAGCATGCCGGCACCTGTTACCACGCGGGCACGCCGGAAGATCTTGCCGAGTCCAACCGTCTGTTGACCTCGGGCGAAGGCTGGGCCGTCGCATGACCGGCGTTTTCACCATCCCGCCCGATGTATCGTTCGTGGAGGCGTTGGCCGAAGGGCTGTGGTTGGAAACGGGGCGCGCTCCGCTGAGGCTCACGGACATGCTGGTGCTTTTGCCGACGCGGCGCGCCGGACGCCATTTGCGCGAGGCGTTTCTGCGCGTCACGAACGGCCACGCCGCGCTTTTGCCCCGTATGCAGCCTTTGGGCGACGTGGACGAAGCCGAACTCGTTTTCACGAGCGAAGCCGATTTCGACGTTCCGCCCGCCATCGCGCCCTTGCGGCGGCAGATGCTGCTGACCCGTTTGATCGTTCAGAAGGACAAGGAACTGCCGCTGGATCAAGCGGCCCGGCTGGCCGAAGCGCTGGCCGGGCTTTTGGATCAGGTGCAGATCGAGCGCAAGGATTTCTCCGGCCTGCAAAATCTCGTGCAAGGCGAACTGGCCAAACACTGGCAGGACACGGTGGAGTTTCTCGAGATCGTCACGGCGGCGTGGCCCAGAGTTCTGAAAGAGGAAGGCTGCATCGATCCCGCCGAGCGCCGCAACCTTGTCCTCGCCGCGCAGGCGGAGAGCTGGAAAAAAACGCCGCCGCCCTTTCCGGTCATCGCGGCCGGTTCGACGGCTTCGATGCCCGCCGTGGCGGAATTGCTGGCGGTTGTCGCGGGCTTGCCGCAAGGCCGCGTCGTGCTGCCGGGGCTCGATCAGGAGCTGGACGAGGAAGCGTGGCAGGAAGCCGGGGAAAGCCATCCGCAATACGGCATGAAGAAATGGCTGGAGCTGGCGGACATAACGCGCGCGGACGTGAAGCCTTGGCCCGCGGGCATAAGCGAGCGTCCGCATCGCGTGCGCCTTTTGCAGGAAGCCATGCGCCCGGCCGGCACCACGCAAGCGTGGCGCGAGCTTGACCCCTCCGCCATTCCCGCCGCAGCGCTTGACGGACTTTCGCGCCTTGAGACGGAGCATCAACAGGAAGAAGCCGACGTCATCGCGCTCCGGTTACGCGCGGCGCTTGAAGAAAAAGAAAAGACGGCCGCGCTTGTCACGCCCGATCGCGCGCTGGCCGAGCGCGTGGCCGCGGCGTTGCGCCGATGGGGCATCGAGGCCGATGACTCGGCGGGTACGGCTTTGCTGTCGTTGCCGGAAGGTAGCTTCCTTCGCGACGTTTTGCAGGCGGCTTCGCCCGAAGCCACGGCCATCGATTATCTTTCGCTTCTCAAGCATCCGCTGGCGGCGTGCGGTCTGGAGCCCGCCGCGTGCCGTTCTTATGCGCGGCGCATCGAAACGGACATTTGGCGCGGCGTAAGTTTGGCGGAAGGCTGGCAAGGCACCGTGTATGCGTTGAGAGAGAAATTTAGGGAGACGCGCGGAGACTTCCCCTCTCCCGCAAGGGGAGAGGAAGCCAAAACTTGGGCTTGCGAAAGCAAGTCCTTAGTTTTTGCAGGTGAGGGGTCAACTTTTACATACCCCTCCCCTAACCCCTCCCCAAGGGGAGGGGGACTGTTCACTTCGGGCAAAAGTTTGGTGAACTGGCTTGAACAAATAGCGGCTTTGTTCGAGCCGGTTACGATCAACTGGCCCGTGCCGTTGCCGCTGGACGAACGCATCCGGCAGCATATGGCGCTGGCCGAGACATTGGCGGCAACACACGAAACGCCGGGCGCAAAACGGCTTTGGCGCGGCGAGGCGGGCGAAGACGCCGCGCTGTTTTTCGACGATTGGCGGCAAGCGGCGAAGGACCTTCCGCCCCTTACCGGCGGCGATTACGCGCGGCTGTTCACGGCCTTGCTGGGCGCGCGCGTGGTGCGGCCCGCGTACGGGCGGCATCCGCGACTTAGCATACTCGGCCCGCTCGAAGCGCGGCTGCATCATGCCGGCCTGACGATCCTCGGCGGCATGAACGAAGGAACATGGCCGCCGCAGGCCGCCGTCGATCCGTGGATGTCGCGGCCGATGAAACGCGATTTCGGCCTGCCCCTGCCCGAGCGGCGCATCGGCCTTTCGGCGCACGATTTCGTGCAACTGGCGAGCGCGCCGGAGGTTCTGCTCACGCGCGCGCGGCGCGTCGAGGGCTCGCCCGCCGTGCCGTCGCGCTTTTTGCTGCAGGCCGAGGCGGTGCTGCAGGCGCTCGGGCATCACGGCGAAGCGCACGATGCCCTTGAGCCGGACGCGCCGTGGCGCACATGGGCGAAGCAGCTGGACACGCCTGCGAAAATCACTTCCTGCCTGCCTCCGGAGCCGCGTCCGCCCGTCGATACGAGGCCTAAGAAGCTTTCGGTGACGGAGATCGGCACGTGGCTGCGCAACCCGTATGCAATTTACGCAAGGCGCATCCTGAATCTGAAGCGGCTGGAAGACATCGACGCCGACGTCGACGCCGCCGAGCGCGGCTCGATAATCCACGACGCGCTGGAAAAATTCCTCGCGCGGCACAAGGACGCATGGCCGCCCGATCCGCTTGAAACGCTGCTCGACGCCGGGCGCGCGGCGTTCGCGCCCTTCCGGGACCGTCCGCAGGTGGCGGCGTTCTGGTGGCCGCGCTTCGAGCGCATCGCCGCGTGGTTCGTCGCGCGCGAGCAGGCGCGGCGTCAGACGGGTATTCGCGTTTTAGGGGTCGAATGCGAAGGCTCCGTCGCGCTGGCCAACGGCAAGTTCACGTTGAAGGGCCGCGCGGACCGCATCGACCGCTTGCCGGACGGCAGCGCCGCGATCATCGATTACAAAACCGGCGCCCTGCCCGTGGACAAGAACATCGCCATAGGGTACGAGCCGCAACTGCCCTTGCTCGCACTGATCGCCGGAGCGGGCGGTTTCGAAAATCTCGGCGCGCTGCAAACCAGCTTGCTCAGTTACTGGCAGCTTAAGGGCGTGAACGGCGGGGAAAACGTCAAGGACGTCAAGGGCGATACGGCCGCCCTGATCGAAGAGGCGCGGGAGAAGCTGGAACAGCTTTTGGCCGCGTTTTCGAAACCCGCGACGGCCTACCGGGCGGTTCCGAAGCCGCGCTATGCGCCGCGCTACGACGACTACGCCCATCTGGCGCGCCTTGCCGAATGGGGCCAGCCGGGAGAGGAGTCATGACGGGGGCGGCGTTCGAAAAAATCGACGGCGTTATTCTGCCCTTGCAGCCCGCCCCGGCGCAGCGGCGAGCCTCCGATCCCGCCGCGTCCGTTTGGGTCGGCGCTTCGGCAGGTTCCGGCAAGACGAAAGTGCTGGCGGACCGCGTGATCCGCCTTTTGCTGGCGGGCGTGCCGCCGCAACGTGTTTTGTGCCTTACGTTCACGCGCGCCGCGGCGGCGGAAATGGCGATCCGCATCACGCGGCAGCTGGCGCACTGGGCGACGTGCGGCGAGGATGAGTTGCGCAAGGCGCTTGACGAAATGCAAAGCCCGGCGGTTCCCGAACCGGAACAACTGGTTGCCGCGCGGCAATTGTTCGCGCGCGTCCTGGGTTGCCCCGGCGGCATGCGCATCCACACCATTCATGCGTTCGGGCAGGAGATATTGCGCCGTTTCCCCGTGGAATCCGGCCTGCCGCCGCACTTTACGGTTCTGGACGAGGCGGACGCGCGCGCGCTTTGGCATGACGCGGAGAGCGACGTTCTGCGCACGGCGTCGAGCGCGCCGGAAAGTCCCGAGGGCAAGGCTTTGCGGATACTCGCACGCGAACTTGGCGAGGAAAGGTTCACCGGCCTTTTGAAAGAAGCCGCAAAGGACGCGCCGCGACTGGAAGCGGCGATTGCCCGGGCGGGCGGACTGAAGAAGCTTGTGGCGCATATGCGTAGCCTTCTTGAGCTTGACCCCAAAGAGACCGAAGTCTCGTTGCGCCGCGAAGCCGCACAAAACAGCGCCTTCGCGCATAAGGAGGTTTTGCAAACGGCGCGGTTGCTGCAGGACCGCAGCACATCGAGTTATAAAGAGCGCGCCGGCATCATACTCGACTGGCTTGCAAAGCCACGGGACGAACGCGCCGAAGCGTTGGAAACGTATAGCCGCGCCTTCCTGACAGCAAAGGGCGAGCCTTACGAAAAAACAGCCGATAAAAAACTGCTTGATGCTCTTCCGGAGATCGGGGTTGTTCTCGGACGCGAGGCTTCACGGCTTTTGAACGTTCTGGAACGCATCGACACCGTGCGCATCGCCGAAGAGACGGAGGCCGTGTTGACTCTGGCCGTGGCGCTCGGGCGCCGTTTCGCGGCGCGTAAGGCGGCGCTGGCGGCGCTCGATTACAACGACCTCATCCGCCGCACGGACGCGTTGCTGCACAGGCCCGGCATCGCGCCCTGGGTGCTGTTCAAGCTGGACGGCGGCGTCGATCACATTCTCGTGGATGAGGCGCAGGACACGAGCCCGGCGCAATGGCAGATTATTACCGCGCTGGCCGACGAGTTCTTCGCGGGCCTCGGCGCGCATGCCGGTCAAAACCGCACGCTGTTCGTGGTGGGCGACGAGAAACAGTCGATCTTCAGCTTTCAGGGCGCCGATCCCGGCGAATTCGAGCACATGCGCAAGCATTTTAGGAAGCGCATCCTCGACGCCGACCGCCGTTACGAAGACGTGGAGATGAACGTGTCGTTCCGTTCCGCGCCCGCCGTGCTAAAAGCCGTCGACACGGTGTTCAAAAACGAGGCGGTCCGGGAAGGCGTGTCGCGCGTGAAGGTGGAACACAAGGCCTTTCACCGCGAAGCGACGGGGCGCGTGGAGGTCTGGCCTCTTGTGCCCGCGCCAAAAAAAGAAAACGCCGAATGGGCGCTGCCGCTCGATTACGAATCCGTCCGCGATCCCGCCGCGGAGTTGGCGGAAAAGATTGCCGCAAGCATCAAACGCTGGTGCGGCGAAGGCGTCATGATCTACGACCGCGCGGCCGGGGCGCACAGGCCGTTGCGCTACAGCGACGTGATGGTCCTCGTCCGCAAGCGCGGGCCGTTCGTCGAGCATCTGGTCCGGCAACTGAAAGGGCTTGGCGTTCCCGTAACCGGCGCCGACCGCATGGTTTTGACGGAGCAGCTTCCGGTTATGGATCTTGTGGCCTTGCTGCAATTCATCCTGCTGCCCGAGGACGATCTGACGCTGGCCACGATCCTTCGCGGGCCGCTGATCGGATGCAGCGAAGAACAGCTGATGACGCTTGCCATCGGGCGCAAGGGCTCGCTCTGGCAAAGCCTGACGGACAAGGCGCGGACGGACAAAACCTTCGGCGAAGCGTACAAGTATTTGGCGGCGCGGCTTGCCGGCGCCGATACGATCACGGTCTTCGCCATGCTGGTGCGCGTGCTGAGCGAACCCGGCCCCGCC